>CALJZP010000164.1 GCA_937983545.1 uncultured Azonexus sp.
GCGCCCGCGCCCGCGCCCGCACCGGCCGCGGCACCGGCGAAACCGAAGCTCTGCAACTTCGCTTATTCACTCCAGAACGACGCCACCTTTGCCTTCGGCAAGGCCGACCTGAATGCCGCCGGCAAGGAGCAGCTCGACAAGAACGTAATCGACAAGCTGGGCAATTGTGCCAGCGTCAAACTGATCCTCATCACCGGGCATACCGACCGCATCGGCAGTCATGAGACCAACCAGAAACTGTCCGAGAAGCGTGCCGACGCCGTCAAAGCCTATCTGGAAAGCAAGGGGGCCAAGGCCGAGACCATCGAAACCATGGGCGCCGGCAAGACGCAAGCGGTCCCCGGCGTGAAGTGCGACGACAAGCTGCCGCGCAAGAAGCTGATCGAATGCCTGGCACCGAATCGCCGCGTCGTCGTCGAAGTGCAAGGACCGGCGAAATAATCATTAACGCCTCAAGAAACCCCGCCCCGGCAGGGCGGGGTTTTTTTACGCATGCCGGAACCCATAGACGAACTGATCGAGCCGTCCTGGCTGATCCCCGTCGAGCCGCACGGCGTGGTGCTCGAGGACCATGCCGTGGCGGTCTCCGGAGAGAACATCGTTGGCATCCTGCCCAGGCAGGAGGCGCTCGAGCGCTACGCACCAGCCTCGCGCATCAGCCTGCCGGAGCATGTACTGATTCCCGGGCTGGTCAATCTCCACACGCACGCTGCCATGGCCCTAATGCGCGGCATCGCCGACGATCTGCCGCTGATGACATGGCTGAAGGACCATATCTGGCCTGCAGAAGCCAGGCATGTTTCCGCGGCCTTCGTGCGCGATGGTACTCTGCTGGCCTGCGCAGAGATGCTGCGTGGCGGCATCACCTGCTTCAACGACATGTATTTCTTCCCGGAGGCGGCAGCCGAGGCGGCACGCAGCCTGGGCATGCGCGCCGTACTGGGGCTGGTCGTCATCGAGTTTCCGACCGCCTACGCTGTTGATGCCGACGACTACATCAGCAAGGGGCTAGCCGTGCGCGACCGCCTGCGTACCGATCCGCTCCTGTCTTTCTGCCTGGCACCGCATGCCCCCTATACCGTCAGCGACGCGACTTTCGAGCGCATCGTCACCCTTGCCGCACAACTCGATCTGCCGATACACATCCACATCCATGAAACCCGGGCGGAAATCGAGGAAAGCCTGCGCCTGCACGGCCAGCGGCCGCTCGCGCGGCTGCACCGACTCGGCCTGCTCGGGCCCGGCCTAATCGGCGTTCATGCCGCCCATCTCGACGCAGCCGAGATCCGCCTGCTGGCGAAGTACGATTGCTGCATCGCCCATTGCCCGACTTCCAACATGAAACTGGGCAGCGGCATCGCGCCGGTCATCGCCAAGCTCGAACACGGACTGCGCATCGGTCTCGGCACGGACGGCGCCGCCAGCAACAATCGCCTCGATCTCTTCCAGGAGATGCGCCATGCCTCCCTGCTCGCAAAGGCCGTGAGCGGAAGCGCCGCCGCCTTCGATGCCCACACGGCGCTGCGCATGGCGACCCTGAACGGCGCTGCAGCGCTCGGCCTGGATCGGCGCATCGGCTCGATCCAGGTCGGGAAAGCCGCCGATTTGTGCGCCATCCGCCTCGACGCTCCGGAAACCCGCCCGTGCTTCAATCCTGTCTCCCACCTGGTCTATGCTGCCGGGAGGGAACATGTCAGCCATGTCTGGGTGAATGGCGTGCTTCGGGTCGAAAACGGGCTGTTGCAGGGATGCGACACTGCCCAATTGCTTGACACTGTCAATTTGTGGCAGAATAAATTATCTGCTTGAATCGGCTGGACATGGATGTCTTGCCTAACAAGTGTTTCAAAAGGTTTTTCGGACCGATCAATCCACTCATCTTTCGCACCGCAACGAGGGGGGTAAGAATGAATAAGCAACTTTCGAAAATCACGCTGCTGGCTGCCTTGGGCATGAGCGCCTCCGTCGCACTGGCTCAGGTTCCGAACAACGATGGCTATTTGTTCGACACCCGCGGCTTCGTCGCCAAGAGCGGCTTCGGCCTGTGCTGGAAGACCACCCGCTGGACGCCCGCCATGGCCATCGCCGAGTGCGACCCCGACCTGGTGAAGAAACCCGAGCCGCCAGCGCCCGCCCCGGCGCCCGCCCCGGCGCCCGCCCCGACGCCCGCCCCGACGCCGAAGCCGGCGGCACAGAAAGTGACGCTGGCCGCCGATGCGCTGTTCGACTTCGACAAGGCCGTGCTGCGCCCCGAAGGCAAAGCCAAGCTGGATGACATCACCAGCAAGCTCAAGGACATGAAGCTGGAAGTCATCATCGCCGTCGGCCATACCGACCGCATCGGTTCCGACCAGTACAACCAGAAGCTCTCCGAGAAACGCGCCGAAGCCGTCAAGGCCTATCTGGTCGGCAAGGGCGTCGAGGCAAACCGCATCTACACCGAGGGCAAGGGCGAGAAGCAACCCGTCACCGGCGACAAGTGCGGCAAGAGCGAAAAGAAGACGAAGCAGCTGATCGAGTGCCTGCAGCCAGACCGTCGTGTCGAAATCGAGGTCATCGGCACCCGGTAACCACGCGCTCCGGTAAAAAAGCCCTGCCCAGGCAGGGCTTTTTTTTCAGGCATAGCCCCATGAATCCCTCGTCGAACCTCAACGCGGATCCGGCGGAACTCGACAAGTTCAGCGAGCTGGCCCACCGCTGGTGGGATCCAGCGTCCGAATTCAAGCCCCTGCACGACATCAACCCCTTGCGGCTGGACTGGATCGACCGCCATGTCGGCCTGGCCGGGAAACAGGTTCTGGATGTCGGCTGCGGCGGCGGCATTCTCGCCGAGTCCATGGCGGCCAGAGGCGCTCGGGTCACCGGCATCGACCTCTCTGAGAAAGCGCTCGCGGTGGCAAAGCTGCACCTGCTGGAAAGCGGACAGGAAGTAGATTACCGCAAGGCCTCCGCTGAAGAACTCGCTGCCCAGATGTCAGGCGCTTTCGATGTCGTCACCTGCCTGGAAATGCTGGAACACGTGCCGGATCCGGCCAGCACCGTGCTTGCCTGTGCGCAGCTCGTCCACCCCGGCGGTACGGGATTCTTCTCCACCATCAACCGCAATCCGAAGTCTTACCTCTTCGCCGTCGTCGGCGCCGAATATATCCTCAAACTGCTGCCGCGCGGCACGCACGATTATGCGAAATTCATCCGGCCGGCGGAATTGTCACGCTTCGCCCGGGCAGCCGGGCTGATGGTGGAGGAAATCATCGGGATGACTTACAACCCGTTCAGCAAGACCTACGCCCTCGGCCCCGATACGGACGTCAATTACCTGTTGCGCGCGCGGCGGGATGGCTAAGGCGATTCTGTTCGATCTGGACGGAACGCTGGCCGATACGGCAGCCGATCTGGGCGCAGTGCTGAACCGCCTCCTTCTGGAATCGGGACGCAGCCCGCTGCCGGCCGAGGTCATCCGCCCACATGTATCCAAGGGCGTGCGCGGCTTGCTCGGCATCGGGTTCGGCCTCGTGCCGGCAGATGCGGATTACGCCGAACTCCACCGGCGCTTCCTCGCCTACTACGGCGAATCGCCCTGTGTCGAAACCACCCTCTTCGACGGCGTTGAGGAGATGCTGGCTTGCCTCGAAGCCCAGAAGGTACCGTGGGGAGTCGTCACCAACAAGACCAGTCGCTACACCCTGCCGGTCATCGAAGCCCTGGGGCTGATCGGGCGCGCAAGCTGCATCGTCAGCGGAGATTCCTCCCCGCGACCGAAACCCGCACCGGACCCCCTCTTCCTCGCCAGCACCATCACCCGAACACCACCGGCGGACTGCCTGTATGTCGGCGACGATCTGCGCGACATCCAGTCGGCCCGGGCCGCGGGGGTGAGAGTCGTCGCTGCCGCCTGGGGCTATCTCGGCGACGAACTGCCCCTTGAAAAATGGGGTGCCGACGCCATCCTTCAGTCACCAGCGGATATTCTCCGGCTGCTTGGATCGCGCATGTTAGAATGACTTCACTTTTGAACCTTCGGCAGCAGTCGAAGGGCTCAAGGAAGCAGTAAATGCGCATCACACCGAATCTGGGGGCGACCTGGCTTCGACGTGGG
>CALJZP010000165.1 GCA_937983545.1 uncultured Azonexus sp.
TCTCCCGGGACGAGCCAGCGGGTGGCCTCCTAGACTGGCCTGGCCTGTCGGCAAGCGCTGGCAGACCCCACGGGGACGATACGAACACCTACCTGGAGACAAGGAAAAACATGATGAATATGCACTGCCCTTCCCGCCGGACGCTGCTTGCTGCCCTGGTCACGGCCACGGTCTGCACCTCCGCGTTGGCCGGCAAAACGGTGAGCTGGGAAGACATCCTCAATGACGACAAGAGTACGCAGGATGTCCTCTCCTATGGCCTGGGCCTGAAGGCGCAGCGCCACAGCACGCTGACCAAGGTCAACACGAAGAACGTCGACAGCCTGGTGCCGGCCTGGAGCTTCTCCTTCGGCGGCGAAAAGCAGCGCGGGCAGGAAGCGCAAGCTCTGGTGCACGACGGCGTCATCTACGTCACCGCCTCGTACTCCCGCATCTTCGCGATCGATGCGCGGACCGGGAAGCGTCTCTGGGAATATGAGGCCCGCCTGCCGGACGACATTCGTCCATGCTGCGACGTGGTCAATCGGGGGGCCGCCATCTATGGCGACAAGATTTATTTCGGCACGCTGGACGCGGCCGTCGTCGCTCTCAACAAGGACACCGGCAAGGTGGTCTGGCGCAAGAAGTTCGGCGACCACAAGGTCGGTTACACGATGACCGGCGCGCCCTTCGTCGTGAAGGACCAGAAGAGTGGCAAGGTGTTGGTGGTGCATGGTTCGTCGGGCGACGAATTCGGCGTCGTCGGCTGGCTGTTCGCCCGCGACCCGGAAACCGGCGAGGAAGTCTGGGCCCGACCGATGGTCGAAGGCCACATGGGCCGCCTGAACGGCAAGGATAGCACGACGACCGGCGACCCCAAGGCGCCAAGCTGGCCGGATGGGCCGGACGGCAAGAAGGTCGAGGCCTGGCATCACGGCGGCGGCGCGCCGTGGCAGACCGCCAGCTACGATGTGGAGAAGAACATGGTGGTCATCGGTTCCGGCAACCCGGCGCCGTGGAATACCTGGCACCGCACCAAGGAAGGCGACGACCCGCGCAATTGGGACAGCCTGTTCACCTCCGGCCAGGCCTATGTCGATGCCAGCACCGGCGAGCTGAAAGGCTTCTTCCAGCACACTCCGAACGACGCCTGGGATTTCTCCGGCAACAACTCGGTCGTCCTCTTCGAGTACAAGGATCCGAAGAGCGGCAAGCTGGTCAAGGCCTCGGCCCACGCCGACCGCAACGGCTTCTTCTTCGTCACCGACCGCGAGAAGCTTTCGGACGGTTCGGGCTACCCGAACAAGCCGACGTCGCTGATCGGTGCCTGGCCGTTCGTGGAGGGCATCACCTGGGCCAAGGGCTTCGACCTCAAGACCGGCAAGCCGATGATCGTCGACGGCCAGCATCCGCCGAAGCCGAAGGAGGGGGCCGACAAGGGCGATTCGATCTTCGTCTCGCCGCCCTTCCTCGGCGGCACCAACTGGATGCCGATGAGCTACAGCCCGCAGACCGAGTTGTTCTACATCCCGGCCAACCACTGGGCGATGGACTACTGGACCGAAAAGCTGACCTACAAGGCCGGCTCCGCCTACCTCGGCCAGGGCTTCCGCATCAAGCGGCTATTCGACGACCACGTCGGCACGCTGCGCGCCATTGACCCGAAGACCGGCCGGATCGCCTGGGAGCACAAGGAGAAGTTCCCGCTCTGGGCCGGTACCCTGACCACCGCCGGCGGCCTGGTATTCACCGGCACCTCCGACGGCTACGTCAAGGCCTTCGACGCGAAGAACGGCAAGGAACTGTGGAAGTTCCAGACCGGCTCCGGCGTGGTCTCCGTGCCCATCACCTGGGAAATGGACGGCGAGCAGTACCTCGGCATCCAGTCCGGCTATGGCGGCGCCGTGCCCCTGTGGGGCGGCGACATGGCCGACCTGACCAAGCAGGTGACGCAGGGCGGCTCGATGTGGGTGTTCAAGCTGCCGAAGATGGCCAGGAAATAGCGCTCCCCCGCGCCGCGAGCGACCTTTCCCCGCTCGCGGCGTTCAACCGGCGGGGCCGGTGCTGCATGGACACCGGCCCTGTCACCTCTTCTTCGAGCATCACTTACCGATCGGAAACCGCCCACAATGCGCCGCCTGCTTTTCATCGCCCTGTTGCTCCGACTGCCCATGGCCCTCGCGCAGGAGGGCGGGCCACCGGTCATCAACGGCTGCGGTATTTGGCCGCACACCCAGTGTCGCGGCGTCGACCTCCGCCACGCCAATCTGGCGGGTAAAAACCTCGCTGGAGCCGATTTTTCCGGCGCCAACCTGGCACGTGCCAACTTCACCGGGGCCAATCTGGCCGGGGCAAACTTCGATGGCGCCGACTTAACGGCCGCCCGGCTCGTCAAGGCCGCCGCACCGACGGCCACCTTCCGTGGTGCCCGCCTGGTAGGCGCCGATCTCGAGTTCGCCCGCCTGTTCCGCGCCGATTTCAGCGAGGCCGACCTGACCGGTGCCAATCTGGAGGCGGCTAAGGCCAATTTCGCCTGGTTCATCGGCGCCCGGCTGACCAATGCCAATCTGCAGGAAGCCAAGTTCTTCACCGTAAATTTCCGCAAGGCCGACCTGACGGGTAGCTTCCGCCGCTTTGCCGTTTTCCACGAAGCCGAATTCGAGGGTTGCACCGGCTGCCCGACCGACTGGTGACCGCCATGAAAAAATTGCTCGTTACCGCGATGGCCGTTCTTTTGGCGGCCTCGGCCCTGGCCGATGAAGTTGCCGTGGCTCCCACCGTGTTACCCGACGGCCTGCCGCCGCTCGGCGAAACCTGGCGCAGCGAAAACCCTTATCGCGGCAACCCCGAGGCCGTTGCCATCGGCCAGAAAGCCTACAGCCAGGCCTGCGCCCGCTGCCATGGCGCCGACGCCAGCACCAACGCCGCCCCGGCGCCCGATTTGCGCAACCTCAACCGCTTCTGCCGACGGATAAGCGATGCCGAACTGAACGCCGCCTGCATGCGCGACAACGATGCCTACTTCGCCAGGACGGTCCGCAACGGCAAGGTCATCGTCGGCGTCACCCACATGCCGCCCTGGCAGGGCGTGCTCAAGCAGGAACTGGCCTGGGCCATACAGACCTTCATCGAGTCGAGGAAAACCGGCCGGGAGTGAAACAGGGTTTTTTCCGGGAACGAGGTTCCCGGCATTCCTCGTGTGCTGGCCCCGCTGGCCGGCAGGCATGGCGGCCATGCCCGTGAGGGTTGCGCCGCCGGTTCAGCCGTATTGCCGAATTTCCCCGGCGATCAGGCGGTAGTACCAGAAGGATTCGTCGTTGGCCAGGCGTTCGCCGAAGCGGGCGGGCGACATCCCGGTAACCTTGCGAATCTGGCGTCCCATGTGCGATTGGTCGGCAAAGCCCGCGTCGGCCGCTATGTCCGCGAGGTTTGGCGAGCTGCCGTTGCCGCCGGCAATACGCCGGATGAACGCTTCTTCGACGCGGGTGAACAACTGCAGGTCGCGATAGCTCTGGCCGGTCCAGTCGCGGACAAGGCGTTGCCAATGGCGCAGGCTGCGCCCAGCGCTGGAGTGGGTGGCCCGGGTTGCCACCGAGCGTACCCAGTCGCCGATATACGGTACCGGGCTGGGCCGGAGCGGCCCCTTCCACAAGGGCTGGATTTCCTTTTCGAGAAGCGCAAATGCGTCGGCGGCGCCGGCCGCAAGGACGGCCTGACAAGCCTGGAACAGGGCCGTCGGTGCCACCGTTTCCAGAGGCAGATGCTGATCCAGGAAGTTTTCCACGGGTTGGCCGATGAGGCGTTTGACGGCTTCCGGATACATGCCGACGGACAGGGCGTGTACAGGCCCCGGGGACCAACTGGCGGCCGGGCCGCGTTGCGGGCCGGACAGGGTGATTCTGGGCAAGGCCGGGCCGAGCGCGAATCGGTTTCCCTTTGCCTCGCCTTCGAGCATGTGCAGCGTGCCTTCGAAAATCCACGAGATCACCGCCATCGGCGTTGCCGGGTAGTAATTGAGGCGTTCCAGGTCGTCCAGCGAGCAGCCGCGCGTATCGCGCTCGATGCCGGCCATCAGGCAAGCTCCGAGGGTCGGGGAGGGAACGTGCAGGCGGGAGAGCGGTGTCTTCAACGGGTGTCGTTTGCGTTCTAGCAGGGTAGCGGCGGGGCGGGCAGGATGGCGCAGATCGAAATCCACGAGTACATGATCATGAAGACGATAATTCAGGGACGTCTGTCGCACAAGCTGCGCAGCATGGCCGTATCGGCCGCTTGCCTGTGCCGTGTGGCGCTGGGATGGGTATTGGGCAGGCCGTTGGTGAAGGGATGGCCGTTTCTGTTCGAATACGGCACCCGCTACACGCGTGCCCAGTTCAACCATGCCTTTCGTATCAGCCATGACATCACCGAAAGCCGGGCCTACTTCGACAGCGTCTACGGGATGACCGAAACCTATCCCGACGTTGACGTCCGCGAAACCGGCGACGGCGAGCCGCGCGGCACCTGGTTCCTGCCGCAGGTGCGCCACAGCGACGCCACCTTGCTGCACTTTCACGGCGGCGGCTACACCTTCTATGCCGGGGTGTCGCGCCATTTCGCCGCCTGCCTGGCCCACACGCTGGGGGTTGCCGTTTTTGCGCCGGATTACCGTTTGACGCCAGAGCATCCGCATCCGGCACAACTCGACGACGGCCTGGCCGCCTACGCCTATGTGCTGGCACACGGCACGCCGCCGGAAAAGCTGGTGCTGTGCGGCGACTCGGCGGGCGGTCACCTGGCGCTGATGGTGCTGGCGAGACTGCGGGAAGCCAATCTGCCGACACCCGCGCTCACCGTGGGCATCAGTCCGTGGACCGATATCGGGCGGCGCGGTGCCAGCCAGTTCGGCAACGATCCGTACGATCTGGTCCAGGGCTACATGACCCTGCAGTTCGCAAGGTGGCTCAAGGGCGGGCAGGCGCTGAGCGACGCCGCCTTGTCGCCGATCGGGCAGGACTATCGATCCCTGGGGCCGATCTACCTGCAGGCCGGGGGGCGGGAAATCCTGGTCGACATGATCCGCGATTTCGCGAGCATGGTCGTCGCCCAAGGCGGCAATATCCGTCTCGACGTCTGGCCGCAAATGAATCACGAGTTCCACGCCTACGGCGCCTACCTGCCCGAAAGCCGCGAAGCCCTGGCCTGCCTGCGCCGGGCCATCGCGGCACATGTCGGGCAAAAGGGCCGCTTCGTCCCGAACGAGGGAACGGAGCCCGAGATCTCGCCCCTGCCAGCCGGGGAAGTGAGGCATGACGGATTCCAGACGTACCGTACCGAGCAAGCGCAGAACGACCTTTAGGCGACCAGCCCAACGCCGGAAAATGTCAATAATCTATGACTACGCCATGCGATGCAGCATTACAATCACGGCATATGCGCAAGCCAATTGGTGCATTTGCCCTCTGGGGCTAAACCAGCCCTCTATTGCAAGCGCGCCGGGTATCGCTGGATTAATCGCCGAGGTTTAGGAATGCGTCGTCAAAGATGTCCAACAATGGCAATCACGACCTGTCCATTATTGGAAATAAATATCCATATTCGGCAACAAATGGCCAGATATGGGTATGTGAAAGTGTTGTCTACTTCTAGTTAGGAGTCTCTATGCTTCCGGTTCGAACACTCCTGTTGGCCCTGTTGTGTGGCATCGCGTTCGTGTCCGAGGGCGCCAATGCACAGGACATGAATCTGCAGCCGAAGTATGGCTCTCAGCCGAAAAACGAAGCGCAAAAGGCGGCAGACGCGAAGTTCCTCGCAAGCGTCGATGATTACTACAAGGGAAACAGAAAGAAGGCGTCCGAAGACATCGCCGCTCGCGGCTGGCAGTTTCTTCGTCAGAACAACTACCCGGACGCCATGCGCCGATTTAATCAAGCCTGGTTGCTTGATAGCACCAATGGAACGGCCCTTTGGGGCATGGCGGCGATTTCCTCAATCAGTGGGAAATCCGACGAATCATTAAAGCTCTTCGCTGAGGCTGAACGCTTTGTTGGAAGTGATCTCAACTTTGCCGTCGATTACGCCTTGACGCTCGGAACCATCGCGACACGGGAACGAAGCGAAACCCTTGTGAAGGAAGCGTTTGCACGATTTGCGCGGTTGTATGAGCGCGCTCCGCAGCACACCATGAACCTGCAGAATTGGGCGATCGTTCTCTTCAACGTTGGAAACTACGCCGAAGCATGGAAGAAGATCAAGTTAGCTGAGGCAACACCCGGCGGCGCAGGACTTGATAAGCGCTTTCTTGCAGCGCTTCAAGAAAATATGCCTCGGCCAAAATGAACGAGACTCCTAACCCTGCGGTCAAAATCGTTTCCTTACGGTCGCTGGACGCTGTGCGATAAAACGCCGCGCAGCGCCCTTTACCTACAACGTTATACGTCAGGAGCCCTGTATGTTCGGCCGTAAAGGAATCGAGCTAGAGGAGCCGCCTTTGTCACGTGACGCTGGGGCATTTGAAATATTGCGAGTGTGGGGAGGGGATAACTTGCCCCAGCAGTATTCATTGAAAACAGTCTGGGACGACCCCGGAGCATGGGGCTTAATGCTTGTGGATATTGCTCGGCACGTTGCCAAAGCTTACGGAAATACTGGCGACTTCTCTGAAGAAGCGGCATTGAAACGAATTAAAGAGCTATTTGATGCTGAGTGGGCTTCACCAACCGATACGCCGCTTCAAGTCAAATAAGCATGCTACGTATAACATCTCAATCCACCGGACGGCAAAAGCTTCGCTTTTGCCGTCCGGTGATTTACAACGTTGGGCAGCATGAACGACATTATTTCTACCTTCATGTCTGCGCTTCAGAAGGAATATCTGAAGAAGCAGGGGTATACGAAAAAGAGATTTACCTACTCTCGCTTGATGGATGGCTATACGGAGCGTGTGCGATTGAGAGGTTCGCCTTGGAACCACCCAGAAAGACCATGGAGCTTCAGCATCGATTTCGGCGTAGAGATTGAGGGACATCCATCAACGGAATTGGAGTTTCCTCACACCCACACTCACGCTGCGCTTGAAAGAATAGTCAAATCAGCAACCGGTGACTACGCGATCCAACATAACCCTGGTTTGAATCTTGCCGCACAAATAGAGGTGGCCCCGCGCAGTTGGACAGAAATTTGGTTTTCTTAAGTGAGTTCTCTGCGGGTTAAGCCGCTGCGGCGAGCAGCGGCTGGTTGAAGTAAGCCGTATCCGGGGTTTGCCCGTCAAGCGTTGAGTGCGGGCGACGA
>CALJZP010000166.1 GCA_937983545.1 uncultured Azonexus sp.
CCGCGGCTCGCTGAATCCCAAGCTGCGTTAAACCTAGCCTCGCGGGCCCGTTCGCGGCTGTCAGCCTTCCTGTCGGCGCGTCTGGCTGCCCGTCGCCTCGTCGGCGATGCGCGTTGCCTCACCGTCGATGACGGTTGATGAGGCCCCGGGTGCGGTGGCGCGGAACGGATTTCCCTGTTCGGGGCTGCTCCATTGTTCGGCTCGCCGGCGATTGATCTGCTGACGCAGTTGCCGGGTCCGCCACCACAGCCAGCCGCCGAGCACGAGGCCAAGGACGGCGACAACCGCCAGGGCGACCAGCGAAAACATGAAAGCCAGGACGAGGAAGGCGGCGCTCAACAGGAAAGCGAGCAATTTGGCCAGCGGACTCTGGGGAGGGCTGCCAAGCGCGTTATATCCGAATGGCCGGTATGGGCGTTCGCTATCCATGAAATATCGTGAAATAAGTGATCCGCCGATTATAGGGGCTGCCTGTCCGGCCGGATGGTGTCAGGCTGTGGCGGTTTTGTAACGATGCTTAAGGGGATTGTTCCCGGCCGATTTCGTTGGCCCATTGCAGCGCCATGGTCTGCGCCCGATTGATGGCTTTTGCTCCCAGACCGGGCAACTCGGCCAGCGCGGCGCTCAATTCCTGCATGTTGCCGCTTTCGCTGCTTTCGGTGATGCGCAGCAAGGCACCCAGTCGGCCGCTGCCGTGACATAGCGCATCCCGCACGTCGCCGGCGAGGCCGAGCGGTGCCACGATTTCTTCTATGGTCTGAGCGACGAGGGCGGGCATCAAGGACATGATGCCGGCCATGAAGGCCCGGTCGGCCAATCCGCTGTCGCCGGGGCTCAATTCGTCGGCCAGCAGTTCCATCAGCCGCCCGCGCGTAGCCGCCATCAGGAGGAGCGGGTTGCCGGTTGCGTTCTGCTTGCCAGACGCGAAGACCAGCAACTGCAGCCAGCGCTGGAGCTGGCGTCGGCCAAGAACGGTGATGGCATGGCCCAGCGAGGTGATGCGCTCGGTGCACCCGGCGCCAACCGAATTGGTCATGCGCAGCAGGTTGACGGTCAAACCCGGCTCCGGTTTCAGCGCTGCTTCGAGTTCGCTGGTGTCGGCGTCGCCCAGAAGCAGTCCCATCAGCTTCATCAGCGACAGCTGCGAATGATCCAGTTTTTTGCCGGCGATGATGGTCGGTTTGGCGAAGTAATAGCCCTGGAAGAGGGTGAAGCCCAGCTTCAGGCACTGTTCCATCTGCTCGCGCGAGTCGACTTTCTCGGCCAGCAGTTGCTTGCCCATCGGCTTGAGCTTCATGCACAGTTGCATCAGTTCGACGCGCGATAGCGGCTGGATGTCGACCTTGACGATTTCAACCACTGCCAGCAACTCGGCAAAAGCCGGTTCGAGCTGGACGACGTCGTCGAGCGCCAGCGTGAAACCGGCAGCTTTCAGGGCACGGCAGCGCTCGACCACGGCCGGCGTCGGCGGCACGGTTTCCAGGATTTCCAGAACGACGGACTGGCGGGGCAGCAATTCGAGCATGTCGCTGAACAGGAACTGCTCGTCCACATTGATGAAGCCGCGGTGCTTGCCGAGCGCCGCTGCGACGCCGAGTTCGGTGAAGGCGTTGGCGATGACGGTAGCCGTGGCCTGGACGCCATCGGTTACGTCGGCGAAGTTCTGGCTACCGCTGCGGAAAAGCAGTTCGTAAGCGAACAGTTGCTGGTCGCGGTCCAGGATCGGCTGGCGTCCGAGGAACAGCTGGTCGGCGGCTGATTCGCTCACGAAAACTCCTTAAAACGGCAGTTGGATGCCTGGCCACACCGCGTTGAGCGCTTGCCGGAAGTCTTGCTGGATGCGTGCCAGCGCCGCCGCATTGTCGGCTTCGAAGCGCAGAACGACAACCGGCGTGGTGTTCGACGGGCGGGCCAGCCCGAAGCCATCAGCGTACTCCACGCGGACGCCGTCGATTGTGACGATTTCCTCGGCGCCGGTAAATTTCCCGTCGGCCTTCAACTTGTCGATCAGCTTGAAGGGTTCGCCTTCGGCCATCTTGATGTTCAGTTCCGGGGTGGACGGCGCGTTGGGCAGGTTTTTCAGCACCGGGTTGGCGTCGGCCGATTGGCTCAGGATTTCGAGCAGGCGGGCGCCGGTGTACAGGCCGTCGTCGAAGCCGTACCAGCGTTCCTTGAAGAAGGTGTGGCCGGACATCTCGCCGGCCAGCGGGGCGCCGGTTTCCTTCAGTTTGGCCTTGACCAGCGCGTGGCCGGTATTCCACATCAGCGGCACGCCACCGTGCTTCTTGATCCACGGAGCGAGCAGGCGGGTGCATTTGACGTCGTAGATGACCTGGCTGCCCGGCACGCGCGACAGCACGTCGGCGGCGAAGAGCATCAACTGGCGATCCGGGAAAATGATCTCGCCATCCTTGGTCACCACCCCGAGGCGGTCGCCGTCGCCGTCGAAGGCGATACCGATCTCGGCATCGGTTTCCTTGAGTGCCTTGATCACATCGGCCAGGTTTTCCGGTTTGGAAGGGTCCGGGTGGTGATTCGGGAAATTGCCATCGACTTCGCAGTAGAGCGGCACGATGTCGCAGCCCAGGCGCTTGAACAGTTCGGGGGCGATGGCGCCGGCGACGCCGTTGCCGCAGTCCATGACGATCTTCATCGGGCGGGCCAGCTTGACGTCGCCGACGATCTTCTCGACGTAGGCGGCAGTGATGTCGGCGCTGCGGCGCTGACCCTGACCGTGCTTCAGGTTGCCGGCTTCGATGCGTTTCTTGAGGTCCTGGATGGCGTCCAGCGCCAGCGTCGTGCCGCCGATGACCATCTTCAGGCCGTTGTAGTCCGGCGGGTTGTGGCTGCCGGTGACCGAGACGCAGGAGTGGCAGCCCAGTTCGTAGGCGGCAAAATAGGTCAGCGGCGTCGGCACGCAGCCGACATCGATGGCATCCACGCCGGCGGCACAGATACCTTCCATCAGCGCGCCGGCCAGTTCCGGGCCGGACAGGCGGCCGTCGCGGCCGACGGCGATGGACTTCTGGCCTTGTTCGACGGCCAGCGAGCCGAGGGCGTGACCGACCTGGCGCACCACGTCGGCAGTCAGCGATTTGTTGACGATGCCCCGGATGTCGTAGGCCTTGAAAATCTCGGCTGGGAGTTGGCTCATGGTGTGTTATCGCAATTCTGAAGTGAAGAAGTGTAAGAGTCTTTGTGGCAGCCAGTCCAGATTCCCGGGAAATGGGCCGCTGACGAAGCCGACGTGGCCGCCGGTTGCCGGTTGCTCGAGGCGGACGCTGGCGCTGATGTCGGTCCGGCCGGGCAGAGCGGATGCCGGCAGGAAGGGATCGTTTTGGGGATTGACGACCAGGGCGGGCACCGCAATCGTTTTCAGCCAGGATTTGGCCGATGAGCGGGCCCAGTAATCGTCGGCACCGGCAAAGCCATGCACCGGGCCGGTCACTGCATCGTCGAAGTCCCACAGGTTGCGCGAGCGGCGCATGCGTGTCTCGTCGAAAAGCCCGGGAAAGCGCTCAAGGCGGGCAGCCGAGCGGGATTTCAAGGTGTCGAGGAAATGCCGGGTGTAGATCCGGTTGAAGCCGCGTGCCAGGTGGTGGCCGCAGGCAGCGAGATCCAGAGGCGCGCAGATGCCGGCCACGCCGGTGACCAGCGTGGCGGCTGACTGCTGCTGTTCACCCGCCCATTTGAGCAGCGCATTGCCGCCCAGTGAAATGCCGGCAGCGTGCAGGCGATGGCCGGCGTTGCCCTGGTGCAGGCGATGCAGGATCCAGTCGATTTCTGCCGAATCGCCCGAATGGTAGGCGCGCGGCCGGCGGTTCAATTCGCCGGAGCAACCCCGGAAGTGCGGGAGGGCGAGGCGCCAGCCGATGCGCTTGCAGGCACGGGCGGTCGAAATGGCGTAGTGGCTGCGCGCACTGCCTTCCAGCCCATGGAAGAGAACCAGCAGGGGAGATTCGGCCGGGCCGTCGAGGTGATCGACGTCGATGAAGTCGCCGTCCGGCGTTTCCCAACGCTCGCGGCGCAGCGGGATGGATTTCGGCTTGATCAGCAGGGGCCAGAGGGTCTGGGCCTGGCCACCGGGCAGCCAGCCGGGTGCGCGGTAGGGCTTCAATGCAGCGTATGCGGAATGGCGTCGGCCATCGCCTGATGGCCATCGTCGGCGGCCGAAGCGTGTCGGCTGACCATGCGCCAGCCGTGCGCGCCACGAACATAGACGTGGGTGACGTGAAGCGGTCCGTGCGGGCTGGGATCGTCGCCGACGAACAGGATTTCCGTCAGGTGATGGATGGCCATGACAGTTCCCTGCCAGTGGGCAATCGATTCGGGCTGGACCTTGATGCGGGCACTGTTGAATATGCTGCGCCAGCTTTCGCGGATCGGCGCCTCGCCGCGCAGGCGGACGCCGGTCGGATGGACGCAGATCGTGTCTTCATCCTCGGCCCAGACCAGCATCAGCAAATCGGCATCGCCATGGGCGATGGCGTCGTAGAACGCATGTTCGACATCGTCGGGTGACGCGAAGTGTCCGGGCTTGCTCATGGTGAAATCCATTGTTGGCAATGCGCGAGAACCTGCTCGGGCGACAGCTTGTTCAGGCAGTCGAAGTGGCCGAGCGGGCATTCGCGCTTGAAGCAGGGGCTGCAGTCGAGATTCAGGCTGACGACGTCGGCGCGATTCGACAGCGGCGGCGTGAAGCCGGGTGACGATGAGCCATAGAGCGCGACGATGGGCCGGTCGAGGGCGGCAGCGACGTGCATCAGGCCGGAGTCGTTGCACACCACCAAATCGGCTAGGGCCAGCAGGTCGACCGCCTGGGCCAGGGAGGTGGCGCCGCACAGGTTGCGGCACAGGCCTGGCGCGAGCTGGGCGATTTCCTCGGCGACGGCATGGTCCTTGGGCGAGCCGAACAGCCAGATGGCACAGCCTTGCAAGGCCAGTTGCCGGGCCAGTGAGGCGAAGTGGGCGGCCGGCCAGCGCTTGGCCGGACCGTATTCGGCACCCGGGCAGAAGGCGACGATGCGACCCGGTTCGCTCAGGCCGAGTTCGGCCAGGGTGCGCTGTTGGTCGGCCTGGCTGGAGCGGATGCGCGGCTGGGCGATCGGCTGGGCCGGCGGTGTGCCCGGGGTTTCGGCCAGTTGCATGAAACGTTCGACCATCAGCGGCAGCGCCTGCTTGTCGAGGTTGTGACGGACATTGATCAGGCCGTAGCGCGATTCGCCGGTAAATCCGACGCGTTGCGGAATGCCGGCCAGCCAGGGTACGAGGGCCGATTTCAGCGAATTGGGCAGGACATAGACGGCGTCATAGCCGCCCGCAGCCAGTTGGCGGGCCAGTCGCCAGCGGGCTTTTAACGACAGCTGGCCGTGCCCGAACGGGCTGTCGATGACATCACGGATTTCGGCCATGCGGTGCAGCACGGGAGCGACCCAGCGGGGGGCCAGGGCGTCGAGATGCAAACCGGGATGGCGCGCGCACAGCCGTGCGAACAGCGGCTGCGCCATGATGGTGTCGCCGATCCACGAGGGGGCGACGATCAGGGCTTTCTTCATGCGAAAACGGCGGGCTTGCGGCCCGCCGTCCGTGTCTTAGTGATGACCCTTGGGCGCTTCGCCCGTGAAGACGTATTTGGCGGAACAGTACGGGCAGGTCACTTCGCCGGTCTTCAGCACGTCGAGGAAGACGCGCGGATGCTGGCTCCACAACGGTGCATTCGGCATCGGACAGTGCAGCGGCAGATCGTGGGCGGTGACTTCGATGGTCTTCTTGTCGGACATTGTTTTCTCCCGTGATTAGACGACGGCCAGCCAGTCGGCATGTGCAGCGGAGCGGCCATAGACCACGTCGAAATACTTTTCCTGCAGCGCCTTGGTGATCGGACCACGATGGCCGACGCCGATCTGGCGGTTGTCGAGTTCGCGGATCGGCGTGACTTCGGCGGCCGTGCCGGTGAAGAAAGCTTCGTCGGCGCAGTAGACTTCGTCGCGGGTGATGCGCTTCTCGATGACTTCGATACCCAGTTCGCCGGCCAGTTGCATGACGGTGGCGCGGGTGATGCCTTCGAGGCAGGCGGTCAGGTCCGGCGTGTACAGCTTGCCGTTCTTGACGATGAACAGGTTCTCGCCGGCGCCTTCGCAGGCGTAGCCTTCCGGATCGAGCAGCAGGGCTTCGTCGTAGCCGTCGGTGGTCGCCTCGTTGTTGGCGAGGATGGAGTTCATGTAGTTGCCCGATGCCTTGGCACGGACCATGGTGATGTTCACATGGTGGCGGGTGTAGGACGAGGTCTTGATGCGGATGCCGCGCTGCATGCCCTCCTCGCCGAGGTAGGCGCCCCACGGCCAGGCGGCGATGATTACGTGCACCTTGGCGCCCTTCGGGGAAACGCCCATCTTTTCCGATCCGTAGAAGGCGAGCGGGCGGAGGTAGCCGGATTCCAGCTTGTTGGCACGGATCACTTCCTTCTGGGCTTCGTTCAGTTCCTCGGCCGAATACGGCATGGCCATCTGGAAAATGTGAGCGGAACGGAACAGACGCTCGGTGTGCTCCTTGAGACGGAAAATCGCGGTGCCGCGTTCGGTCTTGTAGGCACGGACGCCCTCGAATACGCCCATGCCGTAGTGCAGGGAATGGGTGAGGACGTGGGTGGTCGCTTCGCGCCAGGGCACGAGCTTGCCATCCTGCCAAATGAAACCGTCGCGATCCGACATGGACATGGTGATTCTCCGTGTTGCCGTGTGTAAAAGCCCATAATTCTAGCCGAATTCAGACGGTAAAATAATGGTTTTGCCGTTCGAGTCTCGCCATGGTCTGGAAGCCCCACGTTACCGTCGCCGCCGTCGTCTATCGCGACGGAAAATTCCTGTTGGTCGAGGAGGAAACCGAGGCCGGGCTGGCCTTCAACCAGCCGGCCGGGCATCTTGAAGAGGACGAGGCGCTGGTCGATGCCGTGGTGCGCGAGGCGCTGGAAGAGACCGCCTACCATTTCAAGCCGACGCATCTGGTCGGTGTCTATCACTGGAAGCATCCGGCCAAGGAAGACACGACTTACCTGCGTTTTGCCTTTGCCGGCGAGTTGCGCGGTTTCGAGGCGGATCGGAAGCTGGACGATGGCATCGTCGCCGCTCGCTGGTTGACGCTGGACGAGGTCAGGGCGACCCAGGCGCGGCATCGCAGTCCGCTGATCCTGCGCTGCTGCGAGGACTTGCTGGCCGGCAAGTCGTATCCGCTCGACCTGCTGGTGCATTACGGCTGATGCTGCGCTGGTTGTGCCTGCTGTTGGCATGTTGGTCGGGGGCGATTTTTGCCGATGAGGCGGTGCGCATCTGTCACGGTTACGGTTGCGACCATGAGGTTCGTGTTCGTTTTACCGAGGGGCAGTTGGGGCAGATACGGCGCATGATGTATGCGGCGACCGATGCCGCCACGGAGCGCGGGGTGCTGGCCGTGGCCATCGGCCGCCTTTATGGCTGGGGGGGCGAACAGTCGGACATCTACAACGATCGCGGTGGGAACTATGCTGATGACGACCTGCCGGGCAAGATGGACTGCATCGATCATTCGACATCGACTACCCGTTTGCTGCGTCTGCTCGCTCAGCGCGGTTACCTGCGCTGGCATCTTGTTCAGGAGCCGCAAAGCCGCAATTTCGCTGGCATCGTGCCGATCCATTGGTCGGCCGTGATTGAAGAAAAAAGTCAGGAGGGCGAACTGCGACGATTCGTCGTCGACAGCTGGTTCGTCGATAATGGTCAGCCGGCGGTGATCCTGCCGCTGGATGAATGGAAGAAAGGGGCTGGGCCCGATGTCTAAGAAAACCGTGGTTGTCGGCTTGTCCGGCGGTGTCGATTCCTCCGTTGCGGCCTTGTTGCTGAAGCAGCAAGGTTGGAATGTGATCGGCCTGTTCATGAAGAACTGGGAGGATGACGATACCGAGGAATACTGCTCGTCGCGGCAGGATTTGATCGACGTGATGAGCGTGGCCGACCGGATCGGCATCGACGTCGAAGTGGTCAATTTCGCCGCCGAATACCGCGAGCGCGTGTTCGCCGAATTTCTGCGCGAATACCAGGCCGGGCGGACGCCGAACCCTGACATCCTGTGCAACTCGGAAATCAAGTTCAAGGCTTTCCTCGACCATGCGTTGAAGCTGGGGGCAGAGAAGATAGCCACCGGCCACTACGCCGGGGTACGCGAGTTCAATGGCGAATTCCAGCTGCTCAAGGCCGAGGACGGCACCAAGGATCAAAGCTATTTTCTTTATCGACTGAATCAGGCGCAGTTGTCCAAGACCCTGTTCCCGCTGGCCGACATCTACAAGCGCGAGGTGCGCAAGATTGCCGAGGCGGAAGGCTTGCACGTCGCCGCCAAGAAGGATTCGACGGGCATCTGCTTCATTGGCGAGCGGCCGTTCAAGGATTTCCTGTCGCGCTACCTGCCGCCCAAGAAGGGCGAGATTCGCCGTCTCGACGACGGCAAGGTGCTCGGCGAGCATGACGGTTTGATGTACCACACGCTGGGGCAGCGCAAGGGTCTGCAGATCGGCGGCGTGAAGGAAAAGGGCTTGCCCGGCGGCGGCGATCACGACGCCTGGTTCGTCGCCGGCAAGGATATGGACAGGAACGTGCTCTACGTCGTGCAAGGGCACGATCATCCCGCCCTGCTCAAGGGTGATCTGCTGGCCGAGCAATTGAGCTGGGTCTCCGGCAAGGCACCGCATACGCACTGGGTTTATACGGCCAAGCCGCGTTATCGGACGGCGGATCAGCCGTGCGAAGTCGAGCGCGTCGACAGCGAAACCTGCGAAATACGTTTTGCCGAGCCGCAGTGGGCGCTCACACCCGGGCAGTCGGTGGTGCTTTACGAGAGCCGTGTCTGCTTGGGTGGAGGCATCATCCGCTAAGCGTCTTGGTCGTTTTGGTGCCGCCGGCGGTTTTCGATGACGGCACCGAAGGCATGAACCAAGTCCGGATCATGCTTGCTGCCCGACTCGCTGTTCAGTATGTCCATGACAGCTTGGTGATCACGCGCATCATGGTAAGGGCGGCGGGCGATCATCGCGTCGTAGCTATCCACCACCGAAATGATGCGGGCGTCGAGTGGAATGGCGCTGCCTTTCAGTCCGTCAGGATAGCCCGATCCGTCGAAGTGCTCGTGGTGGTGTCTGACCGTGCGCGCCACGCTGCTCACGCGGCCGCCGTTGATGGCGAGAACGATCTGTTCGCCGATCAGTACGTGCTGCTTCATGCATTCCCATTCATGGGCTTCAAAGGGCTCGGGTTTGCGCAGGACGGTGTCGGGGATGCCGATTTTTCCCAGGTCGTGGAAACGAGCCCCCAGCGACAGGTGTTCCAGTTCCTTGCTGGTCAGGCCCAAGTGCTTGCCCAGTGCTT
>CALJZP010000167.1 GCA_937983545.1 uncultured Azonexus sp.
GTGGCAGTGCGTGTCGATCATCCGCGCAAGAACGGAAAGTCGGGGTCGGGCAGCGTGCCGCTCATCATCTCGGCCAGCGACGCCGCCGAACCGCAAGCCATCGTCCACCCCAGCGTGCCATGGCCGGTATTGAGCCACAGGTTGTCGAAATGCGTCCGGCCGATCAGCGGCACATTCGATGGCGTCGCCGGGCGCAGGCCACACCAGAACGCCGGTTCGCCGACGGTCTGCAGGCGCGGAAACAGCTGCCGGGTGCGATCGATCAAAGCCTGGCAGCGCACCGGATTGAGCTCGAGGTTGTAGCCGTTGAATTCGGCCGTCCCGGCCACCCGCAAGCGATTGCCCAAGCGCGAGAAGACCAGTTTTCGCTCATCGTCGGTCAGGCTGACCGACGGCGCATGGCTGTCTTCGGCCAGCGTCAGGGTCGCCGAATAGCCCTTGGCCGGATAGACCGGCACGGGCACGCCGATTGGCCGCAACAGGAGGGGCGAGTAACTGCCCAGCGCCACCACGTAGGCATCGGCCGTCAGGAGTTCCGGGGCCTTGCCATTGTGCACGACCACGCCGGCCACCTTGCCGCCGCCGGTCGCGATGCGCTCGATGGTCGTTTCCATGCGGAACTCGACGCCCGCCACTTGCGCATGCCCGGCCAGCGCTTGGGTGAAACGATGCGCATCGCCTGACTCGTCCGAACGCGTGTAATCGCCCCCGACGAGCAAATGGCCGGCATCGGCGAGCGCCGGCTCCAACTGGAGGCAACGCGCGACATCGACCGTGTCGCGGTCGAGTCCCAGCTGACGCATCAGCCGGGCAGCTTCGGCCGCCAGGGCAAAATCCTGACGGTCGGTATAAATGTGCAGGATGCCGTGTTCGAGGTGGTCGTACTGCAAGGCAAGTTCGGCGCGCAGAGCCTGCAAGCAGCGCCGACTATACAGCGCGAGGCTGACGATGGCGGCAATGTTCTGTTGCGTCCGGCCGGGCAGGCATTCAACGAGAAAACGCAGGCCCCAGGCCAGTTGCGCGGGATCGGCGCGCCAGCGCCACAGCAGCGGGGCATCCTCGCGACCCAGCCATTTCAGGACCCGCGGCAGGACATGCGGATTGGCCCACGGTTCGGCATGGGAAACAGAAATCTGGGCGCCGTTGGCAAAGCTGGTTTCGTTGCCGGCCACCGGTTGACGGTCAACGACCGTCACCTGATGCCCGGCCCGGGCGAGATACCACGCACTTGTTATGCCGACGACGCCGGCGCCCAGCACGAGTATCCTCAAGCCTCCCCTCCCCTTTCACGGGAGATCCGGGTGACCTCGGGAATATGGCGGATACCGCGCATCACGGCCGCCAGGTGGTTACGATGGGCGACCTGGACGGTAAAACGCAGGCTGTTGTACAGCCGCTCCGGATCGGTATCCATCGAGACATGCTCGATGTTCGAGCCCGCTTCGGCAATGGCGGAGGCGACCTGGGCCAGCACGCCACGGGCATTCTTGACTTCGACATTGATGCGGATGTCGAACAGCTTGCCCTCTTCGGGCTCCCATTCGACATCGATCCATTTTTGCGGCTCCGCCGAGCGGGACTTGCGAATGCTCGGACAATCGTGGGTATGGATGACCAGGCCGCTCCCCTTCTTGATCGAACCGATGATCGGATCGCCGGGAATCGGCTGGCAACAACGCGCCAGCTGGATGGCCATGCCTTCGGTGCCGTGGATGGCCAGCGTCATGTTGCTCGGGGAATCGGCCGAAAGGTCTTCACGCGCCAGCAGGCGACGGGCGACGACCGACGGCAGGCGTTTGCCGAGACCGATTTCGGTATAGACATCCTCCAACGATTTCTGCCCGCCCGCCTTGACCAGGGAGTCCCAGGCTTCGGCCGGAATCGAAATGGGCACCACGCCCAGCGACAGCAGCTCCTGGCGCAAAAGGCGTTCGCCGAGACGGGCCGATTCCTCGTTCTGCATGGTGCGCAGGAAATGACGGATCTTGCTGCGCGCGCGGCCGGTTTTCACATAGGTCAGCCACACCGGGTTGGGGCTGGCCTGCGGCGAAGTGATGATTTCGACGAGATCGCCATTGCGCAGTTCGCTGCGTAGCGGCGCCAGTTCGTGATTGACGCGCGCCGCCGAGCAGTGGTGGCCGACGTCGGTGTGCACCGCATAGGCAAAGTCGACTACCGTCGCGCCGCGGGGCATGGCCAGTATCTTGCCCTTCGGCGTGAAGACATAGACCTCGTCCGGGAAGAGATCGATCTTGACGTTCTCGAAGAACTCCGACGAATCGCTGGTCTGCATCTCGAGCAAGGACTGCAGCCATTTATGCGTCTTGATCTGCAGGTCGGCGCTCGATTCGTCCATATCCTTGTACAGCCAGTGCGCGGCAACGCCTTCCTGCGCGACATTGTGCATCTCGCGCGTGCGGATTTGCACCTCGACCGGCGTGCCATACGGGCCGATCAGGGTCGTGTGCAGCGACTGGTAGCCGTTGGCCTTGGGAATGGCGATGTAATCCTTGAACTTGCCGGGAACCGGCTTGAACAGGCTATGCAGGGCACCGAGCGCCAGATAGCAGGTCGGCACATTGTCGACCACCACGCGGAAGCCGTAGATATCGAGCACCTGCGAGAAGGACAGATGCTTGTCCTTCATCTTGCGGAAGATCGAATACAGGCTCTTCTCGCGGCCGAAGACCTCCGCCCGCAGGCCGGCATGCGCCAACTTGTCGCGAATGCCGTCGAGAATACGTGTGAGCAGTTCCTTGCGGTTGCCGCGCGCGGCATTGAGGGCCTTGGACAAGACCTCGGCGCGATGCGGATGGATCAGCGAGAACGAGAGGTCCTGCAGTTCGCGATAGAGCTTGTTCAAACCCAGGCGCAAGGCGATCGGCGCGTAGATTTCCAGCGTCTCGCGGGCGATGCGGGCACGCTTGTCGGCGCGCATCGCCGACATGGTCTGCAAAGTGTGCTGGCGATCGGCCAGCTTGATGAGCACGACGCGCAGATCGCGCGCCATGGCCATCAACATCTTGCGGAAATTCTCGGCCTGCGCCTCCTGGTAGGAAGCGAACTCCATCTTGTCGAGCTTGGACAGGCCGTCGACCAGCTCGGCCACTTCCTTGCCGAACTTCTCGGCCAGTTCGTGCTTGGTGGTGCCGGTATCCTCCAGCACGTCGTGCATCAAGGCCGCGCAGATGGCATCGGCGTCCATGCGCCACTCAACCACCGCGCCGGCAACGGCCAGCGGATGGGTGATGTAGGGCTCGCCCGACATGCGCTTCTGATGCGCATGCGCTTTGGCCGCGAAAGCGTACGCAGCCTTGATTCTCGTTACATCGGCAGGAGGGAGATAGTCGAGACTATCGAGGAAAACCCGGTAGGCGGGTTCCACACTGGCTGGCGGCGCAGGATCCATGGGTCTTCACCGCCTCTTGACTCAGGCCTGACCGCGGTTCAGTACTTCCAGACCAACCTTGCCAGAACCCATTTCCTTCAGCGCGACCACCGTCGGCTTGTGCTTTTCCGGATCCACCAGCGGCGTGGCACCATTGGCCAATTGACGGGCGCGGTGCGCGGCGGCAAGGGTCATCTGGAAACGGTTCGGAATTCTCTTCAAGCAGTCATCAACGGTAACGCGGGCCATGGTAAAACCTCAAAAATCAGATCAATCTTTCGAACAGGGCGGCGTGACGGACACGCTGGACCCCGAAAGTCAGGCGGGAGGCGTGCACGACGGCACGCAAATCTTCCAGAGCCTGAGCCAACTGGTCGTTAATAATAACATAGTCGAATTCGCCGACATGGCGCATCTCGGCCTGCGCCGCCGCCAGACGGCGGGCGATGACGTCGGCGCTGTCGGTGCCTCGGCCGGTCAGGCGGCTGGTCAGCTCTTCCATCGACGGCGGCAGGATGAAAATGCCAATCGCTGCGGGGAAAAGCTTGCGAACCTGTTGCGCCCCCTGCCAGTCGATTTCCAGCAGCACATCGTGACCGGCCGCCAGCTGATCGGCGATCCATTTTTTTGACGTGCCGTAGAAGTTTCCATGCACCTCGGCCCACTCCAGGAATTCCTGGCGGGCGATCATGGCCTGGAACGCGACGGTATCGACGAAATGATACTCGCGCCCGTTCTCCTCTCCCGGACGAGGGTCGCGCGTCGTGAAGGAGATCGACAAGTGCACGCCGCTTTCCTGCTCCAGCAGCATGCGCACCAAGGTGGTCTTGCCTGCCCCTGACGGAGCGGCGACGACAAAGAGATTTCCGGCCATACGTATGTTTCCCGTGCGAATTGGCGCCGCGCGCCAAAACGTCATTGTAGCGGCGGCTTCGGCAACCAGCGACGCAGTATCTGAGTCAAGCGATCCGGGTCGACCGGTTTGGCGATATGGTCGTTCATGCCGGCATCCAGACAGCGCTTGCGATCTTCGGCGAAGGCATTGGCGGTCATGGCGATGATCGGGGTCGTCGCGTAATCGGGCATACCCCGGATGCGGCGTGTCACTTCGAATCCGTCGATACCCGGCATTTGCAGATCCATCAGGATCAGGTCGTAACGCACCGCCTGCGCCCTGACAATGGCCTGTTCGCCCCCCTCGGCCATATCCAGCGGCAGGCCGGTAATGGCGCGAATCAGTTCGCTCGCCACTTCGCGATTCAAGGGTTCATCCTCGACAAGCAGGATACGCACGGCCGGATCATGGCAAATCGGATACTCCTGCTCGGGCACGGCCGCCTCGGCGGCCATGTCTGGAGCCACCCTGCCGAAGCGCGCGGTCATCCAGAAGGTACTGCCCTCTCCCGGCATACTGTCGACGCCGGTCTGGCCACCCATCAGTTCGGCCAGGCGCTGCGTAATGACCAGCCCAAGACCGGTTCCACCGTAGTGACGGGTCGTCGAGTTGTCGGCCTGCTCAAACGGACGGAACAGCCGTTGACGCACTGCCTCGGGAATGCCGATACCGCTGTCCTGCACTTCAAAGCGCACCAGCAAACTGCTCCCATCCTCGTCAGCCACCGCGCCGCGCAAAACGATGGTGCCGGAATCGGTAAACTTGATTGCATTGCCGACGTAGTTCAGAAGCGCCTGGCTGAGGCGCGTGCAGTCGCCGACCAGGCAGGGTGGCAAGCCGTCCATTTCGACCCGGAAAGCCACCCCCTTGGCCGTGGCCTTGTCGATATTCAGCCCGATGATCCGCTCGGTCACATCCGCAAGCCTGAAGGGTGCCTGCTCAAGCACCAGCTTGCCCGATTCGATCTTGGAAATATCAAGGACGTCGTTAATGATCGACAATAGATGATCGGCCGAGGCCAGAATCTTGTCGAGCCGGTCGGCCTGGCGCGGGGCAGGTTCGTCCCGCTTGAGCAGGTGCGCCAGGCCGATGATGGCATTCATCGGCGTACGGATTTCGTGGCTCATGTTGGCGAGAAACGCGCTCTTCGTCCGGTTGGCCGACTCGGCGACATCCTTGGCCTGTTCGAGCTGCGCCGTCCGTTCCCGCACCAGTACTTCAAGATGCTGCCGATAGGTTTCCAGCTCCCGAGCGTTGCGTTTGGGCTCGTCGATATCCGTGACGAGCCCTACCAGACCGACAAAATTACCTTCCTCGTCAAGCAGCCGGCGCCCGCACAGAAACCCCCAGAACATCGAACCGTCGCGACGGATATATTCCCGTTCCAGCCGGACCAGCGGAATTTCGGAAGCCATCAGCTTGAGCATTTTCTCGCGCCCCGCCTCCCGCTCGTCGGGATGAACCAGCGACACGTATTCGTCGCCGATCAGTTCGGCCATGGGAATGCCCCACATGGCCGACATCCGTTCGTTGGCCATCACGATGCGCCCATGGGGATCGACCAGGAAAATTGCGCCATCGGAGGTATCGAAAAGCGTCCGCAATATCCGCTCGCGCTCGCCGAGGCGGCTGGCATAGCGATGCATCATGAAGAGCGCGCCGCCGCTCAGCGCGATGAACAGGATCAGCATGGCGAGAATCACCCGCCGCTGCCCCTGCCAAGGCTGGAGATAATGCTCTTCGGGAACACCGACGTCGATATAGAAACGGTAATCCGGATTGAAGCGGTAGGCATGCAAGCGAGGAGAGCCGCCGACGCCTGGCTCGCTGAAAACGTAAGTGCCTTCGTTCGGATTGACTGCCAACGCCGCACTGAATTCCCGCGACACATTGGTCGAACCGTGCTCGGGAAGCGATCCGTTCATTGGCACCCGGGCGAGCAGCACCAGATCGCGGTCGCGCCAGGAGATCGAACCGGCGTCGCCGATACGCAGCCCGGCGAAGCGTTGCTGAAAATGGTTCAGGTCAACACCGGCATAGGCAACCCCGGAAAACGCGCCGCGGACATCGGGCAGGCGCCGCGCGATAACAACCAGCGCCCTGCCGGTCACCCTTCCTACCAGCGGCTTGGACATGACCCATTCGAGCGACGGGTTATCCCGCAAGAGCTGAAAATAATCCCGGTCATCAACCTTCAGACCGACCCCGCCCCCGCCGCCAAACCCGACCACGGAAACCCCATCGGCATTGGCAATGCGCAGCACGCCCAGTGGCGGCAAGCGTTCTCGCTGGCGGCTGAGGAAGCCCTCCATGGCCTCGGGCGAGCCGTGGGCGCTCGCGACATGCTCCATGTAATGATCGATGGCATCCCGCAACAGCAGATCGACCTTCTCCAAGGAGGCGGCCACATCGCGCTCGACCAGCATGGCGAGGTTTTCGGTCGTCTGCCGGGTCTGGCTGCGATGCTGCCGGAGACTGGTCGTCAGCAGGTAGGAGCCCAGCGCAATGGCCGACAGGATCACCGCCAGCCACCCCAGTATGAAGCGTTGCGTCAGTGCCGTCGGAGACAGGGGGGTAACGACGCCGACGGCTTGCATGATCCGGCTTTTATTCCAGGTTCTGGATCTGTTCGCGCATCTGCTCGATCAGCAGCTTGAGATCCATGGATGCCTGGGACACCTCGGTAATCGCCGACTTGGAACCCAGTGTATTGGCTTCTCGATTCAATTCCTGCATCAGGAAATCGAGTCGTTTGCCGCAGGCTCCGCCCTGTTTCAGGATGCGCTCGACCTCGTCGAGGTGGGTGGTCAGACGGCTGAGTTCCTCGGCCACATCGATGCGCGTGGCAAACACGGCCACCTCCTGCAGGATGCGATCGTCGCTGGCGTTACCCAGAGCCTCGGTCAGCCGCTGGCGCAGCTTTTCGGTAAACAGGGCCTGCGCTTCGGGAATGCGGGGCGCGACACGACGCACGATGTCGCGCATGCCGTTGACCCGTTCGACGATCATGGCCGCCAGCTTGGCGCCTTCGCGACCGCGGCTGGCGGTAAAGTCATCGAGCGCCTCGCGGGCCAGCGCCATGACCTCCGGCCCGAGCGCCGTGAAATCGACGCTTTGGTCACCGAACATGCCGGGCCAGCGCAGGGTTTCGTTCACGCTCAAGGGGGCCGCATCGGGCAACTGTGCACGCACCTGGGCACTCAGCGCCTGCAGGGTGGCGAGCAGATCGCCGTTGAGCTGAAGTTGCTCGGCCCGGGCCGCCGCCGCATTGAAGGACAATCGGCATTCGACCTTGCCGCGCGACAGGCGGGCGGAAAGCAGTTCGCGCAACGGCATTTCCAAGGCACGCAAATCCTCGTTAACCCGGAAATGAAAATCCAGATAGCGAGAATTGACGCTTTTCAGTTCTATTTGCAGCGAACCGCGATCTACATCACGGGTTTTCACTGCATAACCAGTCATACTACAAATCATTATCGGGGAGTCTCCAGCTTTACAGGCCGGACAACACGCCCGAAAATGCCTGAAATTGCATCATAACCGCGAGCTCCATGGCGCAACAAGCCAATCAACCGTTACCCAACGGCCACCAACTTGAGGAATACACGATAGACCGCCAGCTTTCGCTTGGCGGTTTTTCCATCGTATATCTCGCGACCTCCCCCGAGGGTCGACAGGTCGCCATCAAGGAATATTTGCCGAACAGTCTGGCGCTGCGCAGTCGCGGCGAGATCAACCCCGTCATCACGGCGGAACACCTGGGCGCCTTCCGCTACGGGATGAAATGCTTCTTCGAGGAGGGTCGCGCGCTGGCCCGCCTGTCGCACCCGAACGTGATCCGCGTGTTGAACTTCTTCCGCGCCAACGACACGGTGTACATGGTCATGGAATACGAGCACGGCCGGACGCTGCAGGAGTTCATCCAGAAACACCAGGGACACATTTCGGAGCGTTTCATCCGCGGCGTGTTCACCCGCATGCTGAACGGCTTGCGCGAAGTACACTCCAACAAGTTGCTGCACCTGGACCTGAAGCCGTCGAACATCTATCTGCGCAGCGACAACACACCCGTGCTGATCGACTTCGGCGCCGCCCGCCAGACACTGATCACCGACCAGCCGGTTCTCAAGCCGATGTACACCCCGGGCTTCGCATCGCCCGAACACTACGGCACGCGCAAGGATCTCGGCCCATGGAGCGACATCTACAGCGTCGGCGCTTCGATGTATGCCTGCCTGGCCGGCGTCGCCCCGCAGGCTGCCGACAGCCGCATGAAAAAGGACACGCTGGCCCCGGCCATGGTGCGCTGGGATGGCCAGTATTCCGACCGCCTGCTCGAGATCATCGACTGGTGCCTGAATCTCAACCATCTGTACCGACCGCAAAGCGTTTTCGCCCTGCAGAAGGCGCTTGTCGAAGCCATTACCCCGCCCCGCCCGAAGACCAATCCCAACTGGCTTGGCCGCTTCGTGGATAAATTCAGGAATCCGCTGCGATGAGATTCACCATCTACCAGGAAAGCCGCGTCGGCGGCCGTGCCAACAACGAAGACCGGACAACCTACTGCTATTCCCGCGATGCCCTGCTGATGGTCGTCGCCGACGGCATGGGTGGCCATCACTATGGCGAGATCGCGGCGCAGATCGCCGTCCAGACGCTGGCCGATGCCTTCCAGCGCGAAGCCCGCCCGCTGCTGGCCGACCCCTTCCGCTTCCTGCTCAAGGGCATGACCAATGCCCATCACGCCATTCTCGACTACACCGCGCGCCACAAGCTGAGCGATACGCCACGCACCACCTGCGTTGCCTGCGTGGTGCAGGACAACGTCGCCTATTGGGCACACGCCGGCGATTCCCGCCTCTTCCTGATGCGCGACGGGCGCGTCATGGCGCAGACCAAGGATCATTCGCGTATTCGCCTGCTCATCGAGGAAGGCATGATCACCGAGACGCAGGCCGCCTTTCACCCTGACCGCAACAAGATCTACAGCTGCCTGGGCAGTCCGACGCCACCGGAAATCGAGTTCTCGCGGAAGACGCCGCTCGACCATGGCGACATTCTGCTGCTGTGCACGGATGGCCTGTGGGGTGAAATTTCCGGCGACATGATGGCCGTCGCCCTGAAGGGCACCAACCTGCTGCAGACCATCCCGATGGTGCTCAATCAGGCCGACGCCAAGGGCGGCCCCCACCGCGACAACCTGTCGGTGGTCGCCGTGCGCTGGGAGGATGCCTATGTCGAAGAAGCCAGCAGCTCCATCTCGACACAGACCATGACCCAGGACGAAGTCACCACCCGCCTCGAGGAATTCGGCCGCAACCCGGCCTACAAGAGCGAGCTGAGCGAGAGCGAGATCGAGGATGCGATCGAGGAAATCCGCAACGCCATCGAAAAATACAACCCGAAGAAATAAGGAAACCCATGCGCCCCAGCAAACGCCAGCCGGACCAGCTCCGTAGCGTCAAGATCACCCGCAATTTCACCCGTCACGCCGAAGGCTCGGTGCTCATCGAAATGGGCGACACCCGCGTGCTGTGCACCGCCTCCGTCGAGGAGAACGTCCCGCCCTTCCTGCGCGGCAAGGGTCAAGGCTGGGTGACCGCCGAATACGGCATGCTGCCCCGCTCGACGCACACCCGCAGCGCCCGTGAGGCGGCCAAGGGCAAGCAGACCGGCCGCACCCAGGAAATCCAGCGCCTGATCGGCCGCAGCCTGCGCGCCGTCACCGACCTTAAGGCCCTTGGCGAACGCCAGATCACGCTCGATTGCGATGTGCTGCAGGCCGACGGCGGCACCCGCTGCGCCTCGATCACCGGCGCCTGGATCGCGCTCTATGAAGCCTGCGACAAGCTGGTGCAGGCCGGCAAGCTGCCGGCCAACCCGATCCGCGATCACGTTGCGGCCATCTCGGTCGGCATTTTCGAGGGCAGCCCGGTACTCGACCTCGACTACCCGGAAGACTCCAACTGCGACACCGACATGAACGTCATCATGACCGGCAAAGGCGGCATCGTTGAAGTCCAGGGTACGGCCGAAGGCGAGCCCTTCAGCCGCGAGCAGATGAACACCCTGATGGACCTTGCCCAGATGGGCATCCGCCAATTGGTCGCTGCCCAGGAAAGCGCGCTCGCTTCATGAAAAAGCTCGTCCTCGCCTCGAACAACGCCAAAAAGATGAAGGAACTGAACGCACTGCTGGCGCCGCTCGGTTTCGAAGTCATACCGCAAGGGCAACTGGGTATTCCGGAAGCCGAGGAACCGCACTGTACCTTCGTCGAGAACGCGCTGGCCAAGGCCCGCCATGCTGCCCGCCTGTCCGGCCTGCCGGCGCTGGCCGACGATTCCGGCCTGTGCGTCAGGGCACTGGGCGGCGCCCCCGGCGTCATCTCGGCACGCTACGCCGGCGAACCGAAATCGGATGCCCGCAACAACGAAAAGCTTCTGGCCGAGCTGAGCACACAGTCCGACCGCCGCGCCCACTTCGTCAGTTGCCTGGTCCTGTGCCGCAGCGCCGACGACCCGCAGCCGATCATCGCCGAAGGCGAATGGCACGGCGAGATTGTCGACCAGTATCGTGGCGATGGCGGCTTCGGCTACGACCCGCTGTTCTTCGTCCCGGAATTCGGCAAGACCGCCGCCGAGCTTGAGGCCGACACCAAGAACGCCGTCTCGCACCGTGGCCGTGCCATGCAGAAATTGATCGAACGCCTGCCGTCGCTGTAGGTCGAAATCGGCGCCCCACCCGAGCCGTTCGTTACCGGGCTTGGGTGCCGCCCCCCCTACTGCCGGAAATATCATGGCCCGTACCATCCCGATCTTCACCGATACCCGACCATCGCCCAGCGCCCCTCTGGAGTTTCGCGTCTCGCCCCCGCTCGCCCTCTACGTCCATGTGCCGTGGTGCGTGCAGAAATGCCCGTACTGCGACTTCAATTCGCATGAGGCCGGGGAGACGATTCCCGAACGCGAATACGTCGATGCATTGATTGCCGACCTGCAATCGGCACTCCCGCTCATCTGGGGCCGGCCGGTGGTGAGCGTTTTCTTCGGCGGCGGCACGCCCAGCCTCCTCTCGCCGGCAGCCATCGACGAGTTGCTCGCCGCCTTCCGTGCCCTGGCCATGCTGGCACCGGATGCCGAGATCACGCTGGAAGCCAATCCGGGCACGGTCGAAGCGGAGAAATTCGCCGGTTTCCGTGCCGCTGGCGTCAATCGCCTGTCACTCGGCATCCAGAGTTTCAACGACGCTCACCTGAAGGCCCTCGGGCGCATTCACGACGCCGCCGAAGCTCGACTAGCCGCCCAGCTCGCGGGCGAGCATTTCGAAACCTTCAATCTCGACCTGATGTACGGATTGCCCGGCCAGACCATGGCGCAGGCACTGGGCGACGTCGAGGCCGCCCTCAGCCTGTCGCCGACACACCTCTCCTGCTACCAGCTGACCCTGGAGCCGAATACGCGTTTCGCTGCCTTCCCGCCGGAACTGCCGGAAGGCGACCTCTGCGCCGACATGCAGGAAGCCATCGAGGCCAGGCTGTCAGCCGCCGGCTTCGCCAATTACGAGACCTCGGCCTTTGCCCTGCCCGGCCGCCAGTGCAAGCACAACCTGAACTACTGGTATTTCGGCGACTACCTCGGCATCGGAGCCGGCGCCCATTCGAAACTGACCCTGCACGACCGCGTGCTGCGCCAGATGCGCCACAAGCACCCGAAGGCCTACCTGGAAAATATCCGTCGCGGCAATGCCGTGCAGGAACATAACGAAGTCGAGGCGGCCAGCCTTCCCTTCGAATTCATGATGAACGCCCTGCGCCTGGCCGGTGGCTTTCACCCGTCGCTGTTCGAAGCGCGCACCGCCCGTTCGCTGCACGCCATCCTGCCGCAGCTGAACGCGGCCAAGGCTGAAGGCCTGCTCGAGGTCGGCCCGGAAAAGATTGCGCCGACCCTGAAGGGCCGGCGCTTCCTGAACGTGCTGCTGGAACGCTTTCTGTAAGCGATCAGTGCGTCGCTTCGGCGACGAAAATCTCGACCCGGCGGTTCTTGGCTCGTCCGTCGGCCGTCGCGTTGTCGGCAATCGGTTCGTGTTCACCGCGTCCGTCGATGCTGATGCGCTTGCTCTCCACGCCCCGCGACACCAGATAGTCCCGCGTGGCATCCGCCCGATTGACGGCCAGCAGGTTGTTGGCCGCATCGCTGCCCACATTGTCGGTGTGGCCGATGATGCGCACCGTGGTCACCGGATTCTGGTTCAGGGTGGAGGCAAACCGGTCGAGCACGGCATGCAGGCCCGGCTTGATACGGTACTGACCCGAATCGAAGGAGAGGTCGCTCGGGATATCGAGCTTGAGCTGATTGTCGGCCGTCTGGCTGACCCCGATGCCGGTTCCCTGCGTCGCCTGCTCCATGCTCGCCTTCTGCTCCTGCATGTGCCGGGACCACAGATAGCCGCCGCCAGCCCCCAGCGCAGCGCCAATGGCAGCCCCGGTCGCCGCGCTCTTGGTCTTGTTGCCGCCGGCCGTCACGCCGCCCAGCAAGGCACCTGCCACGGCCCCGATGGTCGCCCCGGTAGCCGTCGTCCGCTGGCTTTCATCCAGATTGGCACACGCACCCAGGCTGCCGGACAAGACGACAAGGGCCAGCAAGCCGTTCACACTGTTTTTCATGGTTCGCACTCCTCGATCAAACAGGAAAAGCAAGGCCGGCATCAGCTGAAAAGCCCACCCTTCCTGAGCATGTCCAGCCCTTGCGACAGCAGGTCGCCCCCCTGCGGCAACTGGCCGTTCGGCGTCAGCTGATCAACCACTCTGGGCAACAGGTCGGCCAGGCTGCCGGAGGCCTGCTCTGGCGACACGCCGAGTTGGGCGGCAATATCCCGTAGTTGGCCGGAACCGAGGACGGATTGCAGTTGCTCCGCCGAAATCGGCAGGTTCCTGCCGGTCGACACCCAGGAATTGACGATATCGCCCAACCCACCCTGCTGAAAAGACTGGACGAGCCCGCCCAGACCACCCGGCTGATTGTTGAGCAACTGCATGACGATGCCGAGCAGCGGATTGTCGCCGCCGGACTGCCCGCCGGCCAAGGCACCGACAACGGAATCAAGAAGACCCATGATGACTGCTCCGATAAAGTTGGGATTTTCATCCTACTCCATCGATTGGGCGCCTATGTGAAGATTTGCGAACGCCGCAGCGGCCTGAAATCAGCCCAGCATGTCGCCGTCGACGTAGTACCAACGGCCATCTTCGCGGACGAAGCGGCTCAGTTCATGGAGCCGGTGCCCGCGCCCGGCAATGCGGTAGCGGGCCACGAATTCGACCGTGGCGTGATGTTCGTCCAGTTGCCGGTGACACCTGACATCGAGGCCAAGCCACTTGCTCGAATCGGCATCAAGATCGAGCTCGCTGGGACGGGTCGTGGCGTGCCAGGTCGCCAGCAGGTAGTCACCCAGCTTCAGGACATAGGCGCCGTAACGCGAACGCATCAGCGCCTCGGCGCTGGCAGCGGGCTTTTCGCCGGCATGGAGCGGTCGGCAGCAGGCGGCGTAACGCCGGCCGCTGCCGCACGGACAGGCTTCGGGCTGCTTCATGCCTCCCAGGGCGGCACTGCGGCACTGCCCGATTGCGCCGGACTGGCAGGCGCATCGACCGCCTCGACCTTTTCGCCGCCCAATGCCTGGATCAGTTGCGGCAGGAAGCGAGTCAGTTCCCCCGTCATCAGGGCGAAATCAGCATCGAACTGCTCGTCGGCATGCTCGGCGCTCTTTTCGGCTTCTTCCTTGAGCAGGTCGAGGAAGGCGAGGCGCTTGACCTCCATCTTTTCGCCCAGCACGAAGGAAATCCGTTCGTCCCAGGTCAGCGCCAGCTTGGTCGGCAGCTTGCCGGCCGCCAGATGGGCCTTGATTTCCCCACTCACCTCGTCGCCCAGCGGATGACGGACATAGCGGACGGCTGATTTTTCTTCACCCACCGCTTTCAGTTCGCAGTCGCGGTCGATGGTGAAACCGTGCGGCGCGTCGCCGCCGGCCAGCCAGTCGGCCATGGCCGACTGCGGCGATAGCTGGGTATGCACCGGCGTCAGCGGGAATTCGTCGAGGCAATGCCGCAGGTGTTCGATCACTTCCTCGGCCTTGCCGGGGCTCGCGGCGTCAACGACGAACCAGCCATTGATCGGATCGATCCAGA
>CALJZP010000168.1 GCA_937983545.1 uncultured Azonexus sp.
CCCGAAGGTGCCGAGCTATCGCAAGATGAGTTGGAAGACGACACCCGGGATTTCCTGCCGGTGGCGAAGGAACTGGATGTGGCCGAATTCGTGGAGGACGAAATCCTCCTGGCCCTGCCGGTGGCGCCGCGGCACGAAAAATGTGGTTTGCCTGGTGCGGCCGATGCGGGCGAGCGGATCAATCCGTTTGCAGCGTTGTCCGGGCTTAAAGGCAAGCCGAACTGATTTTTTTGGAGTAACAACATGGCCGTTCAACAGAACAAAAAGTCCCCGTCCAAGCGTGGCATGCATCGCGCTCACGATTTCCTGACCAACCCGCCGCTGGCCGTCGAATCGACCACGGGCGAGGTTCATCTGCGTCACCACATCTCCCCGACCGGTTTTTACCGCGGCAAGAAAGTCCTGAAGGCCAAGGGCGAGTAATCGTTCAATGAAAGGCAGGCGGTTCTTGAAGAGCCGCCTGCCTTTTCTTTTGCCTATATGACAACCCGCATTGCCATCGATTGCATGGGGGGTGACCACGGTCCGTCAGTGACGGTGCCGGCGGCCATTCAATTTCTTGCGGAGCATCCGTCTGCCAATCTCGTCCTGGTCGGTCAGGAGGGGGTCTTGCATCCGTTGCTCGGCAATCATGCGTCCGATTCCCGCATCCGCATCGTTCATGCCTCGGAAGTGGTTGGCATGGACGAGTCGCCGGCCCTCGCGCTGCGCAACAAGAAAGACTCCTCGATGCGGGTCGCCATCAACCAGGTCAAGGCTGGTGAAGCAGATGCCTGCGTATCGGCCGGAAATACCGGCGCGCTGATGGCCATTTCCCGCTTCGTGCTGAAAATGTTGCCAGGCATTGATCGGCCGGCGATCTGTGCGCCTCTGCCGACCGTCAACGGTCATACCCACATGCTGGATCTTGGCGCCAACGTCGATTGCGGCCCGGAGCATCTGCTGCAGTTTGGCATCATGGGCGCCATGCTGGTTGCTGCGATGGAGCACAAGGATCAGCCTACCGTCGGTATCCTGAATATCGGCGAGGAAGAGATCAAGGGCAACGAAGTGGTCAAGGCGGCAGCCGACTTGCTGCGCACCTCCGGCCTTAACTTTGTCGGTAACGTCGAAGGTGACGGCATTTACAAAGGCGATGCCGATGTGATCGTCTGCGACGGTTTTGTCGGCAATGTTGCGCTGAAGACCTCCGAAGGCTTGGCGCAGATGTTGGCGTCATCGCTGCGCGAAGAGTTCAAGCGCAACTGGTTGACCAAACTGGCTGCACTGATCGCCATTTCCGTGCTCAACAACTTCAAGCGCCGCTTCGATCATCGTCGCTACAACGGGGCGATCCTCCTCGGCTTGAAGGGTATTTCGGTCAAGAGCCATGGCTCGGCCGATGTGCTGGCCTTCGGCAATGCCATTTCCCGTGCTTACGAAGCGGCTGAAAACCGCGTTCTGGAGCGCATTTCCAGCCGGATCGCCGAAATGATGCCGGCCCCTGCTGCAGTGGAGAACGTCTGAATGTATGCACGCCTGATCGGTACCGGCAGTTATCTTCCGGGCAAGCCCGTCAGCAACGACGATTTGGCGGCGCGCGGCATCGATACCAACGACGAGTGGATCGTTACGCGTACCGGAATTCGCAGCCGTTATCTTGCCGAACCGGGTACGACTTCGAGCGAACTGGGTCTGATCGCGGCACAGCGCGCGCTGGAAATGGCCGGTGTTGCTGCTGCCGAGATCGATTTGATCATTGTCGCCACGTCGACGCCGGATTTCATCTTTCCGAGTACTGCCTGCCTGATCCAGGGCAGGCTGGGCAACAAAGGGGCTGCCGCCTTCGACGTACAGGCCGTATGCAGTGGCTTTACTTACGCCTTGGGCATTGCCGAGAAATTCATCCGCTCCGGCAGCCACAAGAAGGCGTTGGTCATCGGGGCCGAGGTGTTTTCCCGCATCCTGGACTGGAATGATCGCGGCACCTGCGTGCTGTTCGGCGATGGCGCCGGCGCCGTCGTGCTTGAGGCTTCCGACAAGCCGGGCATCCTGTCGACCGCCATGCATGCCGACGGCAGCCAGTTCGGCATCCTCAATGTGCCGGGGCAGGTCTGTGGCGGTCAGGTGACGGGCGATCCCTTCCTGCGCATGGACGGTCAGGCCGTTTTCAAATTTGCCGTTCGCGTTCTGGCCGATATCGCCGAAGAGGTCTGCGTCAACGCGGGTATGCAGACGGCCGATATCGATTGGCTGATTCCGCACCAGGCCAATATCCGCATCATCGAAGCGACCGGCAAGAAACTTGGCGTTGATCGCGAGAAAGTCATCGTCACCGTCGACCGCCATGGCAATACATCGGCGGCATCCGTGCCGCTGGCCTTGGACGAGGCGGTGCGCGACGGACGTATCCGGCGCGGCCAGAAGGTTCTCGTCGAAGGTGTTGGCGGTGGCTTCACGTGGGGCGCCGCCCTGCTCGAATTCTGATTTCAGGAGACTGAAGATGTCTTTTGCTTTCGTATTTCCCGGCCAGGGCTCGCAGAGCGTTGGCATGATGGCCGCTTACGGCGATTCCGCCGTGGTTCGCGCCACTTTCGATGAAGCTTCCGCTGCGCTCGGCGACGATCTGTGGCAGATGGTTGCCGAAGGTCCGGCCGAGGCGCTGGCCCAGACCGTGAATACCCAACCGGTCATGCTGACTGCTGGTGTGGCTGCCTGGCGTCTGTGGCAGGAGAAGGGTGGCAAGACGCCGGCCGTGGTTGCCGGTCACAGCCTGGGTGAATATTCGGCGCTGGTTGCCGCTGGCGTCATCGCTTTCAAGGATGCCGTGCCGCTCGTCCGCCTGCGCGCTGCCGCCATGCAGGAAGCCGTGCCGCTGGGCACAGGCGCCATGGCTGCTGTGCTTGGCCTCGACAATGCCGGCATCGTTGCAGCCTGTGCCGAAGCCGCGCAGGGAGAGGTTGTCGAGCCGGTTAATTTCAATGCCAACGGCCAGACGGTGATCGCCGGTCACAAGGCTGCCGTCGAGCGTGCCATGGAAGCTTGCAAGGCGCGTGGCGCCAAGATGGCCAAGGCGCTGCCGGTGTCCGCTCCGTTCCATTCCTCATTGATTCGTCCGGCAGCCGATAAGCTGGCTGCCCGACTGGCTGAGCTGACCCTGCAGGCGCCCACCATTCCGGTGGTCAACAATGTGGATGTCGCGATCGAGAACGATCCCGGCCGCATCAAGGATGCGCTGGTTCGCCAGGCCTACAATCCGGTGCGCTGGGTGGAGACCATTCAGTTCATGGCCTCCCTGGGGATTACCACGGTTGCCGAATGTGGCCCGGGCAAGGTTTTGGCTGGTCTGACCAAACGCTGTGCCGATGGCGTTGCCGGTGTCGCGCTGGCCGATGCGGCATCAATCGAAGCCAATCTCGGACTGGAGTAATTCATGCTGAACGACAAGATTGCATTGGTTACCGGTGCCACCCGCGGTATCGGTCGTGCCATCGCGCTCGATCTTGGGCAGAAGGGGGCGACCGTGATCGGTACGGCGACCAGTGAAGAGGGTGCCGGGAAGATTTCTGCCTATCTGGCGGAAGCTGGCGTGAAGGGCAAGGGCATTGTGCTCAACGTCACCGATGCAGCCCAGACGGATGCCGTGTTGGCCGACGTGGCCAAGGAGTTAGGCGCCATCACCATCCTCGTGAACAATGCCGGGATTACGCGCGACAACTTGACGATGCGCATGGGTGACGATGAGTGGGATGCGGTCATCGATACCAATTTGAAGGCTGTTTTCCGTCTGTCGCGCGGCGTCATGCGCGGCATGATGAAGGCCCGTTTCGGCCGCATCGTCAATATTTCGTCGGTGGTCGGCTATTCCGGCAATGCCGGGCAGGCCAACTATTGCGCAGCCAAGGCCGGCGTCGCCGGTCTGAGCCGTTCGCTGGCCCGCGAACTGGGTAGTCGCAACATCACGGTCAACTGCGTTGCCCCGGGCTTTATCGCCACGGACATGACGCACGCCTTGACCGAAGAGCAGAAGGCGGCCATGCTGGCATCCATTCCGCTGGCTCGCGCCGGTACGCCGGAGGATGTCGCCGGTGCTGTCGGTTTCCTGGTTTCTCCCGCCGCCTCGTATGTCACGGGTACCACCGTGCATGTGAATGGCGGTATGTTTATGGATTGATTTCCCGAAGCTCCGGCTTTTGGTAAAATCCCTGTGTTTTTTTTCGTACCCCTGAGGGGAAGGAGTTTTTCGAATGGATAACATCGTAGAGCGCGTCAAGAAGATCGTCGCCGAACAACTGGGCGTGAACGAAGCGGACATCAAGAACGAGTCCTCCTTTGTGGACGATCTGGGCGCTGACTCCCTGGACACCGTTGAGCTGGTCATGGCTCTGGAAGAGGAATTCGAGTGCGAAATTCCGGACGACCAGGCTGAGAAGATCACCACGGTTCAGCAGGCTGTCGATTACATCCTCGCTAACAAGAAGTAAGCCAATTCCGGTTTGAACCAGGCAAGGCCGGCCTCATGGGCCGGCCTTGCTACATTTGCTTTCGGAGTGCACATCTTGGCACGTCGCAGAGTCGTCATTACTGGCCTGGGTCTGATTTCCCCGGTCGGCAACAGCGTTGAAGAAGGCTGGCAGAACATCATTGCCGGCGTTTCTGGTATCGCTCCCGTTACCCGTTTCGATACGTCCACCTTCCCGGTCCAGTTTGCTGGCGAGGTCAAGAATTTCGATATTACCCAGTACATTTCGGCCAAGGACGCCCGCCGTATGGATAAGTTCATCCATTACGGTTTGGCGGCTGGCATTCAGGCCGTGCGCGATGCCGGTCTGGACAAGGAAGGTGCTGCCGATCCAGAGCGTGTCGGTGTGGCCATTGGCTCCGGTATCGGCGGCCTGCCGCTGATCGAGGAAACCAAGGACGAATACAACGCGGCTGGTGTCCGCAAGGTATCGCCGTTCTTCGTTCCGGGTTCGATCATCAACATGATTTCCGGCAATCTGTCGATCGAATTCGGCTTCAAGGGGCCGAACCTCTCCATCGTTACCGCGTGCACGACCGGTACCCATTCGATTGGCGAAGCCTCGCGCATCATCGAGTATGGCGATGCCGACATCATGGTGGCCGGTGGGGCTGAATCGACGGTCTCTCCGCTGGGTATGGGCGGCTTCTGCGCGGCCCGTGCGCTGTCCACTCGCAACGACGATCCGGCAACTGCCAGCCGTCCGTGGGACAAGGATCGCGATGGTTTCGTGCTGGGTGAGGGGGCTGGCGTCCTGGTTCTCGAAGAATACGAGCACGCCAAGGCGCGTGGTGCCAAGATCTACGCCGAAGTGGCAGGCTACGGCATGAGCGCAGACGCCTACCACATCACCGCGCCGAACATGGATGGTCCGCGTCGTTCGATGGTCAACGCGCTGAAGAATGCCGGTGTTGCGCCGTCCGACGTGCAGTACGTCAATGCCCACGGTACATCCACGCCTTTGGGCGACAAGAACGAATCGGATGCGATCAAGGCAGCCTTTGGTGATGCTGCCTACAAGATCGTCGTCAATTCGACCAAGTCGATGACCGGCCACTTGCTGGGCGGTGCCGGTGGCGTCGAGTCGTTGTTCACGGTACTGGCCATTCACCACCAGATCTCGCCGCCGACCATCAACATCTTCAATCAGGATCCGGAATGCGATCTGGACTACTGTGCCAATAAGGCACGCCCGATGAAGATCGACGTGGCGTTGAAGAACAACTTTGGCTTTGGTGGTACCAACGGCTCGCTGGTTTTCAAGCGCGTTTAAGCTACCCTTGCCGTAAGGAAAAGAACGGTGCAGCTTCCGATAACCATCGGACTGCGCCGTTCTCGCATTGGGGATGGCGTTTTGTTACTGGCCGGCATGCTGGCCAGCCTCACATGGTCTTTGTGGCCGCAACTTCTTGGTGTTCGCCTGGCGGGAATCATGCTGATATTCGCTGGGCTGTGGTTGGTTCGACGGCAACTTGAGCCGACGTTGCGCATCATCAGGATGGATGGTGCCGGCGGTATTTCCGGCGCTTCAGGGAGCGGCGAGGTGCTAGAGGCCCTGCGGGCCTTGCCTGGGGCTATCGTTCATCCGTGGTTGACTGTTGTGCGCTTTCAGGATTCCCATGGTCGCTGCCACGTCGTTGTGGCTACGGTTGACTCCATGGAACCAAGTGATTTCAGGCGATTCCGGATATTTCTGCGCTGGCGTATCAAGCTGGCCGAGCCGGCAGGCGACGCCTGACAACGGTGCTTTTTGCCTTGCTGGATATTTCCGGATAGTCGCGGGAAAAGTGGAGCCCCCGGCTTTCCTTGCGCTGCATGGCACAACGAACGATGAGGTCGGCTGTGAAGACAAGGTTGCGCAACTCAATCAGGTCATGACTGACCCTGAAGTTGGCATAGAACTCGTCGATCTCGCGCATCAGTAGCCGAATGCGGTGCTTGGCCCGCTTTAGTCGCTTGGTGGTGCGTACGATGCCGACGTAGTCCCACATGAAGCGGCGCAGTTCGTCCCAGTTGTGCGAGATCACCACTTCTTCATCGGCATCGGTAACCCGACTTTCGTCCCATAGAGGCAATTCCGGAATATCCATTGCCTTGCCGCCCAGAATGTCGGAAACGGCTGCCTCCGCAAAGACCAGGCACTCGAGCAGCGAATTGGAGGCCAGCCGGTTGGCGCCATGCAGGCCGGTGCAGGATGCTTCTCCGGCCACATAGAGTCCTTCCAGATCGGTACGCCCCTTGAGGTCGCTGACAATGCCGCCGCAGGTGTAATGTGCTGCCGGGACGACCGGAATCGGGTCACGGGTGATGTCAATCCCCAGTTCCAGGCAGCGCGCATGGATGTTGGGGAAATGGCTGCGGATGAACTCCTCGCCCTTGTGGGAGATGTCCAGAAAGACGCAGTCGAGGCCGCGTTTTTTCATTCCGAAATCGATGGCGCGGGCGACGATGTCGCGCGGCGCCAGTTCGGCGCGCTCGTCATGTTCAGGCATGAAACGGGTGCCATCGGCAAGGCGCAATAAACCGCCTTCGCCTCGAACGGCCTCGGAAATCAGGAAGGATTTGGCTTGCGGGTGGTAGAGACAGGTCGGATGGAACTGGATGAATTCCATGTTGGCGACCCGGCAGCCGGCACGATAGGCCATCGCAATGCCGTCGCCGGTCGAGGTGTCCGGGTTGGTCGTATACAGATAGACCTTTCCGGCGCCGCCGGTCGCGATCAGTGTGTTGGGGGCTCCCACCGTAATGATTTCGCCGGTCCGATTGTTCAGTACGTAGGCACCAAAGCAGCGCTTGTCGGCCTTGCCCAGCTTGTCGCCAGTAATCAGATCGATTGCAATGTGGTGTTCGAGAACGGTGATGTTCGGATTGTTGCGGACTTTTTGGGTCAGCGTGTCCTGAACGGCCAAGCCGGTGGCATCGGCGACGTGAATGACGCGTCGGGCACTATGGCCACCTTCGCGGGTCAGGTGGTAACCGGCTGCATCCTTGGTAAAGGGCACGCCTTGATCTATCAGCCATTCGATTACGCGCCGACCGTTTTCGACGACGAAGCGCGTGGCTTCTTCGTCGTTGAGCCAGGCGCCGGCAACGAGCGTGTCACGAATATGTGCTTCGATGGAGTCCTGGCTGTCCAGGACGGCGGCGATCCCACCCTGGGCCCAGCCCGAGGCGGAGTCTTCTAGGTTGCGTTTGCTGATCAGGGCTACCCGGCAATGAGGGGCTAGTCTCAAGGCTGCCGATTGTCCGGCGAGCCCGCTACCAATGATCAGTACATCGAATTTCTGCACGGCTGTTCTCTAGGGGAATAGTTTTGCGCGAAATATAGCACGCACGGCGATGCGGATTTCGTTACACATGGTCACAAATAAGGATAAATCCGTCTCCTCTGCTGGAAAATCGCTGCGCTATACTGCGCTTAATAATCATACAAATCATTACCCTCAGGGAAAGTAGAGCCATGACTGAGCGCGAAATCGATCAAGTGCTGGTCGAAAAGGCGCAAGGCGGAGATCAGCACGCCTTCGACCAATTGGTGAGCAAATACCAGAGAAAACTGGGGCGTTTGCTGTCGCGCTTCATTCGCGATCAGGCAGAAGTCGAGGATGTTTCACAGGAGGCCTTCATCAAGGCTTATCGCGCCTTGCCGTCCTTCCGGGGAGAAAGCGCCTTCTATACCTGGCTTTATCGTATCGGCATCAATACGGCGAAAAACTACCTTGTTTCCCAGGGGCGAAGGGCGCCAACCACGACCGAGTTCGATTCAGAAGAGGCGGAAAGCTTCGAAGATGCCTCGCAACTGAGGGACATCAATACGCCGGAGAGCCTGTTGTTGTCAAAACAGATCGGCCAAACGGTCAATGCCGCCATGGATGCGCTTCCTGACGAGTTGCGCACGGCAATTGTCCTGCGCGAACTCGAAGGGCTCTCCTATGAAGAGATCGCCGACATCATGCACTGTCCGATCGGCACGGTGCGTTCGCGAATTTTTCGTGCGCGTGAGGCGGTTGCCGCCAAGCTCAGGCCGCTACTCGACACGGCACCCGATAGACGCTGGTAATTCTTGATGAATGACGAATTGATCACTGTTCGTGGCGTGGTCCGCGCGCTGGAGGGTGGCGATGCCCTGGTTGAAGTGGAGCAGGGTGGCTGCGGCCGATGTCACGAAGAAGGCGGCTGCGGCGGGCAGCAACTGACCCAGATGTTTTGTAGCGGCCCCAAGTCCTACCGTGCTGAAAACACCATTGGTGCCAACATTGGGGATCGTGTCGTGGTTGCCACGCCGTCCGGGAGCGTGCGTCGTACGGCAAATCTCGCTTACGGTGTGCCTTTGATGGGAGCCATCGGCGGTGCGCTGATCGGGACACCGATTGGCGGCGATCCGGGCGCCGTGGTGGGTGCAATTTGTGGCCTGATCGCCGCACTTGGCTATGTGCGCTTTCGCTCACGCCTCGACGCGGGCGGTGTCCGTAGCCGCCCCCATCTTGTGTCTCATTCCTAGTTGAACCAGGAGGTCATGTTGACTATGAAACGTTTTGCAGCCCTCGTTGTTCTGTGGTTTCTGTCTACCGGCATTTTTGCGCAGACGCGTGGGTTGCCCGACTTTTCCGACTTGGCGGAAAAACAGGGGCCGGCCGTGGTGAATATCAGTACGACGCATGTCGTGCGCGGCCAGGCCCAGATGATGCCGTTCCCGTTTGACGAAAACGATCCGGCCTTCGAGTTCTTCAAGCGCTTCATCCCTCGTTCTCCGGGGGGCGGCATGCCACGTGACTTCGAGAACAAGTCGCTGGGTTCCGGATTCGTTATCAGTGGCGATGGCTATATTTTGACCAATGCCCACGTTGTCGATGGAGCCGACGAGGTGACGGTTCGTTTGACCGATAAGCGCGAATTCAAGGCAAAGATCATCGGTGCAGACAAGCGGACGGATGTGGCGCTGATCAAGATCGAGGCCTCGGGTCTGCCGGTCGTGAAGCTCGGTGACCCGGCGCAACTGAAGGTTGGCGAATGGGTGGTAGCCATCGGCTCGCCGTTCGGTTTCGATAACTCGGTGACGGCAGGCATCGTTTCGGCAAAAGGACGTTCGCTGCCGCAGGAAAACTATGTGCCTTTCATTCAGACCGATGTGGCAATCAACCCCGGCAATTCGGGCGGGCCGCTGTTCAACATGCGGGGAGAGGTGGTCGGCATAAATTCCCAGATCTACAGTCGCAGCGGTGGTTATATGGGCGTGTCCTTTGCCATCCCGATCGACGTGGCAATGGATATCCAGAGCCAGTTGCGTGCCTCCGGCAAGGTCAGCCGTGGTCGTCTGGGTGTGGTTATTCAGGAGGTGAGCAAGGAGTTGGCTGATTCGCTGGGCTTGGCTCGTCCGATGGGTGCGGTGGTTAATTCCGTGGAAAAGGGCGGGCCGGCCGAGAAGGCTGGTGTGGAGGCGGGTGACGTCATCCTCAAGTTTGACGGCAAGGCGATCAATAGCTCAGCGGATTTGCCGCGTCTCGTTGCTGCCACCCGCCCGGGAGCGCGTTCCACGATACAGTTGTGGCGCAAGGGTACGACCCGCGATATTCAGGTGACGGTTGGTGAAATGCCCGACGAAAAGCTCGCGGGCGGCAAGCCCTCCAAGAGCGCAAAGCCTGCAGAACAGGCCCCCAATCGCCTCGGGTTGGTGGTGAGTGAATTGACTGCAGAGCAAAAACGCGAACTGAAAATGAACTCCGGGCTTCTGGTCGAGGATGTACGCGGTATCGGAGCCCGTTCCGATCTGCGGGCCGGCGATGTGATCATTGCGGTGATCAGCAAGGGAGCGACGACAGAGGTCAAGTCGGTTGATCAGTTCAACAAACTGTTGGCCCAGTTCGAGAAAGGCAGTAACGTGACCTTGCTCGTCCGGCGTGGCGAAATGCAGACATTCATCACGATCAAGGGTTTGAACAGTGGGAATTGAGCTGACCTTGATGAGTCGTGGTTATTGCCATCTCTGTCACGACATGGAGGCGGCGTTGGCGCCGCTGGCGGAGGAATTCGGGGCCGAAGTGATCGTCGTCGACGTTGATGCCGATCCGGACCTGGAAGCCAAATACGATGAGCTGGTGCCGGTCTTGCTGCATGGCGATACCGAGCTCTGTCATTACTTTCTGGATGAAGCCAAAACCCGTGAATATTTGGCCGGAATCCGCTAGAATTCAGGGTCTTCTGAAAAGGGAAGGGCGCCGGACAGCGCCCTTTTTTACTGGCAGCAATGGATCACATTAGAAACTTCTCCATCATCGCGCACATTGACCACGGCAAATCGACGCTGGCCGATCGCATCATCCACCTGTGCGGTGGCTTGTCCGATCGCGAAATGGAGGCGCAGGTGCTCGATTCGATGGATATCGAACGTGAGCGCGGTATTACCATCAAGGCACAGACCGCTGCGCTGAACTACAAGGCTCGGGATGGCAAGGTCTACAACCTGAACCTGATCGACACGCCGGGGCACGTGGACTTCTCCTATGAAGTCTCCCGCTCTTTGTCGGCCTGCGAAGGGGCCTTGCTGGTCGTCGATGCGTCGCAAGGCGTCGAAGCACAAACCGTGGCCAACTGCTATACCGCTATCGAACTCGATGTCGAAGTCGTCCCGGTGCTGAACAAGATCGACTTGCCGTCAGCCGACCCGGACAATGCCCGCCAGGAAATCGAGGATGTCATTGGCATCGATGCCACCGAGGCGGTTCTGGCCTCGGCCAAGACCGGACTGGGTGTGCAGGATATCCTGGAGGCCGTTGTCGCCCGTGTGCCGCCGCCCAAGGGCGATCCGGAGGCGCCGCTGAAGGCGTTGATCATCGATTCATGGTTCGATAACTATGTCGGCGTCGTCATGCTGGTGCGGGTTGTCGATGGCGTGATGCGTCCGAAGGACAAGCTGTATTTCATGGCTACCGAGGCGCAGCAGCTTTGCGAACAGGTCGGCGTCTTCTCACCGAAATCCGTGCAGCGCAGCGAGTTGCGCGCCGGGGAGGTGGGGTTTGTCATTTCCGGTATCAAGGAACTGAAGGCCGCCAAGGTTGGTGACACCATCACGACGGTCGACCGCAAGGCGGCCGAGCCGTTGCCCGGTTTCAAGGAAATCAAACCGCAGGTATTTGCCGGTCTGTACCCGGTCGAATCGAACCAATACGATTCGCTGCGCGAATCGCTGGAAAAGCTCAAGCTCAACGATGCGTCGCTGCAATATGAGCCGGAGGTTTCGCAGGCGCTGGGTTTCGGCTTCCGTTGCGGCTTCCTGGGACTTTTGCACATGGAAATCGTGCAGGAGCGCCTGGAGCGTGAATTCGACCAGGATCTGATCACCACCGCACCGACCGTTGTCTACGAAGTCGTGCAGCGCGACGGCAGTGTCATCCAGGTGGAAAATCCGGCCAAGCTGCCGGAGATTTCGAAAATCGAGGAAGTCCGCGAACCGATCATCACGGCAACGATTTTCGTGCCGCAGGATTACCTCGGTAACGTCATCACGCTATGCAATCAGAAGCGCGGTAACCAGGTCGACATGCATTACCATGGCCGCCAGGTGAAGCTGGTTTATGAAATGCCGATGGCTGAAGTGGTGATGGATTTCTTCGACAAGCTGAAGTCCTGCTCCAAGGGCTATGCATCCCTTGATTACGATTTCAAGGAATACCGCGCGGCCGATGTCGTCAAGCTCGATATTCTGATCAATAGCGAAAAGGTCGATGCCCTGTCGCTGATCGTGCACCGATCCAATTCGCAATACCGCGGCCGTGAATTGGCCTCCAAGATGCGCGAATTGATTCCGCGGCAAATGTACGACGTGGCTATCCAGGCCGCCATCGGGTCGCACATCATCGCTCGCGAGAACGTCAAGGCCATGCGCAAGGACGTGTTGGCCAAGTGTTACGGCGGCGATATCTCGCGGAAGAAAAAACTGCTCGAAAAGCAGAAAGCCGGCAAGAAGCGCATGAAGCAGGTCGGTTCCGTGGAAATTCCGCAGGAAGCCTTCCTGGCCGTGCTGCGCGTGGATAACTGACGAGAAATTGACGATGAACTTTGCCCTGATCCTGTTCGTCCTGCTGGTGGTTTCCGGTGCGCTCTATGCGGTGGATGTCCTGAAGTTTCGCAAACTGCGGGCCAAGGATGCCAAGGAGCCGCTTTGGGTGGAGTGGGGCGCCAGTTTCTTTCCGGTCATTCTGATTGTGTTCGTTCTTCGTTCCTTTCTTTTTGAGCCGTTCAAGATTCCGTCCGGGTCAATGATCCCGACCCTGCTGGTCGGAGACTTCATTCTGGTTAACAAATTTACCTATGGCATTCGCCTGCCGGTCATCAACAAAAAGATCATTTCCATCAATTCTCCCCAGCGTGGGGACGTAATGGTCTTTCGCTATCCAGAGGACCCTTCGCTCGATTACATCAAACGCGTTGTCGGCCTGCCGGGTGACACGGTGTCTTATCAGAACAAGAAGCTGGCGATCAACGGTGCCATGGTTCCGACACAGAAGATTGGCGATTATTTGCACCCCGAGCGCTTGTATTACTCGGAGCAATTTCAGGAAAAGCTGGGTGATGTCGAACACCGGGCTCTGAACGATGCCGACGCACCGGCCTTCATCCCGGATGCCGCACGCTTTCCGCACCGTGAGAATTGCACCTACAATGCAGCAGGCGTCATTTGCAAGGTGCCGGAGGGTCACTATTTCATGATGGGTGACAACCGTGACAATAGCCGTGACAGTCGTGCCTGGGGGTTTGTCCCCGAGGAGAATATTGTCGGCAAGGCGTTTTTCATCTGGTTGAATTTCAGTGATATCAGTCGGGTTGGTTCCTTCAAGTAAGGGGAAGGCGATGGAAAATCAACGTGGGGTA
>CALJZP010000169.1 GCA_937983545.1 uncultured Azonexus sp.
TCGGCGGCGATCTCCACCGGGCGACGGACATCCGGGCTATACACGACATGGGCCACGGCGGCCTGGTGCGACAGGGGAAGGGCGCGCGCCAAGCGGTCGGCTGGCTGCAGCTGACCATGCGCCAGCCAGCCCCCCACTCCGCCCAGCGCCGCGATCACGACACCGGCCGCCAGGCTTTGCCACAGGCCACCGCCGGGCCAGCCGCCCCGGGCGGGCGGTGCCTTGATCGGCTGCACGGTCAGCGCGTGCAGGGATTCAGGAATCGGTTCGTCGAGCACCGGCCGAAAGAGGGCCTTGAGCGCCTGTTTCTGGGCACGATAGGCGGCAACGCGCTCGGCATCGGCGGGATGCCGGGCCAGGTGATCCTCGACCGCCGCTTGCATCTCCGGCGTCAAGGCCTCATCAACGTAGGCATGCAGATCGAAATCGGAAATCGGGTGCGCGTTCATCGTACAACTCTCAGACCGGCCGCCGGCTGGCGGCCCTCCATGACCAGTCGCAGCCGCTCGCGGCCGCGTGACAGGCGGGACATCACCGTACCGATGGGGATACCGAGCAAGGCGGCAATGTCGGCGTAGCTCATTTCCTCCAATGCGACCAGCAACAGGATTTCACGCTGCTCGTCCGGCAACTGGCGAAGAGCGGTTTCGAGGTCCATCACTTCGAGCAGATCGCTCTGGGTCGGGCGGACAGGAACATCGGCTACCTCGTCTTCATCGAGCGACGTGGTCGGCAGCCCGCCCCGCCGCAGCTGGTCGACCCGCAGGTTGTGCATGATGCCGAACAGCCAGGCGCGCAGGTCGCTGCCCGGCCGCCATTGGCTAATCCGGCTCCAGGCGCGTTCCAGGGTGTCTTGCACGAGATCGTCCGCCGCCACGCGGTCGCCGAGCATCGCCCGCGCATAGCGGCGCAGGCGGGGCAGTTCGGCGAGGATGGCGCGGCTGTCCATGCAGGTCAGGGCTTGGCGACACGCCAGACGTTGTTGAAGCCGTCGCCGGTCCGGTCGCCCGGCTTCTGGTCCTTGATCCAGTAGTAGAGCGGCTTGCCCTTGAAGGCCCACTGCTTCTTGCCGTCGTCGCGATTGACGATGCTGTATTCACCGCTGGCCGTATCGCCATCCATCGCGAACAGCGGCGGCCAGTTGGCGGCGCATGGTCCGTTGCAGACGCTCTTGCCGCTGCCCGCCGCATCTTTGTCGAAGGTGTAGAGGGTCATGCCGTTGGCGCCGGTCAGCGCGCCATCCGACATCATGGCCGGTGCCGACTTCATGCCGCCACCGGCACAAGCCGCCAGCGTCATCGACACCAGCAGCGCGCACATCGGGTTTGTTTTTTTCATGGTCGTCTCCGTTGGTTTTGGGGTGCTACACCTGAGTGAACGGAGCGGACCATCGTTTTATTCCCTAGGTTTTCCCGAGACGCCACAAGGACGTGACTTCGGCCGACCGCGCGGCATGTAGCGGATCGCCGGCATCGTTCGCCTTGGGATGCTTCGGCTTCGTATCGAGGCGATCGATGACCTTCAGCCCGCCTTCGGCGATCCAGGCCAGCAATTGCTCGCGCGAACGCAGGCCGAGCAATTCGGCAATATCGGAGATGATCAGCCAGCCTTCGCCGCCATCGGCCAGATGGGACGCCAGCCCCTTCAGGAAGCCGCGCAGCATTCGCGACTCCGGGTCATAGACGGCATATTCGACCGGCGATGTCGGCTGTGCCGGCAACCAGGGCGGATTGCAAACAACGAGCGATGCCTTGCCCTCCGGAAACAGGTCCGCCTTGACGATCCGTACCTGAGCCGACAGACCCAGACGCTCGATGTTCTCGGTGGCGCAGGCCAGTGCGCGTGCATCCTGATCGGTGGCGACAATTTGCGGCACGCCACGCCGCGCCAGCACGCCGGCGATGATCCCGGAGCCGGTGCCGATATCGAAGGCCAACGCACAGCCGGCGGGTATCGGCGCCGTCGCCACCAGATCGACGTACTCGCCACGGACCGGTGAAAACACGCCGTAATGCGGATAGATGCGTCCCTGAACGGCCGGGACCGGGATACCCTTCTTGCGCCATTCATGGGCACTGATCACGGCCAGCAGTTCGCGCAAGGCCACCAGGCTGGGCTCCCCCGACGCTTCACCATAGGCTGCCCGACAGGCCTCGGCAACATCCTGAGCCCGGCGCAGCGGCACGCTGTAGTCGCCGGCCAGCGGCACCAGCAGGCGATTGAGCAAGGCGGCCCGTTTGCCCTGTGTTTCACGGTGGCGGGCAAAGGCCTCGGCCGGCGTCTTCGGGGCCTTGCCGCGCTGTGCGCCGAAACGGCGGTCGGCCCGCTTGGTGAGGGCCTGCATCAGGTGCCGGGCATTGACCCAGTCGCCACGCCAGAGCAGCGCCGTGCCGGATTCCAGTTGCCGATAGGTGTCGTCGGCCGACGAGCGGTCATCGGCGATGCCGATCTCGCCGTGCGGTGCGACACCGGCTTCTGAACGCCAGCCGGCACGGTGCTCCTGGCCGCCTTCCTGCCAGTGGATTTGAGAAAGTTGAATCGGTTCCATGCCGCATTGTAGGGCACTTCCGATATGCCCTTTAGTCATACAATCCCTGAATCCCCGGCTAACAAACAAAACCAACCATGAAATTCGAAGGTACCGATAGCTACGTCGCCACCCGCGACCTGACCCTGGCGGTCAATGCCGCCGTCGCCCTGCAACGCCCGCTGCTCATCAAGGGCGAACCGGGCACCGGCAAGACCCTGCTCGCCGAGGAGGTGGCGCGGGCGCTGAACATGCCGCTCTTCCAGTGGCACGTCAAATCGACGACCAAGGCGCAGCAAGGCCTCTACGAATACGACGCGGTGTCGCGCCTGCGCGACTCGCAGCTCGGCGACCCGCGCGTCGAGGACATCTCGCATTACATCGTGCACGGCGTGCTGTGGCAGGCCTTCGAATGCGACCAGCCGTCGGTGGTGCTGATCGACGAGATCGACAAGGCCGACATCGAGTTCCCCAACGACCTGCTGCGCGAACTCGACCGCATGGAATTCCACTGCTACGAGCTGCATCGCACGATCAAGGCCAAGCACCGGCCGCTGATCATCATCACCTCGAACAACGAGAAGGAACTGCCCGACGCCTTCCTGCGTCGCTGTTTCTTCCACTACATCAAGTTCCCGGACAAGGAGACCATGCAGCGCATCGTCGATGTGCATTTCCCGGCACTCAAGCACGAGCTGCTCAAGGAAGCGCTGGAAGTGTTCTTCGACCTGCGCGAAATCCCCGGCCTGAAGAAGAAACCGTCGACCAGCGAACTGATCGACTGGCTGAAGCTGCTGCTGGCCGAAGACATCCCGCCTGAAGCCCTGCGCGCCAAGGATGCCAAGGACGCCATCCCGCCGCTGCACGGCGCGCTGCTCAAGAACGAGCAGGACGTGCATCTGTTCGAGCGCCTGGCCTTCATGAGCCGCCGCAAGCCGTAATCCATGCTCGTCGATTTCTTCCTGCACCTGAAGTCGCGCCAGTTGCCGGTATCGACCAAGGAACTGCTGGCCCTGCTCGAAGCGCTGGAAGCGCGGCTGGTCACCGGCAGCCTGGACGATTTCTACCTGCTCTCCCGCACCCTGCTGGTCAAGGACGAAGCGCTCTACGACCGTTTCGACCGTGCCTTCGGCGAATACTTCAAGGGCATCGAAGCGCTGCCCGGCTTCGACGCCATGGTGCCCGAGGAATGGCTGGAACTGGCCGCCCGCCGCCATCTGTCGGAAGCCGACCGCGCCCGCCTTCAGAAGCTCGGCTACGAGAAGGTGCTCGAACAACTCAAGGAACGGCTGGCCGAGCAGAAGGAACGCCACTCCGGCGGCAGCAAGTGGATCGGCACCGCCGGCACCTCGCCCTACGGCCACGGCGGCTACAACCCGGAAGGCGTGCGCATCGGTGGCGAATCGGCCGGCAACCGCACGGCGATCAAGGTGTGGGACCAGCGCGAATTCCGCAATCTCGACGACACGGTCGAGCTCGGCGTGCGCAACATCAAGGTCGCCCTCCGTCGCCTGCGCCGCTTCGCGCGCAAGGGCGCGGCGACCGAACTCGACCTCGACGGCACCATCGCCGGCACCGCCCGCAACGGCGGCTGGCTCGACCTGCATCTGCGCCCGGAACGCCACAACGCCATCAAGGTTCTGCTGTGCCTGGATATTGGGGGGTCCATGGACGACCACATCAGGATTTGTGAAGAAATGTTTTCCGCGGCCCGCAGCGAGTTCAAGCACCTCGAGTATTTCTACTTCCACAATTTCATCTACGAGGCGTTGTGGAAAGACAACCGTCGGCGTCAATCGGAAAAGACGCCGACGCTGGATATCACTCACAAGTATGGT
>CALJZP010000170.1 GCA_937983545.1 uncultured Azonexus sp.
ATGCCCTACGAGATTGACCTTCAGACCATCCTGCTTGACGGATTTCAAGTAGATACCTTCCGGTACTTGCTTGACCAATTCACTCAGCAGATAAACGGTCTCCCCGCGGTCACGCTGCAGGTTCTCGATGACCTGCTTACGCGCAAGCAGCGCCTGAGTCTGCTCTTTAAGGCGTTTGATCTGATCAAGCTGCTTGTCCAAGACGGCAATTTCCTGCTTCAGGAAATTGTTGGCACTCTCCTGATTGCTGATCGCATTGTTGATGACCGTGTATCCGGCAAATACGATCAATGCGCCAAGCACGAACACCAATCCGGCCAGCACGAAAAATTGCTCGCGCCGCGCCTTCTTCGCTTCTTCGCGATGCGGTAAGAGGTTAATGCGTATCATGATGGATCAAACCTCCGCAGCGCCAGGCCGCAAGCCACCATCAGGGAAGAGGCATCCGCCAGGAGGCTTTTTGCCCGCACCCGATCAGACAGCACCATATTGGCGAAGGGATTGGCAATCAAGGTATTGACCTGGGTGCGCGTGGCAACGACCTCATCAATGCCGGGGATGACGGCGCAACCGCCGGCAAGCACGATATGGTCGACTTGGTTGTACTGCGTCGACGTGAAGAAAAACTGAAGCGCCCGGGAAACTTCGAGCGCCAGGTTTTCCATGAACGGGTTCAACAACTCGACCTCGTACCCTTCGGGCAGATTGCCTGCACGCTTGGCAGATTCGGCATCTTCGATACTCATCCCGTAGTGGCGAGAGATATCCTGGGTCAGCTGCCCGCCCCCGAACGCCTGCTCACGTGCGTAGACCTGCTGTCCGTTGCGCAAGACCGTCAGATTCATGACGTTTGCCCCGGCATCGATCAAGGCGACGACCTGATTCTTCCCTGACTCCGGCAACTGGCGCTCAATCAGTTCGAAGGCCGCCAGTGCCGCAAAGGACTCGACATCCACAACCATCGCCTTCAGCCCGGCCGCATCGGCGACCGCGACGCGGTCCTCGACGCGCTCCTTCTTGGAGGCCGCGATCAGGACCTCCAACTCATCGGGCACGGCAGGCGCAGGCCCGAGCACCTGATAATCGAGGTTGACCTCATCGATCGCGAACGGAATGTACTGATTGGCCTCCGTTTCGACCTGAACCTCCAGTTCATCGTCACGCAACCCGGCCGGGACGATGATCTTTTTCGTAATGACCGCAGAGCCTGGCAAGGCCATGGCGACGTTGCGTGTCGACGTTCCCATGCGTTTCCAGGCACGCTTGACGCAATCGACCACGCCATCGAGGTTGGCGATATTGCCATCGGAAACCGCGTCCTTGGGCAACACCTCGATGGTGTAGCGCTCGACGCGATAGCCGTCTTTCCCATTGGCGGTCAGCTCGACCATTTTGACAGCCGAGGAACTGATGTCCAGGCCGAAAAGGGAGCGCGCCTTAGGATTTAACAACGCTGAGATATCGAAGCCCACCAGACCCCCAAAAAGTCCTTACGGATTACGAAGTTACAAAAATAACCAATAATTCACTTCAGATGCTAGCAACAACCTATAGGTGTGTAAAGCATTTTCACGGCCGGAATATGGCCCGGCGTATAATCGATGCAACTTCATCTCTCCCGCCTGAAAACAGTGCTCACTCTGCCCCCCACACTGCGTCTGATTCTTTATCCCGTCATATTTTTGGTCGGCCTGGCGGCAATGGGTGTGGCAATGGTCCTGATCATTCTTGTCCTGACCTACCCGAATTTGCCATCGCTTGAAGTATTGACAGATTACCGTCCCAAAATCCCACTTCGTGTTTATACCGCGGATGGATTCCTGATTGGCGAATATGGCGAGGAACGCCGGGCGGTGGTCGCATTCCAGGACGTCCCCCCGGTATTGAAGCACGCGATTCTCTCCGCCGAGGACGATCGTTTTTACCAACATGGCGGCATCGACTACACCGGCATCCTGCGCGCGGCAGGCGCCAACTTGCTGGGAGGAGGAAAGCGCCAGGGCGCTTCCACCATCACGCAGCAGGTAGCGAGAAATTTCTTCCTGACCGGGGAAAAGACCTATACCCGCAAACTCTACGAAGCGCTGCTGTCGTTCAAGATCGAGAGCAACCTGAGCAAGGACCAGATTTTCGAGCTCTATATCAACCAGATATTCCTGGGACAACGCGCCTACGGTTTCGCAGCCGCTGCCCAGATTTATTTTGGCAAGCCGCTCAAGGACATCTCGATTGCCGAGGCCGCCATGCTGGCCGGTCTGCCGAAAGCGCCGTCCGCCTACAATCCGGTGGTCAACCCCAACCGCGCGAAACTGCGCCAGCAATACGTGCTGCGCCGAATGCACGAGCTGGGCTATATCACCGATGCGCAACAGGCGGCAGCGCTGAAGGAACCGCTGATCGTCAAGCGAGAGCTGGCCGGCTACGCCGTGCATGCCGAATACGTGGCCGAAATGGCCCGCCAGATAACTGCCGAACGCTTCCCGGAGGACGTCTACTCCCGCGGCATGAAGGTTTACACCACGATCATCAAGGCCGAACAGGAAGCCGCCTACAACAGTCTGCGCAAAGGCGTCATGGATTACGACCGGCGACACGGCTATCGAGGCGCCGAATCCTATCTGGAGATGAAGGACATCAAGTCCGACCAGGATGAAGCCATCGACGAAGCCCTGCAGGACATTGCCGATACCGGCGACCTGATCCCGGCGCTGGTCCTGGCCGCCGATGCCAAACAGATACGCGCCTACCGGAAAGGCGGGGAAATCGTCACCCTGACGGGCGACGCCACCAAGTTTGCCGCCAAGATGCTCGACGACAAGGCGCCGCCCAACAAGCGCCTGAAGCGTGGCGCCATCATCCGCCTACAAAAGGACGACAAGGGTAGCTGGCAGATCACCCAGTTGCCGGAAGTCGAATCCGCCTTTGTCGCCATCTCGCCGCAAGACGGGGCCATACGCGCGCTGGTCGGCGGCTTCGACTTCAATCGCAACAAGTTCAACCATGTCACCCAGGCCTGGCGCCAACCGGGGTCCAGCTTCAAGCCCTTCATCTACTCTGCTTCTCTGGAGAAAGGCTTCGGTCCAGGCAGCGTGATCGCCGATGAACCGATCACCATTCCGGCTAGCCAGACCGGCGCCCAGGCATGGGAACCGCACAACTATGACGGCAAGTACGAAGGCCCGATGAAGATGCGGACGGCGCTCGCCAAATCCAAGAACATGGTCTCGATCCGCATCCTGCAAGCGATCGGCACGAACTACGCACAGGATTACGCCACCCGTTTCGGCTTCGATGCCGCCCGGCACCCACCCTACCTGACCATGGCCCTCGGCGCCGGTTCGGTCACGCCGTGGCAAATGGTGACCGGCTATTCCGTCTTTGCCAACGGCGGCTACAAGGTCAATCCCTTCATCGTTCGCGAGATTCGCGACGAGCGCGACCAAGTTGTGGCGCACTCGACCGAGATCGAGGCCGGCGATGAAAGCATTCGCGCCATCGATCCGCGCAATGCCTTCATGATGGACACCATGCTGCGCGATGTAACCATCTACGGTACGGCAGCCAAGGCTTCCGCAGCCCTCAAGCGGCAGGATTTAGCCGGCAAGACAGGCACCACCAACGAATATGTCGATGCCTGGTTCTGCGGCTACCAGATGACGGTTGCGGGTTGCGCCTGGATCGGCTTCGACCAGCCGCGCAAGCTGGGCGACCGTGAAACCGGCGGCGTCGCCGCGCTACCCATCTGGATCGGCTATATGAACCGGGCCCTTAAAGATGTTCCCATGCAAACGCTACCGGTTCCCGAAGGGCTCATCGCGTACGGCGAAGGGCGCGAGCGCACCTACATCTATGCCGA
>CALJZP010000171.1 GCA_937983545.1 uncultured Azonexus sp.
AATCCACCCTTGTAATAAGCGCTGCCGCGGATGGTGGATTTCCCGAGGGGGCGGATTTCGGCAAGCGCCGAGTCCATATCCTGACCACCCGGTTTACGTCCGGCTATGCAATCGAGCATCGCCACACGCGCCTTATCCAGCCCGTCGTAGTCAATATCGACGATCGTCTCGGGAATGACTTCGCGTTGTATCGTCAGCTGGAGTTTTTCTTCGCTATCCCGCATCGATTGCAATAACTTGCGGATGTCGCTGGTGGCGATCATCAGGTTATAGGTCTTCGTGTCGGCTTGTTTTGGCATGATCACGCCTTTGAGGGTCGACTCCGGCAATCCCATCAAATGCAAGCCCAGCTGAATTTCCTTGGGCGATCGCGTCGGCGGAATATTCCGACCGGAGAACAAGAGCGCCGAGTAAGCCGCTTTGGCGGTGGGGCCGAATATCGCCAGGCTGTCCGCATTGCGTTTGCCCGGAATGAAGCGGATGGCGCAATTCAAACCGGGCGTGGATTCGTCATAGCGCAAGGCCCAGGCGCCGAGCTGGCTGCGCGTAATGATTTTTCCCTCGGATTGTTGGGCGTATGCGGCGGGCCAGGGCGCCAGCGTCAGGCCGATCAACACCGTGGCAAGCGTGAAGGAGGCGATGGATTGCGTCATTGGCGAGAACAGCGTGGTCAAACAGCGAGGCAGCCGGTAACCATGACCCGTCGTGCAGGAGGCATTGGAATTCTTGGCAGCGGAGAGGCTTGATTTGGCTTTGCATGCATTCATTTTTCATCCAATTCGCTAGCAGGCATCTGAAACACTGCACTGCCAATGCGGCAGGCAGAACTCAAACGGCTTGTTTCTCAGGATGCGAAGGACGCCTTGGGCACTTCGCAGGGATTCGTGGACGGGTTTCCGGCTTTGTCTCATCGCATCGCACTCCAGGGAGTAATTGCTCCCGGTGTGCATATGCGCGTCAGATTGTAGCCTGTCATGCTCAGGATGAAGAACCGATCAAGCCTCTTCATCCGGGGGGCTAAGGTTTGGCGGATTGGCTCGATGAAATTGCTTTCGGCATATTGCTGCCTGGCAAGCTTACGCCTTGGCCGCGAGCGCGCATACCCGCCACTGCGGGTCGGCGATGCTTGTTGTTTTGCGCGGCTAGGCGCCGCTGCCGCTGCGATAGGTGGCCAGATGGATACTGGTTTCCGTCGCCTGGATGCTGCGGATCAGGCGGATGCGCTCCAGCACGTCGGAAAGCTCGGTCAGGTTTTCGGCGCGCAGTTCGGCCAGCAGGTCCCAGCGGCCGTTGGTGTCGTGCAGCGACGCGACACCCGGTTCGCCGAGCAGGCTGGCGATCACCGAGCGGGTCTCGTTGCCGGCGACCACGATGCTCATCCAGGCGCGGATTTCGTTGGGTTGGGAATCAGGACGCAACTGCACGGTGTAGCCGACGATGACGCCCTCGTTTTCGAGCCGGGCGATCCGGTTGGTGACGGTGCCGCGCGATACCTTGAGCTTGTGGGCCAGGGTGGCTACGCTGGTGCGGGCGTTGTTGCGCAACAAGGCGATCAATTGTTGGTCCAGATTGTCCATTTTGTCTATTTGTCAATAATAGGTAGCGTTATGTTCAACTAATTGCCGAAATAGTGCAATAGTTGCTATTTTGGTTGGCTTGCTTTTCGGGGATGATGTTTCCATCGAGACATAACAAAGACCGAGGAGCCACACCATGTCTGCCAACCACCGTATCCAGACCCGTTTCTTGAGCGCCGAGCGCGCCGCCCGCATGATTCAGCGCAAGGGTCTCGCTGTCTGCCTGGAAGGCATGTCGGCCTACATTGTCGATGATTTCCTGCGCTGGCAGGATTTCGAGAAGACGCCGCGCGTCGCCAATCATTCGCACGACGGCGTCATCGAGCTGATGCCGATTTCCGACCATAGCCTGTATTCCTTCAAATATGTGAACGGACACCCGAAGAATTTCCGCTTCGGCATGTCGACCGTGATGGCCTTTGGCGTGCTCGCCGACGTCGCCACCGGCGCGCCGACGCTGGTCAGCGAACTGACGCTGACCACCGCCCTGCGCACGGCCGCCATGTCGGCCGTCGCCGCCCGGGCGCTGGCCCGTCCGGACAGCCGTCACATGGCGCTGATCGGCAACGGCGCGCAGAGCGAGTTCCAGGCCCTGGCTTTCCACCGCCTGCTCGGCATCGAGGAATTCCATCTTTACGATACCGATCCGGTCGCGACCGACAAGCTGCTCGCCAATCTGGCCGCCCTCGGCCTGCCTGCCCGGCGTTTCGACAGCGCCCGCGATGCGGTGCGTGGTTGCGATATCGTGACCACGGTCACTGCCGACAAGACCAACGCCACCATCCTGACGCCGGACATGATCGAGCCCGGCATGCACATCAACGGCGTGGGGGGCGACTGCCCGGGCAAGACCGAGTTGCATCGCGGCGTGCTCGAAGCGAGCAGGGTGTTCGTCGAATACGAGCCGCAGACCCGCATCGAAGGCGATATCCAGCAGATGCCGGCCGAATTCGCCGTGGTCGAACTGTGGAAGGTGCTGGCCGGACAGTCTGCAGGGCGCCTTGCCGAGAGCGATGTGACGGTATTTGACTCGGTCGGCTTCGCCCTGGAGGATTATTCCGCGTTGCGTTTCATGCGCGATTTGGCTATTGAATTGGGTGTGGAGGACGAGATTTCGCTGATTCCCGCCTTGCCGGACCCGAAGAACCTGTTCGGCTTCATCCCGGCGGCGGACGAGGTTCGCGTTCTCCCTCGTGCAGCCTGATTAGCCTTGGAGAGAAGAATGAGCATGCGACCGGTCAGCATCATTGGCGCCCCGACGGATATCGGCGCCAGCGTCATCGGCGCCCGCATGGGCCCGGAGGCCCTGCGCGTCGCGGGCATCGTCGATGCAGTGGCCCGCTACGGCTGTCAGGTGAGTGATTGCGGCGACGTGTCCGGGCCGCTCAACCCGCAGCAGGGGCCGGTGGACGGTTTTCGTCATCTGCACGAAGTGGCCGAATGGAACCGCAAACTGCACGAGGCGGTATATCGCGAGCTCAGCGCCGAGCGCCTGCCGCTGATGATCGGCGGCGACCACTGCCTGGCCATCGGTTCGATCAGCGCGGTTGCTCGCCACTGTCGCGAGCGCGGCGAGAAGCTGCGCATCCTGTGGCTCGATGCGCACGCCGACTTCAACACCTCGGCCATCACGCCGAGCGGCAATATCCACGGCATGCCGGTCGCCTGCCTGTGCGGCCACGGGCCGGCGGAACTGACCGGAATTGGCGGCCACGTACCGGCAATCAGCCCGGCCGACATCCGCCAGATCGGCATCCGCAGCGTGGATGAGGGCGAGAAGCGCTTCCTGCGCGAGCAGGGCGTCGAAGTTTTCGACATGCGCTACATCGATGAGGTCGGCATGCGTCATACGCTGGAGCTGGCACTGGCCGGCCTCGACGACAACACGCACCTGCATGTCAGCTTCGATGTCGATTTCCTTGATCCGGAGATCGCGCCCGGTGTCGGCACCACGGTACGCGGCGGCCCGACCTATCGCGAAGCCCAGCTGTGCATGGAAATGATCGCCGACACCGGCCGCCTCGGTTCGCTCGATATCGTCGAACTCAATCCGGCGCTCGACCATCGGAACATGACGGCCGAACTGGCGGTCGACCTGGTCGAAAGCCTGTTCGGCAAGAGCACGCTGCTGCGCCTTTATCAATCCTGACCTTCCGGGGCGGTGCGCCGGCACCTGGCGCAAGTCCCTCTGCTCCCTGTTGCGAAAGTGCCCACCATGAATGCCCCGAATCAACCGCATCTTCGTTTTGCCGAGCGCCGCGCCGAGATGGCGGCCCATTGCCGCGCCGATGAGTCAACCTGTGTTGCCGCGCTGACTGCCGAATACCGCGCCCGGCCGCTCGATGAAGCAGCCATCGCCCGGCGGGCCGGCGAACTGGTTGCGGCCGTGCGGGCGCAGCGCAAGACGGCGAGCGGCGTCGACCACCTGATGCACGAGTTTTCCCTGTCCAGCCAGGAGGGTATCGCCCTGATGTGCCTGGCCGAGGCGCTGCTGCGGATTCCCGATGCCGAGACGATGAACCTGCTGATCCGCGACAAGATCAGCAAGGGCGACTGGCGCGCCCACCTCGGGCAGAGCGGCTCGCTGTTCGTCAATGCCGCCACCTGGGGGCTGATGATCACCGGCAACCTGGTGTCAACGCACCGCGAGGCGACGCTGGGCAATGCCCTGTCGCGCCTCATCGGTCGCGGTGGCGAGCCGCTGATCCGGCGCGGCGTCGAATTCGCGATGACCCTGCTCGGCCAGCAGTTCGTCATGGGGGAAACCATCGAGAATGCGCTGGAGCGCAGCCGCGGCAACCTTGAGCGTGGTTTTACCCATTCCTTCGACATGCTTGGCGAAGCGGCGCTGACGGTCACCGATGCCGAGCGTTATTTCGCCGCCTACGAGACGGCCATCCACGCCATCGGCAAGTCGAACGGCCAGGGCGTGGTGGCTGGAGACGGCATTTCGGTCAAGTTGTCGGCGCTGCATCCGCGCTATGTCCGCGCCCAGCACCAGCGGGTGATGGACGAGCTGTATCCGCGCCTGTTCGCGCTGGCGGCGCTGGCCTGCGATTATGAAATCGGCTTCAACATCGATGCCGAGGAGGCCGACCGCCTGTCGATCTCGCTCGAGCTGGTCGAGCGCCTGGCTTTCGAGCCGCAGTTGCAGGGCTGGGAAGGGCTGGGCGTGGTGGTCCAGGCCTACCAGAAGCGGGCACCGCTGGTCATCGCGCATCTGGCCGACATTGCCCGTCAGGCGGGGCGGCGCATGATGGTTCGCCTGGTCAAGGGCGCCTATTGGGACAGCGAGATCAAACGCGCCCAGGTCGACGGGCAATCCGGCTATCCGGTATTTACCCGCAAGGCGCATACCGACCTGTCCTATCTGGTGTGCGCCGGGCGCCTGCTCGATGTCGCCGATGTCATCTACCCGCAGTTCGCCACCCACAAGGCCCACACGCTGGCTTGCGTCGAGCGCATGGCGATCAGCCGCGGGGTCAGCAATTACGAATTCCAGTGCCTGCACGGCATGGGCGAAGCGCTCTACGGCAATGTCGTCGGCAAGGACAGCGACGGCTTGCGCTGCCGCATCTACGCACCGGTCGGGCGTCACGAGACGCTGCTGCCTTACCTCGTCCGCCGCCTGCTGGAAAACGGCGCCAACAGCTCCTTCGTCAATCGCATCGTCGACGAGAAGGTCAGTATCGATGAACTGGTCGCTTCACCGCTGGATGTGGTCGATCGGTGGCAGGGCCAGCCGCACCCGGCGATCCCGTTGCCGGCCGATCTGTATGGCGCGGCACGGCGCAATTCGTCCGGCCTCGATCTGGCCGACGATCCGGAAATCGCCCGTCTTGGCGCCGAACTCGCCGCTTTGCGTGAGTGCAGTTGGGAGGCCAGGCCCCTGCTGGCGCACGGCGCCGGCGAGGGAGGGCTGGGCGAGGCGGTGTTCAACCCGGCGGACCGTGGCGACGTGGTTGGCCGCATCTATGAGGCCAGCGAAGCCGAGGTCGACATGGCGCTTGCTTCGGCCAGTGCCTTTGTCGCTCACTGGGCCGACGTCCCGGTCGGCGAACGCGCCCGATTGCTGCGCGCCTGTGCCGACAAGCTGGAAGGTGCCCGGGACGAGCTGATCAGCCTGTGCGTTCGCGAGGCCGGCAAGAGCTGGGGCAATGCCGTGGCCGAAATTCGCGAAGCCGTCGATTTCTGCCGCTATTACGCCGCCCAGATAGAGAAGCTGGACTCCCCGGTCGAGGCCCCCGGCGTTGTCGTTTGCATCAGCCCGTGGAACTTCCCGCTCGCCATCTTTACCGGCGAAGTCATCGCTGCCCTGGCGGCCGGTTCGCCGGTAATCGCCAAGCCGGCCGAACAGACTCCGCTGATCGCCGCCCTTGCCGTACGCCTGATGCATGAAGCGGGAATCCCGACGGCCGCCCTGCAGTTGCTGCCGGGGCGCGGCGAGACGGTCGGCGCCCGGCTGACCGGCGATGTGCGCGTGCGGGGTGTCATTTTCACGGGATCGACCGAGGTGGCGCAGATCATCAACCGCAGCCTGGCCCAACGCCCGGCCGATGCGCCGGAAGCCTTCCTGATCGCCGAAACCGGCGGCCAGAATGCGATGATCGTCGATTCGTCGGCACAGCCCGAGCAGGTGGTGCAGGATGTGATCGCCTCGGGTTTCGACAGCGCCGGACAACGCTGCTCGGCCTTGCGCGTACTCTGCGTGCAGGAGGAAATCGCCGACCGTCTGATCGACATGCTGCGTGCCGCCATGGGCGAGTTGCGCATGGGCAATCCGGCCGATCTGGCGACGGACGTTGGCCCGGTCATCGACGAAGCGGCGCGCGGCGTTCTGGAAGGGCATATTGCCGCCATGCGTCAGGCAGGACATCGCGTCCACCAGGTTTCCCTGCCGCTGAACTGCGCCCGGGGCTGCTTCGTGCCGCCGACCCTGATCGAAATCGATCGCCTCGATCAGCTGGAGCGTGAAGTGTTCGGGCCGGTCGTCCATGTCCTGCGCTTTGCCGCCCGCGACATGCTGGCCGTGGTCGACGCCATCAATGCCACAGGCTATGGCCTGACCTTCGGCATGCACAGCCGGATCGACGAGAGCATCGAGGCGGTGACCGGCCGCGTGCGCGCCGGCAACCGCTACGTCAATCGCAACATGGTCGGCGCCGTCGTCGGTGTGCAACCGTTTGGCGGCGAGGGCATGTCGGGTACCGGGCCCAAGGCTGGGGGTCCGCTCTATCTGCCGCGTCTGCTGGCGGCGCGCAATCCGGACCCGGCCGTTCTCGGGCTCCATCGTCCGGCAACCGGCAAGGGGCTGCCCGCCCTGGAGCGCTTTGCCGCCTGGGCCTGCGATGCCGGAGAGATCGAGCTGCAGGCGCTGTGCCGCGAATATGCGCTACTGACGCCGTGGGGTTGCGAGGCCGATCTGCCCGGGCCGACCGGTGAAAGTAACCGGCTCGATTTCTCGCCGCGTGGCGAGGTATTTTGCCTGGCTGACAGCGAGGCCGGCCTGTTGCGCCAGATCGCGGCCGTCCTGGCGACGGGCAATGCCCCGGTGCTGCTGAGCGCCGCCGACACCACGCCCGGCCTGTATCGCTACGATGCGGTTGCCAAGGCCGTGCTGAGCCGCCTGCCGGAAGCTTTGACCGCGGGCTGGCGCAGCGCTGTATTCGCCGAGGCCAGCCTGGCCGGCGGCGTGCTGCATGAGGGCGATGCCAAGGTCAGGCGCAGTCTGCAGCAACGGCTGGCGGCCAGCGACGGCCCCCTGGTGTCCGTGGTTATGCCGCTGGAGCAGGGGCGCTACCCCTTGTTCCGCCTGCTGTGCGAGCATGTTCAGACGGTCAATACCACCGCTGCGGGCGGCAACGCTTCGCTGATGGCTCAGGCCTTGTAATCGCTGGTGGCAGCGGGGATAGCGCGGTTTATCCCCGTTTGCTCTGGGTAAGCCTGTGGATAAACACTGAGGTGTTTTTCCAACTTGTTGATCTGAATGGGGTTTGTTTGCACTGCCTTATTTTTGGGCAGTCTGGGGTGGCGGTGAATAAATGTTGCTTATCCCCGTTTCGGTCGGGTAAGTCTGTGGATAAGCTCGGGAAAGAATCGCCAAGTCGCTGAACTGGAAAGGAAATCGACGGCTGCCTAAAAAACGGGCAGTGTTCAGTTCTGTTTCCTGGCCTGCCGTTTCTGGTGCCGGGCGGCATGCAACTGGGTCTCGATGAGTTCGGCTGGCAGCGGCTTGGAGAACAGGTAGCCCTGGAGCGAGTTGCAGCCCAGTTGTGCCATCGTTTCCTGCTGGGCTGCGGTTTCCACTCCTTCGGCGACGACCTTCATGCGCAAGCTGTGCGCCAATGCCACGATTCCCTTGACGATGGCTACGGCGTCGTCGTCTTGCGGAATGTCCTGGATGAAGGAGCGGTCGATTTTCAGGATATTGGCCGGCAGGTGCTTCAGATAGGACAGCGAGGAATAGCCGGTACCGAAATCGTCGATCGAGATGTGGATGCCCAGGCTGCGTAATTCACGCAACAGGTCGATGCTTTCGGCGGCCCGCGCCATCATGACGCTTTCGGTGATTTCCAGGACCAGGCAGGAAGCGGGTAAGTCGCTCTCGTTCAGCGCGCTCAGGATGATATTGCGCAGCTCGGGCTGTTCCAGTTGCTTGGAGGACAGGTTGATCGCCACGTAGAGGTTGGCGATGCCGTTGTCCAGCCAGGCTTTGGCCTGCAGACAGGCCCTGCGCAGGACACGCTCGCCGAGGGGAAGAATGAGGCCGGTTTCTTCGGCAACCGGAATGAACTCGGCGGGCGAGATCACGCCGCGTTCCGGGTGCATCCAGCGGACCAGTGCCTCGACGCCGCTGATCTTGCCGCTGCCGGTTTCGACCACCGGTTGATAGAAAACCGTGATTTCGTCGCGTTCCAGCGCCCGCCGCAGATCGTTTTCCATTTTCAGGCGATCGGAGAGGGCGGATTCCATCGCCGCTTCGTAATAGCAGAAGCCGCTGCCGCTGCTCTTGGCGCGATACATCGCGGTATCGGCATGGCGCAGCAGGCGGTTGATGTCCGGTCCGTCCTGCGGGTAGAGCGCGATGCCGACGCTGGCGGTGACGACGATTTCCTGACCGTCGATGATCAGCGGTGCGGAGACGGTGCGGCAGATATTCTGCGCAACACTGGCGGCGACGCCTGAGTTGGGCAGGTCGTCGAGCAGCACGGTGAATTCGTCGCCACCCAGGCGAGCGACGCAATCGTCGGCGCGCACGCAACCCTTTAGGCGTTGGGCCATGGTGGCCAGCAGTTTATCGCCGACCTCATGCCCGAGTGTGTCGTTGATGAACTTGAAACGGTCGAGGTCGAGGAACAGTACCCCGAGCATGCTGTTTTGGGCAGCAGCATGCTCGATCGCCCGGGTCAGGTGGTCCATGAACAGCAGGCGGTTGGGGAGTCCGGTCAGCGTGTCGTTGTAGGCAAGATGGCGCACGTGGCGCTCGGCCCGGGTGGCGTCGATGATGCGGCGGACCCGCTGATTGACCACCGACAGGTGGATGGGCTTGGGGATGAAATCGCTGGCGCCGGCTTCGAAGGCGCGTTCGATCGATTGCCGGTCTTCGAGCGCGGTGATCATCAGGATGGGAATGTCCTTCCAGCGCGGGTGGCGCTTGAGCGCCGCGCAGGCGTCAAAACCGTCCATCACCGGCATCAACGCATCCATCAGGATGGCGTCGGCGGTGTTGTACTCCAGCCAGTCGATGACTTCGCTGCCGTCGCCCGCTTCCGCCACCCGGAAACCGCTGCGGTACAAGGCGTGGCGCAGGGCTGACCGAGTGCTGCGGTCATCGTCGACGACCAGCACGAGCGGCGCGTCGTCGCGCAGTTTCGGCAGCGTCGGCGACGCTTCGTCCAGTTCCGCCATCAGGGCGGGTTCGA
>CALJZP010000172.1 GCA_937983545.1 uncultured Azonexus sp.
ACGCTATCTTTGCGCTCTTGCCGATGACCTCCATGAACAAGGAGTTCGTTCAACTGTCTGCCATGTCCGCCATCTTTGGCATGCTGGTGACGCGGGTCAGCGCCACCCATACTGCCAATGCTTCCAAGGCAATCAGTCGCCGAATACTTGTTTTTGGAACCGGAACGCGCGCCCTCGATGTAAAGCGCGAACTGAACAAGTCAGATCCGGCAGCAGAAATCGTTGGTTTTTTCCCAAGCCCGGTTGAAGAAGAGCGCGCAATTCCCAGCAATCTGATCCTTTCCCGCGCAACATCCCTCACGGATACCGCCAAAGAACTCAAGGCCGATGAAATTGTGGTTGCGATCACCGAGCGGCGTGGCGGTGCAATGCCCTTGCGCGAACTGCTGGATTGCAAGCTTCATGGCATCAAGGTACTGGATCTGGCCAGCCATTTTGAGCAGACCCTTGGCCAGATTCGATTGGACTCCCTCTATGCTGGGTGGCTTATCTTCGGAGATGGCTTTCAGCAAGGAACACTACGTACAGTCGTAAAACGTCTCTTCGATATCGTCTGTGCCTTGATTCTAATCACCCTGGCCCTGCCGGTCATGCTGATTGCAACCCTTGCCATCGTGATTGAGAATGGCTTCCCTATCCTCTATCGTCAGGAGCGCGTTGGGCTGAATGGACGTCTGTTCAAGGTCATCAAATTCCGCAGTATGCGTAACGACGCGGAAAAGGATGGAAAGCCGGTATGGGCCAAGGCCAAGGACGATCGGGTCACCAAGGTTGGGCGAATCATTCGTAAGATCCGAGTAGATGAGTTGCCGCAGCTCTTCAGCGTTCTAAAGGGTGACATGAGCTTGGTTGGTCCACGCCCGGAACGCCCCTTCTTTGTCGACCAGCTGACAAAGGAAATCCCGTTTTACGCCGTTCGTCACAGCGTCAAACCCGGGGTCACCGGTTGGGCCCAAGTGCGCTACCACTATGGCGCCACCGTCGAAGACTCTGCCGAAAAGCTGCAGTACGACCTCTACTACGTAAAGAACCATTCCCTGTTCCTTGACCTACTGGTCCTTTTCGAAACGGTCGGCGTGGTTCTGACCGGCAAGGGTGCCCAATAGCCTCGCTCTTGCACGTCCATTTCGAAACACACTAGACAGGTATGGACAGCGAAACCGCATCCTTGCTGGCCTGGAGTTTCGGAACAGCTGGCGTAGGGTATTGCCTCCTCGCAGGCTACCTTGTTTCACTTGGTACGCAATGGCGCGTTGGCCGCCGTGCCCGTGCCATGCTCTTGGCGGTTGTGTTCGGAGCTCTCTGGGCTGGCAGTAGCTTTGTCGCCCTGACAACGCGAGAGTCCGGCATCCTATTCCTTGCATCCGCAACCGACATCGCTCTGTACGCAGCTTGGTACGCTTTTGTCTATTTCCTGCTGACTCCGGGAGCAACGGATAAGTCGATAGCCGTATCGTTGCCGAACTGGTTGATACCTGCCTGCGCGCTGGCAATCATCGGCGGTCTCACACTCCATCTACTATTCATCGGTGGACAGCTGGAAGGTGCGGACTGGAGCAGAATCTATTACATCCACAGCTTGGCAAAACCCGTACTCGGACTGATTCTCCTTGAACAACTATTCCGCAATGTTGCGGATGATGCCCGTTGGAATATCAAACCCCTGTGCCTGGCCCTCGCTGGACAAATGATGTTCGATGTCTATCTATATTCGGACGCCTTGATGTTCCAGCGCATCGACACGGACGCAGCGATGGCGAAAGGCCTGGTTCATACCATTACCCTGCCCTTGCTATTTATTGCGTCCCAGCGCGGCCGCGACTGGACTTCGAAAATCCGCCTCTCGCAGCGCGCAGCCTTCCATTCGGCCACATTGCTGGCCGCAGGTCTTTATCTGCTGCTGATGTCCGTGGTTGGTTACTACGTCCGCTATTTTGGTGGCGAATGGGGGCGCGCATTTCAATATGCGCTCGTATTTGCAGGCCTGATGACTCTGGGCATCATGCTGATCTCGGGGTCGATGCGCGCGAAAATTCGCGTGTTGGTCGGTAAGCATTTTTTTGCCTACCGCTACGACTATCGTGAGGAATGGCTGCGTTTTACCCAAACACTTGCGGCACAGGACAATCCTCAGGCAATGGGAGAACAGGTTATTCGCGGGCTGGCCTATATGGTCGAAAGTCCCGCAGGAAGTTTATGGCTTCACGACGCACAGGGCATGTTCCGCCAAGCAGCACGCTGGAACCTGCCCACCAGTGAAGGAACAGCCGGTACGGACACCGCCTTAATCCGGTTTCTTGTGGACAGTGGCTGGGTCGTCAACCTGGAAGAGTTTCGTGCCTATCCAGCCCGTTATGGCGATTTGGAAATCCCTGCATGGCTCTCTGACATACCGAACGCATGGCTCATCATTCCTCTGACGGTCGGTACGGAGTTGCAAGGCTTTGTCATTCTCGCCAGTTCGCGTACGCAGATGGATGTGAACTGGGAAGTCAATGACCTCCTGCGAACAGCAGGCTGCCAGGCGGCTAGCTTCATCGCGAAAATGCAGGCCACGGAAGCCCTGCTCGAAGCGCGCAAATTCGATGCATTCAACAAAATGTCCGCTTTCGTGGTTCACGATCTCAAGAACATCGTGACCCAACTGGCCCTCATGCTCAAAAATGCCGAGAAACACCGACACAATCCGGAGTTTCAGGATGACATGCTAATGACTGTCGAGCATTCGGTCGAACGAATGCGGCAGCTGATGATGCAGTTGCGTGAGGGGGCGACTCCCCCTGGATCGGCTGTTGGTGTTAATCTTCCCGATGTCATTGAACAGATTCGCAGTGATAAGGCGCGACAGGGTCGCATCGTTGCAACGCAAAGCGATACGCCGCTGACGACACGCGGGCATCGCGAAAGACTGGAAAGAGTGATCGGACACTTGGTTCAAAACGCATTGGACGCCACGCCGTTAGACGGTGCGGTATGGATTAGCCTTGATCGTGTTGGTGACCGAGCGCATCTTGTGGTTGGCGACACGGGACAAGGCATGAGCCCAGAATTCATCCGTGACCGTTTGTTCAAACCGTTCCAAACCACGAAAGATTCTGGAATGGGCATTGGTGCATATGAAAGCGCCCAATACATCCGCGAACTCGGAGGAGAATTGCTGGTGGACAGCACACCGAATGTAGGTACAAAAATAACCCTCGTTCTACCCCTGCTGGAAATCCAGCAACACTCCGATCTACATGCACAGGAGGCTGCGTGAGCGGGGAAAAAACTCGTCCTCTTCTGGTCGTTGAAGATGATCCGGCGCTGCAAAAACAGCTACGTTGGTCGTTTGATCAATACGAAACACTGACCGCCGGCGACCGTGAAAGCGCTCTGGCTCAGATTCATCGGCACCAACCACCCGTGGTGACGATGGATCTGGGGCTCCCCCCGGACGCAGACTCGGTGTCTGAAGGCTTTCGCCTGCTTGAGCAAATCATTTCCATCGCACCGGACACCAAGGTCATCGTACTTACCGGACAAAATGACCAGGCCAATGCCTTGCGGGCGATCGCGCTTGGTGCTTACGATTTTTTTGCCAAGCCGTTTGAGCCCGAATTGCTGTCGTTGACCATTGACCGTGCCTTTCGTCTACACGAACTTCAGCAAGAGAACCGGCGGTTGCAATCCCTTCAGCACTCCACAGCACTGCGCGGTCTGCTGACGCGAGACGCGGGCATGCAAAAAATTTGCCGCACCATCGAGAAAGTCGCCAGCAGCAACGCGACGGTGCTTTTGCTAGGTGAGAGCGGCACAGGCAAGGAAGTTCTGGCACGTGGCCTGCATGAAGCTTCACCACGAAAAAACGCCCGCTTTGTTGCCATCAATTGCGCGGCAATTCCAGATAATCTGCTTGAAAGCGAATTGTTCGGTTATGAAAAAGGCGCTTTCACAGGTGCAGCCAAAACAACGCCGGGCAAGATTGAGTCTGCGCATGGCGGGACGCTCATGCTGGATGAAATCGGTGATCTGCCGATAGCCTTGCAGGCCAAGCTGCTGCGTTTTCTTCAGGAGCGGGTGATTGAACGTCTGGGGGGGCGACAGGAAATCGCCGTTGACGTGCGGATTGTGTGTGCAACCCACCAGGACCTCAAAGCACACATCCAGGAAGGCCGCTTCCGTGAGGATCTTTTCTACCGTCTTGCCGAGATCGTCATAGACATTCCGCCGCTGCGCAAGCGCGATGGCGATGCAGCACTGCTGGCCCACGCCTTTGTCCATCGTTTTGCCGATGAACACAAGCGGGGCAGCATGACCCTGACCGAGGATGCGGTACGAGGAATCGAAGCCTACTCATGGCCCGGAAACGTCCGCGAACTGGAAAATGCAGTCAAGCGCGCAGTGATCATGGCCGATGGACAACAGATTACCCGTGAAGACATCGGACTGGAGCACCTCGAGGGTGGCAACTACTTCATTGACCTGCGCCAGGTTCGCGAGGATGCCGAAAGGCGTGCAGTCGCCCTCGCCATCTCCCGCGCTGACGGCAACATTGCTCGCACTGCAGAAATATTGGGGATCAGTCGCCCAACACTTTACGATTTGATGCACCGTCTTGGACTCAAATAATTTTACGCGGACCAGAATAATCATGACTTTTCACCAATCAAGAATCGCCGCCTTGGTCTCTGCCGCAATGCTTGCCGCCACCTTGGGTGCATGCGGCGGTGACAGCCCGGAAAAGCTGATTGCCTCAGGCAAGGACTACTTGTCCAAAAACGATGGCAAGGCTGCCGTCATTCAGTTGAAAAATGCCATTCAACAGAACCCGAATCACCCCGAAGCGCGCTTCTTGCTGGGCAAAGCGCTGTTCGAGAGCGGTGATATTGCCGGTGCTGAAGTGGAACTGCGCAAGGCGTTGGATCAGAAATATGCCCCGGAGCAAACAGTTCCCCTCCTGGCAAAAGTCATACTGGCAACCGGGCAGGCCAAAAAAGTCACGGACGAATTTGGAGACATCAATCTTCCCTCCGGAGAACCGGCTGCAGATCTCAAAACCACGCTGAGCATTGCCTACCTGGCCCAAGGCAAGCAAGACAAGTCCAGCGATGAACTAGCAGCGGCACTTTCAGAAAAAGCAGATTACGCGCCCGCCCAACTGGCGAACGCACGTACGAAGGCAAGCAACAAGGACATGGCAGGCGCAGCAGCTATCGTTTCCTCTGTTCTGGGCGCAAATCCGAAAAACCATGATGCCCTGCTCCTCGCCGGAGCATTGGCCGCTTCCAATGGTCAGCCGGATGAGGCTCTGATTGACTTCCGCAAGGCCATTGAAGCCAAGCCGGATTTCATAGCTGCCCATGTCGCGGCGATCAATCAACTCCTGCAGCAGCAAAAGCTGGATGATGCGCTCAAGCAATTCGATGCCCTCAAGAAACTGGCACCCAAACACCCGCAAACACTTTTTCTTGATGCCCAGCTCGCATACCAGCGCAAGGATTTGAAAGCTGCACGTGAACTGGCTCAGCAATTGATCAAAATTGCACCGAACAACCCCTTGGCCTTGCAACTGGCCGGTGCCATCGAGTATCAACTGCAATCCTTTATCCAGGCAGAAACCTATCTGGCCAAAGCCCTGCAAATAGCACCGCAATTGCCGCTTGCCCGCCGTATCCTGGTCGCCAACCACCTGCGTGCCGGGCAGCCGGCAAAGGCTTTGGCTACCTTGCAACCAGCGCTCGAACACATGGGCCAGGACACGGCATTGCTATCTCTGGCAGGCGAGGTTTATCTGCAGAATGGCGACGCCGGAAAAGCCGCAGAGTATTTTGCCAAAGCCAGCAAGCTTGATCCGAGCGATGCCACCAAAAAGACCGCATTGGCCTTGGCCCAAATGGCCCAAGGCCAAGTAGAGATGGCCTTCAACCAGTTGGAACAGATTGCCACGACTGACAAAGGCACCAGCGCCGACCTCGCGTTGATCGCCGCTCATCTACGTAACAACCAGATTGATAAGGCGCTGCAGGCGATTGATGCGCTTGAGAAAAAACAACCGGATAACCCGGCCACGTTCAATCTACGAGCACGCACCCTGCTGGGCAAGAACGATATCGCTGGAGCCCGCGCTGCTTTCGACAAGGCGCTCTCGCTCAATCCATCCTTCTTTCCCGCTGCGGCAAGCCTGGCGGCGCTTGATCTGGCCGACAAAAAACCTGACGATGCACGGAAGCGTTTTGATGCCGTGCTTGCTGCCGACCCGAAGCATATCCAAGCCATGCTGGCGCTTGCAGAACTCCGCGCCAACAATGGAGGCACGCAAGATGAAGTTTCTGGCCTGATCAACAAGGCGGTGACTGCAAACCCCACCGAGGTGGCACCGCGTCTCGCCTTGATCCAATACTGGTTGCAGCAGAAAGACAACAAGAAGGCGTTAACCGCGGCCAACGATGCGGTCGCTGCCTTCCCGGAAAAACCGGAAGTCCTCGATGCATTGGGCCGTGTCCAGCAAATCTCCGGCGACCTGAATCAAGCCCTCAGCACCTACGGCAAATTGGCTGGACTGCAGCCGATGTCGCCCGTGCCGCACTTGCGGCTCGCTGAAGTGCATGTCGCCAACAAAAACAAGGAAGAAGCTGTCAAGAGCCTGAAGAAGGCCTTGGAGATCAAGCCGAATCTGATTGAAGCACAGCGCGCTCTAATTCTTCTCGCCATGGATGAGAAACGCGCTAAAGACGCGCTCTCCATCGCCCGCGAAGTACAGAAACAACGTCCCAAGGAAGCCGTAGGCCTGGTTTTCGAAGGTGATATCCATGCCTCCCAGAAGAACTGGAATGAGGCGATCGCAAGCTACCGAAATGCTCTGAAGACAACGCCTGCAACCGAACTTGCCGTCAAGACTCATAACACCATCCTCGCATCGGGCAATGCTGCGGAAGCTGACAAATTTGCGGCTTCGTGGAGCAAGGATCACCCGAAAGATGTCACCTTCCGCATGCATCAAGGTGACCTTGCAATGGCGCGCAAGGATTATCAAATTGCCACTCAGCACTATAATGCAGCGCTCGCTCTGCAACCCAACAACGCCATGGTCCTAAACAACCTGGCCTGGGCCCTGGGAGAGCAAAAACAAGCCAAGGCACTGGAGTACGCGGAGAAGGCCAATCAACTGGCCCCCAATCAACCTGCGTTCATGGATACCTTGGCCATGCTGATCGCAGCGAAAGGCGACTCTGGCAAAGCCATAGAAATATTGCGGAAGGCGATGGCTCTGGCGCCGCAAGCTACGGCTATTCAGCTAAATCTTGCCAAGGTGCTAGTCAGCGCCGGCAAGAAGGACGAAGCACGCAAGGAACTCGAGGCCTTGG
>CALJZP010000173.1 GCA_937983545.1 uncultured Azonexus sp.
CGGCGAACCGCTGGAACTGGGACAGGCCGATTTCGACCGGCACATTTCGCGCAACGACCTGCCCGTAGTGGTCGACTTCTGGGCGCCGTGGTGCGGTCCTTGCCGGATGATGGCCCCGACCTTCCACCAGGCCGCCATCGATCTCGAGCCCCAGGCCCGTCTGGTCAAGGTCAATACCGAAGTCGAACAGCAGCTTGCTGCCCGCTTCAACATTCGCAGCATTCCGACACTGGCGATTTTCGTGCAAGGTCATGAAATCGCACGCCAAAGCGGAGCGCTCGACCTCGCCAACCTGAAGCGCTGGCTGCAACCGCATCTTCGCAGACCGTGAATTCCTGCCTCAGACCGATGAAATTTGCAATTCTGGAATAGTTTTGCCGGAAAGCGGCGTAACTGGCACAATCTAGGTAATCGATCTGACGGCCTGAAATAACTCAGGAATCACAGTGGAGAAGAATAATGCCGCGCATCGCCGACTTGAAGATCTGGATACGGCTCACCGCCGCGATCTGGGTCGTACTGGCCATCATCTGGGCTGGCGCCATCGTATGGACCACCCAGGTCAACCGTGAAACCGCCATCCGCCAGGCTCAGGATTTCGCACAAAGCATCCACGAAATGACCATGGCCGGGCTGACCGGCATGATGATCACCGGGACGGTCGGGCAGCGGGAGGTCTTTCTGGACCAGATCAAGCAGCTATCCATCATCAAGGATTTGCACGTCGCCCGCAGCGAAGCCGTGATAAAGCTGTACGGCCCTGACACCAAGAGCAACCGCCAGCTGGACGCCAAGGAGCAGCAGGTCATGTCCACCGGCACCTCCTACGTCTCGGTCGAGCGGGAAAACGGTAGTTCCTACCTGCAGGTGATCAACCCAACCAAGGCTTCCAAGAGCTATCTCGGCAAGGATTGCCTCGTCTGCCATCAAACAGCGGAAGGCACGGTACTTGGCATCGTCAGCATGCGGGTCTCACTGGACTCGGTTGAATCCGAGGTTGCCGCGTTTCGCCTGAAGATTGCCGGGGTGGCATTGGCCGCCCTGGGCGTGCTGCTCGTTCTCATCTACCTGATCACCCGTCATTTCGTGACTTCTCCGCTCGACGAGCTGCGCAAGGGACTCAGCGATATCGCGCGCGGCGAGGGCGACCTGACCCGCCGCCTGCCGGTCAAGGGCAAGGATGAAGTCGGCCAGTCCGCCCAGGTATTCAACGAAATGATGGACAACTTCAACCAGCTCGTGCGCCAAGTCCGCGATGCCGCCAGCCAGGTATCGGCCCGCGTTACCGCACTCTCCGAAAGTGCCGACCGCGTGACCCAGAGTTCCCACCAGCAGAACGAAAAGTCCGATCTTGCCGCCACCGCCGTGGAGCAGCTGGTTTCCAGCATTTCCTCCATCGCGCAGAGCGCCGAGCATGTCCAGCACCAGTCGCAGGAAAGCCTGGCCCGTGCCAATGAAGGCAGCCGCAACCTGCAGACCCTGCTTGGAGAAATGGACGTTGTCGAGCGTGCGGTGAAGGAAATGGCCGAATCGGTCAATGACTTTGTCCGCAACACCGAATCGATCACGATGATGACGCGCGAGGTCAAGGACATTGCCGAGCAGACCAACCTGCTGGCCCTGAATGCGGCCATCGAAGCAGCGCGTGCCGGCGAGCAGGGACGCGGTTTCGCGGTCGTTGCCGATGAAGTCCGCAAACTGGCCGAAAAATCGTCTCGCTCGGCCAGCGAAATCGATGCGATTACGGCCAACCTGAGCGCCCAGTCGGTGTCGGTCCGCCGCAGCATCGAAGAAGGATTGAGCCATCTGGAAACCAGCCAGGCAGCCGTTTCTTCGGTGTCCAACGTGCTGCAGGCGACCAATGGCTCGGTTGCCGAAGTGGGTCACGGCCTGGATGCGATCGCCTCAGCCACCGACCAGCAGCGTCGCTTCTCCGGCGATGTCGAACACAGTATCGAAGCCATTGCCGGCATGGCGCGCGAGAATTCCGGGACCGTCGAGCAGACCGCCGGCGCCGCCCACGATCTCAAGCGCCTGGCCGACGGACTGGCCGCACTGGTCGGACGATTCAAGGTCTGACCGGCTTGCACCGCAATAAAAACGGCCTCCTCGGAGGCCGTTTTGCTGTACACCGCCACCTGTCACATGGGCGCCAGTTCGAGGTCGAGTCCGCCCCCCGCTTTCGACGGCCCGCCGGACTGCGACGCGGTGAGACTCTGCACGGCGGGCAAGCCCTGTGCAGCGGCGATCCGGTTAACCTCGCGCATGCGCTTGATCATCCGGCTGAGCAGCGCATTGCGCACACGCTCGAGCAGTTCTTCCGACGACAGAGCCAGTGCCGCTGCGTTGATTTCCAGGAACAGCGTCGGCTCCAAGGTCGTTGCCGTGGCGCAACGCAAATCGCTGGAGGGATGCAGGAAAGCCACCTCGCCGACCGGTTCGCTGGTCCCCAGGCGGCACAGCGCCTTGCCTTCGATCGAAATTTCGACCGAACCCGAAACGATCACGCCAAAGAACTTGCTCCTGTCCCCCTCGCGCACTAAGGCAACATTCGGCGAAACATCCCGCCAGACCGCGACCCGCAACACTTCCCAGATTTCGATATTCTCGAATTCGGTGAAAAACTCAAGCCGGCGCAGGGTTTCGAAATGCCGCGTATCCTCGACCGTGGAATCCTCATCGACCAACTGGTAGCGGACCGCCGACAGGTCCTTGGCCATCTCGGCGCCGTTCCGGTAGCGATTGTAGAGATCCTTCTCCAGCGCACGCTTGAGAATGGCGTTCAAGCCCTCGGGAAGATCCGGGCGCAACGAGGTAACCGCCGGCGCGTCGGTATTGACGATACGGTAGATCAGCGTAGCCTGGTTGTTGGCGCGGAAAGGTAATCGCCCGGTCAGCAACTGGAAGAGCAAGACCCCCAGCGAATACAGGTCTGTCTTCTGATTGAGGGGATAGCCCTTGATCTGCTCCGGCGACATGTAGGCCGGCGAGCCGACCCCCATGATGAAGGTCGAATCCCGGTCAAGATCCTTGTTCATGTTGAGCGCCAACCCGAAATCGGCGATCTTGGCCTCGTCATCGGCAGCAACCATGATGTTGGCCGGTTTGATATCGCGGTGGATGATACCTTGGCGGTAAGCGGCATCGAGTGCCATGCAGCACTTGAAAATGATCCCGATCACCCGGTGCATGGGCAGGAGCTTGTCGATCCGCGTGTGTTCCTCCAGCGAAAAGCCGTTGACGTACTCCATCGCCAGGTAGGCGTAATCCGGCTGGACCACCGCCTCATGAACCTGAACGATATTGGGATGGTTCAGCCGCTTCGAAACCATGCCTTCGTTCTGGAAGAGCTTTCGCATCCGGCGTGACATGGCGCCGGCATCCTTCCCAAACTGTATGACCTTGACGGCAACCTGGCGACCGAGATCAGGATCGTCGCAGAGGTAGACCGTTGCGGTCGCCCCCTTGCCCAACTCCCGTATCACGCGGTACTTGCCGATTGTTTCCATTCTCGATATCTGAGAAAACACAGGGAATTATCGTAGCACGGTCGTATTCGCCCGGAAGCAGTTTCGCCCATAAAGAAATTTGGTACTGAGGTCTTGAAACCAGGGAAAACGCCTCCAGATAGCGAAAAGATTTTTTGGAGAAACCTGCATGTCCACCCCCGAAAACACCCAGGAAGCCGCGCTGGACAAAGAGCCGGCCCCCGAGCAAGCAACTCCCGCGGAAACCGCTCCGGCCGACAACATCGACACCATTCCCAGTATCGAGGAGCAATTCAAGGCCCTCGAACTGAAGGCAGCCGAGCACTACGACGCCTGGCTGCGCGCCAAGGCCGAAGGCGAAAACATCCGCCGCCGCGCCCAGGAAGACATCTCCAAGGCCCACAAATTCGCGGTCGAGAAATTCGCCGGCGAACTGCTGGCCGTCAAGGACAGCCTGGAAGCCGCCCTGGCGGTGCCGGAGCAGACCGTCGAGAGCTTCAAGTCCGGCGTCGAGCTGACCCTGAAGCAGCTGGCGTCCGCTTTCGAGAAGAACGCGCTGAACGAGGTCAATCCGGTCGGCGAAAAGTTCGATCCGCACAAGCACCAGGCCATCGGCATGGTCGACTCCGAGCAGGAAGCCAACACCGTGGTCACCGTGCTGCAAAAGGGCTACCTGATCGCCGACCGCGTCCTGCGCCCGGCCCTGGTCATGGTCGCCAAGGGCAAATAAGACTTGAAATCCGGGGCTCAGCCCCCAATTCACGAACATCGGTAATTCACTTTTAGGAAAAACATCATGGGCAAGATCATCGGTATCGACCTCGGCACCACCAACTCCTGCGTCGCCATCATGGAAGGCGGCCAGCCGAAGGTCATCGAAAACGCGGAAGGTGCACGCACCACCCCGTCCGTCATCGGTTACACCGAAGACGGTGAAATCCTGTGCGGCGCCCCGGCCAAGCGCCAGGCTGTCACCAACCCGAAGAACACCCTCTACGCGGTGAAGCGCCTGATCGGCCGCCGCTTCGAAGAGAAGGAAGTGCAGAAGGACATCGCCCTGATGCCCTTCAAGATCGTCAAGGCCGACAACGGCGACGCCTGGGTTGAAGCGCGCGACAAGAAGATCGCCCCGCCGCAGGTTTCCGCCGAAGTGCTGCGCAAGATGAAGAAGACCGCCGAAGACTACCTCGGCGAGGAAGTCACCGAAGCCGTCATCACCGTGCCGGCCTACTTCAACGACAGCCAGCGCCAGGCCACCAAGGACGCCGGCCGCATCGCCGGCCTGGAAGTCAAGCGCATCATCAACGAGCCGACCGCAGCTGCCCTCGCTTTCGGCATGGACAAGGTCGCCGGCAAGGACAAGAAGATCGCCGTTTATGACCTGGGCGGCGGCACCTTCGACATCTCCATCATCGAAATCGCCGATGTCGATGGCGAAAAGCAGTTCGAAGTGCTGGCCACCAACGGCGACACCTTCCTCGGCGGCGAAGACTTCGACCAGCGCCTGATCGATTACATCATCGACGAATTCAAGAAGGAATCCGGCGTCGACCTGAAGAAGGACGTGCTGGCCCTGCAACGCCTGAAGGAAGCTGCCGAGAAGGCCAAGATCGAGCTGTCCTCCAGCCAGCAGACCGAAGTCAACCTGCCCTACATCACCGCCGACGCCTCCGGCCCGAAGCACCTGGCCCTGAAGATCACCCGCGCCAAGTTCGAGTCGCTGGTCGACGAACTCATCGAGCGCACCGTTGCTCCCTGCCTGACCGCGCTGAAGGATGCCGGCTGCAAGATCGGCGACATCGACGACGTGATCCTGGTCGGCGGCCAGTCGCGCATGCCGAAGGTGCAGGAGAAGGTCAAGGAAGTGTTCGGCAAGGAACCGCGCAAGGACGTGAACCCGGATGAAGCCGTCGCCGTCGGCGCCGCCATCCAGGGCGGCGTGCTGCAGGGCGAAGTCAAGGACGTGCTGCTGCTCGACGTGACCCCGCTGTCGCTGGGCATCGAAACTCTGGGCGGCATCATGACCAAGCTGATCCAGAAGAACACGACGATCCCGACCAAGGCCTCGCAAGTCTTCTCGACCGCCGACGACAACCAGGCTGCCGTGACCATCCACGTGCTGCAGGGCGAGCGCGAAGTGGCCTCTGGCAACAAGAGCCTCGGCCAGTTCAACCTCGAAGGTATCCCGCCGGCTCCGCGCGGCACGCCGCAGATCGAAGTCATCTTCGACATCGACGCCAACGGCATCATGCACGTCACCGCCAAGGACAAGGCCACCGGCAAGGAAAACAAGATCACCATCAAGGCCAACTCCGGCCTGAGCGAGGAAGAAATCCAGCGCATGGTGAAGGATGCCGAACTGCACGCCGAAGAGGACAAGAAGGCGCACGAACTGGCTGATGCCCGCAACCAGGCGGATGGCATGGTGCACATGGTCAAGAAGTCGCTGACCGAGTACGGCGACAAGCTCGATGCCGGCGAGAAGGAAGCCATCGAGAAGGCCATCAAGGACGTCGAAGAAGTCCTGCGCGACGGCGACAAGGAAGTCATCACCGCCAAGACCGAAGCCCTCTCCGCCGCCGCCCAGAAGCTGGGTGAGAAGATGTATGCCCAGCAGCAGGCCGAAGCGGGTGCCGCCGGTGCCGGCGCAGCGGGTGGCGAGCAGCCGAAGGAAAAGACCGTCGAAGGCGATGTCGTCGATGCCGAATTCACGGAAGTGAACAAGGACAAGAAGTAAGCCTGACGCAATAGCCCGGCGCCGAGCCTTCCGGAAGCCTCCGGCGGCGCTCGGCGCCTTTGTCACATAGACGGGACTGAACATGTCTAAACGCGATTTTTACGAGATTCTCGGCGTCAACCGCGACGCGTCGGACGACGAGATCAAGAAGGCCTACCGCAAGCTGGCCATGAAATACCATCCGGACCGCAATCCGGATAACCCGTCGGCCGAAGAAAAGTTCAAGGAAGCCAAGGAAGCCTACGAAATCCTGTCGGATGGCCAGAAACGTGCGGCCTACGATCAGTACGGTCACGCCGGCGTCGACCCGCAAGCCGGCATGGGCGGTGGTTTCGGCAGTGGCGGCGGTTTTGCCGATGCCTTCGGCGGCATCTTCGACGAGATTTTCGGCGGACGCGGCGGCGGTGGAGGCGGCGGTGGCCGCTCGAACATCTACCGCGGCGCCGATCTCCGCTACAACCTCGAAATCACGCTGGAGCAGGCCGCTCACGGCACGGAAACCAAGATTCGCATTCCGACCATGGAAGAATGTGAGGTCTGCCACGGCTCCGGCGCCAAGGCCGGCACCCAGCCCAAGACCTGCCCGACCTGTAACGGCTCCGGCCAGGTTCGCCTGCAGCAGGGCTTCTTCTCCATCCAGCAGACCTGCCACAAGTGCCACGGCACCGGCCGCTTCATTGCCGACCCGTGCAAGCCCTGCGGCGGCGCTGGCCGCATCAAGCAGCACAAGACGCTGGCGGTGAAGATTCCGGCCGGGGTGGACGAAGGCGATCGCATCCGGCTGGCCGGCGAAGGCGAACACGGCGTCAATGGCGGCCCGCCGGGCGACCTCTACGTACAGATTCACCTCAAGCCGCACGCCGTCTTCCAGCGCGACCACAACGACCTGCATTGCGAAATGCCGATCTCCTTCACCACGGCCGCACTCGGCGGCGAGATCGAGATTCCGACGCTGGACGGCGCCGCGGCCATCAAGATCCCGCCGGAAACCCAGTCCGGCCGCGTCTTCCGCCTGCGCGGCAAGGGCATCAAGGGCGTGCGCAGCCACACCCATGGCGACCTGATGTGCCACGTCGTGGTCGAGACGCCGGTGAGCCTGACCGACCGCCAGAAGGAACTGCTGCGCGAACTGGAGGAGTCCAGCCAGGAAAACAGCGCCAAGCACAACCCGCGCTCCAAGTCCTGGATAGACAAGGTTCGGGAGTTCTTCGGCGAATAGCCGCCGTCTTTTCGCCAGAAAGATCAAAAAGCGATCCGTGAGCAATCCCGGATCGCTTTTTTATTCAACCTCACAATACGTCGCGCGAGGCCGGGGCCGTTCCCAAAATGCAACGCCGAACCCCGCGAAGCTTCGCTTTGCCTGTCTTTTCAAGCAACACCGACGGTTTCGGGCCATATAATGAAAAGATTATTACGGCACTCGATAGCGAGAAATCCATGAAAGCGATTCGCCACATCCTGTCAGCCTGCCTGATCTGCGCCGCCGCATTCCAGACAGCCGTTGCCGAAACAGGCGTTACGGACAATTCGATAGCGTTGGGCATGTCGGTGCCACTGACCGGCCCAGCCAGCACGCAGGGGCAGGAGTTGAAGAAAGTCATTTCGGCGTATTTCGACCAGATCAACAAAAATGGCGGAATAAACGGGCGGAAAATCCAGCTGACCGTCATGGATGACGGCTACGATCCGGAAAAAACGGTCGCCAACACCCGGACACTCATCGAGACCAACAAAGTTTTCGCGCTGCTTGGCTATTACGGCTCGACTGCCATGACCGAAGCGATGAACAAGGTTTTCGGTCCGGCAAAAGTGCCGATGATCGGAGGGATATCCGGAGCCATGTCGCTGCGTCAAGCACCTGCCAACAACCCGAACAACCGCTACATGTTCAGCCAGCGCGCGAGCTACGCCGACGAAGCGGAAGCCATCGGCACCCAACTCGCCACACTGGGTCTCAAGAACATTGCCGTCCTCTACCAGAACGACGGGTTTGGCAAGGCCGGCCTGGAAGGGCTGAGCAATGCATTGAAAAAACACAATCTGACCCCGTCCGCCACGGGGACGGTAGAACGCAATTCGGACGATATCGGCAAGGCACTGGCGGCCATTGCCAAGGTCAATCCGCAGGCTGTGGTCATGGTTACCCTGCACAAGCCGGCGGCAGCCATGGTCAAGGCACTCCACAAGGCAAACCAGAGCCCGATGTTCATGACCCTGTCGCCGGTCAGTGCCGAGCAGCTGACGCAGGAACTGGGGGATGCGGCACGCGGCATCGGCATCTCGCAGGTCATGCCCTACCCCTGGAACAGCACGGTCATCCTCGTCAAGGAATACCAGCAATTCATCGGCAAGCAAGGCCCCTATTCATACACCAGCATGGAAGGCTTCGTCATTGCCAAGGTAGCCGCCGACGCCCTGCGCAAGACTGGCGGAAAAGACCTGTCGCGCGAGAAACTGATCTCCGTACTCGAAGGCATGAATCAGGACCTGGGCGGCTACCGTGTCGCCTTTGGGCCGAACAACCGGGCCGGCTCCCAGTTCGTTCAACTGACCGTCATCGGTGCCGGCGGCAAGCTGATCAAATAACCCCGACCTCCGGACAACGACGGGCCGACATCGCGAGATGCCGGCCCGTTTGCCTTGCCGACGGCCCCGCCACACTGTAAGCAAAATGTCAGCTCGCGGGGCCATTCTCCGGGCTGGAAAAAATTACTCATTCGGAAAGCCACGGAGACCATGAAAGCACTACGCAATGCACTGCTCGCCTGCCTGCTGGCGCTGGGCGTGACCCAGGCCCATGCCGAGGATGGGGTGACGGACTCCAGCATCACCCTCGGCATGTCCTCCCCCTTCACCGGTCCCAACGGTGTCTACGGCATGCAGATGCGCGAAGCGATCACCGCCTATTTCGAGCAGCTCAACAAAAACGGCGGGATCAACGGCCGCAAGATCGAATTGATCACCATCGACGACGGCTATGAAACCGACCGCACGGTCGCCAATACCAAGACACTGATCCAGGAAAAGCGTGTCTTTGCGCTGATGGGCTACTACGGCTCTACGCCAACCACCGAAGCCATGAACAAGGTTTTCGGCCCGGCGAAGGTGCCGCTGATCGGAACGATTTCAGGCGCCGGAACCCTGCGTGAACCGACATCCGCCAACCCGAATACGCGCTACATGTTCAACATCCGGGCCAGCTATGCCGATGAGGCGGAGGCGATCGTCGAGCAGATTCTGTCACTGGGCCTGAAAAACATCGCCGTCTTCTACCAGAACGACGGCTTTGGCAAATCGGGCCTCGAGGGCGTGACCAACGCCCTCAAACGCGCCAACCTGGCACCGGTTGCCGTGGGCACGGTCGAGCGCAATTCACTCGATGTCGCCAAGGCGACGGAAGCGATCAGCAAATCCAACCCGCAGGCAGTGGTCATGGTCACGCTGTACAAACCGACCGCCGCCTTTGTCAAAGCGATGAAGCAATTGGGCCAATTCCCCATGTTCCTGACACTGTCGCCGGTCGGCGGCGAAGTGCTGGCTCAGGAACTGGGCAACGAAGCCCGCGGCATCGGTATCTCGCAGGTCGTTCCCTACCCCTGGAACGACACCATCGGTGTCGTCCGCGAATACCAGAAGTTGCTTGGCAAGCAAAAAGACAAGTTCTCGTACTATGGCCTGGAAGGCTTTATCACCGCCCGCCTGGTCGCCGAGGGAATCCGGCGGGTAGGCAAGGATGTCACCCGCGAAAAGCTGGTCACTGCGCTGGAAGGCCTGCAGAACTTCGA
>CALJZP010000174.1 GCA_937983545.1 uncultured Azonexus sp.
TCCACCTCGCCGGCGGGCATGCCAGGTAATGAATGCTCCTTGTGTCATAGCAGCAAGACGACTTTCTCTACGGAGAGAATGAATCACGGCACCATGCAGACATCGTGCGCCACCTGCCATGACTCGACTTCTCCTTATGCGGGCACGATGGACAAAATCCGGCGCGGTTCCGGTCACCACAACTCGGCCGGCAAGGATTGTTCTTCCAGCGGTTGCCACAAACCCCTGGGAAGCAAGGGAACGCCCTACAGCAAGTGGAACTAATCTTGAAAAACAGCGCTATCACCAAAAACATCTTTTCCGTTCCGGGCAATTTTCTGTTTCCAATCCGAACGTTTCTCCTGCTTCTGATTGGCTTGCCGCTGTGCGGAACGGCATGGGCCAATGTCATCGAGGGCATCGATATTTCCCGGGGCGACGACCATGCGCAAGTGGTCATCCGGTTTGCCACCGAGATTCAGTATTTGCGCCATGGCCCCGAGAACGAAGGCAAGTTCCTGCGCGTTTTCTTCCGTGTCGTCAAACCCGGCTACCAGGAAAACGAAGTCATGCAGGAAACCCTGCGTTCACCGCCGAGTGACCTGATACCGCGGTTCAAAGTCACCTATCCCGAGTTGATCAACGGGATGCTCATTACCTTCGACAAACCGGTGAAATACGCCTTGGCGCCGGGGGGGGACGCCCGCAGCATCGTTCTTTCCATACCGCTGCCGCCGGAAAAGCGAAAAACATCGGGGGCCACCCCGGCACAAAGTGCGCCGGCGCCGATCGCCAAAGACAGTAGCGCAGCGACCACCCCGGGTGCGCCACTGCCTCAGGCCGCGAAGGGCAAGGCAGTCACCAAGCCACTCGGCCCGGATAAGCTCGTGGCGCCTGCCGGGGCGGCCGACAAACCGGTTTCCCGACCAGCCGAAGCGGCGGTGACCGAGCAGCCGGTGCAGACGCCGGATGCATCGAAACCGGAAGGCGGTGCCATACCCATGGAGCCGCAGCAAGTGGAGGAGGCGGCGGCCGCACTCTTCACCGAAGCGAAGGATGCTTTTGCGAAGGGCGATTTTCCGACGGCAATCAACCGTCTGAACCGTGTCCAGGGCTTGCCCTTCAACAAACAGACCCAGGCTTCCCAGGCGCTGTTGGGCGAAGTGCGTGAGAAGAACGGTGAAATTGCCAAGGCCAAGGCCGAATACGAGCTGTATCTCAAGTTGTTTCCGAATGGCGAAGAGCTTGCACAGGTCAAGGCAAGATTGGCCTCGTTGCCCAGGGGCGAGGCCGTCCGGCGGCCTGTTTCACGTCAGGGCAGGGAGGATGCTCCCGCCGAGTGGACGGTTTACGGAAGCCTTTCTTCGTACTGGTTTGGCGGACAGTCCAAACAGGACTCCGGGCCGGTGCGCAAGGATCAGGACATGCTGGTTTCGTCCATCAACCTGAACGCCCGGCTGCGCGATGCCGTCAGCGATACACGTATCGTCTTCCGCGATACCGACAGCCGGAATTTCCTGCGCCCGCACAAGGACTACAACCGCATCTACTCCGCGTATGCCGAGCGTACGGACCGTGAAGTGGGGTATTTCGTACGTGCCGGGCGTCAGAACCCGAACGGTGCCGGTGTTCTCGAACGCTTCGACGGCCTGACCGCGAGCTACAACCTGGGCAGCGACTGGAAAATCGGCGCCGTTGCAGGCTCGGCGGTCGAATTTCCGCAAACGCGGGAAGGTTGGTTCAATCTGCCGGCGAACAAGCAGTTTTACGGTGCCAATGTGGAGTACCTGCCGCAGGTTGGCCGCCCCGGCGCCAGCCTGTATGCGATCGAACAGACCCTGGATGGCTATTTAAACCGGCGCGCAGTGGGCAGCGAGGTCCGTTACTTCGACGGCCAGTTCAACGCCTTCGGTGTCTTGGACTACGACGTGCTCTACAAGGGGATCAACATCGGCATGGCACAGGGTAACTACACCGATCCCTGGGGTAACAGCTATTTCATCAACTACGATTATCGCAAGAGCCCCACCTACAGCCTGAGCAATGCCTTGCCGAGTACCTATGCCTTGGGGATTTCCACGGTCGGTAGCCTGATAAGCAACTATGGCCTCGAACAGGCTCGCCAACTGGTTGTCGATTCGACGCCGACGATGACCATGTTCGGTACCGGGGTGACGGTTCCCGTAGGAGAGAAATGGCAGTTCGGCTTCGATTACCGTTCTTCCAAAGTCAGCGGGACGAATGCCGTCCTGCAGTTGAACCAGGTTTGCAAAAGCCTCGGTTTCAATGCGCTGGATCCGAATGACCCCATCTGCGTCGGCGGGCCCTTGGGCGATGTGCCCATTTCCCAGATGTGTTCCGGCACCTCCTACGATCCGAACAACAATACCTGTGCCGCCGGTCAAAGTAGCCAGGGGCGTACCCACACCTATACCACCCAGGCGATTGGCACCAATCTGTTTGTGACCGGTGGCGTCGGGGTGGCGATGGCGAGCTATTACAGCGGTGCCGGCTTTACCGGGCAGAACTACGGCCTGAACTACATCTTCCCGTTTGCCGAGGTGTGGCGACTGGAAGGAAATCTGCGCTATTTTTCCTCCAAAAACGACAATGGAAGCGGGCAAACCAACTTTACGCCCAGCGTGAAAGTGGGCTATCAATGGCGCAGCTCCCTGTCTCTCGAGAGCGAAGTGGGTTTTTCGGACCAGAAAACGACCGGCATCAATGCCGGTACCAACAAGCGGGAATATCTGTATCTCGGCCTGCGCTGGGACTTCCGCTGATTTGAGAGCAATCGAACCACCGGGCTAGCCCGGCAACTTGGGTAATCAACATGATGTTTGCGGTCTATATCGTCGTCGCCAGTATCGCGCTCAGTGCATTGCTGTTGTGGGGGCTGACAAAATGGTCGTCGCGCTCGCGCGACGCGAAGTCGAATGGCGATGTGGCGAGCGCATTGCGCGTCTTGCTTCTCGCCAAGGCTCAGGGGCACATCGACCAGGATGAATTCGACCGTCGCCAGGCGGCACTGCACGCTGCGTTGCTGACAGATTCGCCTGCGACGCCGGGGGTTATGCCGGCGTTCAAACCATCATGGGTGATTGTGCCGCTTGCCCTTGCCGCCGCGGGTGCGCTCTATGTCGCCTTTTCGGGACCGAAACCGCCTTCGCCATCGGGTTCGGTGTCTCCTCCTTCGTCATTTCCGGCGAGCACCGGTTCGGCGACGAACAACAAGGGAGGTGATCTGAATACGGTCGTCAAGCGCCTGGAAAGCAAGATGGCGTCCGATCCCGGGAACGGAGAAGGTTGGCAACTGCTGGCCAAGACCTACGGCGAATTGCGCCGCTTTGCCGAAGCCGACGCAGCCTACGAAAAAGCGGCTGCCCTGTTGCCGGCGGATGCCGGCATGCTGGCCGACTGGGCGGATGCTCACGTGATGGCAATGGATAGGAAATGGGATGCGGCCGGCCGCGCCATCGTGAAGCGCGCGTTGGCCGCCGACCCGAAACATGTCAAATCCCTGGCGCTGGCAGGTAGCGAGGCATTTGAGCGAGGCGATTACAAAGAGGCCATCGGATTCTGGAAGCGAATGAAGGCCGTCGCCACGCCCGATTCGATGGATGGCAAGTTGGCGGATGCCAATATTGCCGAAGCTGAAGCGATGATGTCCGGCAAGACCCCCGAAAACTCGGCGCCGCAGCTCCTCCCGAATGCGGTGGTTGGCGGTGTGGTCACGCTGTCACCCAAATTGCGGAATCAGGTTTCTTCCGGCGATACCCTTTTCGTCGTCGCCAAGGCGCCGGACGGCAAAGGCGCGCCTTTGGCTGTCTGGAAGTACGTTGGCACCGATTTCCCCGTTGAGTTTCGGCTTGACGACAGTGCTGCCATTCTTCCGGGGCGGACCCTGTCCCAATACCCTGAAGTCGTGGTGTCCGCCAAACTCTCCAAATCGGGTAGCGCCGAACCCGGCAAGGGGGATATCTCCACGCCATCGATCAAAACGAAGCTTGGAAACACGAGCATGGCATTGGAACTCAACGTCGTGAATTAAGGTGTTCCGGGCTGCGAATTGGCCATGAAGAAGCGAGGCGGCATTTCATGGAGGCGCTTCGGCGCGTATCGGACAACCGGGCAACAAAAAACCCCGCGCTGGCGGGGTTTTTCGGGACTACCGTGAATCACGATAGACAAGTGTTTGGTGCGTCCTGACGGGGTCGAACCGCCGACATTCGCCTTGTAAGGGCGACGCTCTACCAACTGAGCTAAGGACGCGAAAGGGGGCGCATTGTAACCGATATCTGCCGGAAGTCGAGTTTTTCTCGCATGAAATGCGAGAAAACTGCCGGTTTTTTCGTGACTGTTTGACGCACTACGGGAAAGTCCGCACTTGATGCAAGGGGACGAACCCCCGACAATGCGCTACTTTTCCGGCCCGCCGCGCCGGCGTTTCGCTGCCGGCGTCGAATCCAGAATTCCTTTCTTGCGAATAGCCATGCACCGTATATTGCTTGCATTCCTTCTGTTGCCCGCCACCGCCTTCGCGGCCGGTTCCCTGCCATCGGTCGGCGGCATTCCCGTCGATTTCATTCTCTTCGCCCTGACCCTGCTCGGTGTCGCGCTGTTCCATCACGCCACCTTGTATGTCGCGCTGACCGGCCTGGTCACCATCAGCCTGTACAAGATCCTGTTCACCGGCTTCAAGACCGGGTTGGGGGTCGCCGGCTGGTTCGGTCACCTCGGCCACGAATGGGTGACCATCGCCAACCTGTTCTGCCTGCTTACCGGCTTCGCCTTGCTTGCTCGCCATTTCGAAAAGAGCCACGTCCCGGTCATCCTGCCCAAGTTCCTGCCCGACGACTGGAAAGGCGGCTTCGTCCTGCTCGTCATGGTCTTCGTGATTTCGAGCTTCCTCGACAACATCGCGGCTGCCTTGATCGGCGGCGCCATGGCCCACCAGCTGTTCAAGGGCAAGGTCCATGTTGGCTTCCTTGCCGCCATCGTCGCCGCCTCCAATGCGGGCGGCTCCGGCTCGGTCGTCGGCGATACCACGACGACCATGATGTGGATCGACGGCATCAGCCCGGCCATCGTCTTCGATGCCTATGTCGCCGCCGGCGTGGCCCTGCTTATCGTCGGCTACTTCGGCGCCAAGCAGCAGCATGCCTACTGCCCGATCATCAAGCATGCGCACGGCCACACCCGAATCGACTGGGGGCGCATCTTCATCGTCGTCACCATGCTCGTCTTCGCGGTCGTCACCAACATCACGATCAACGTCAAGTTCCCCGAGCTGGCCGAACATTTCCCCTTCATCGGCGTCGCCGTCTGGCTCGCCATCCTTCTCACCATCCCGGTGCGTCGCCACGATTGGGAGCTGCTCCCCGAAACCATCAAGGGCTCGGTCTTCCTGCTCTCGCTGGTGCTCTGCGCCTCGATGATGCCGGTCGAGGAGCTTCCCCCGGCCTCCTGGCAATCCGCCTTCGTTCTCGGTTTTGTCTCCGCCGTTTTCGACAACATCCCGCTGACCGCGCTGGCTCTGCGCCAGGGCGGATTCGACTGGGGCTTCCTGGCCTACGCCGTCGGCTTCGGCGGTTCGATGCTGTGGTTCGGCTCCTCTGCCGGCGTCGCGTTGTCGAACATGTTCCCGGAAGCCAAGTCGGCCGCGAAATGGCTGCGCCATGGCTGGCACGTGGCCGTCGCCTACGTGGTTGGCTTCATGGTCATGCTCGTCGTTCTCGGCTGGCATCCGGATGCCGGACACAAGAAGGTGGCCGAGCCGGTCAAGCTGGCAACGCCGGTAGCGGCGCCGGCGCAGTAGCCGGGCACCTGCCGGTTTTCCCCAAGGGCGGCTGCGGCCGCCCTTGTCGTTTCTGCACGTTGTGCCGTCATGCTCGAGTCAGGTTGCGGTGCTAGATTCTTTCGATAGCCTTTGGCTTGACTGAAGGCAGCATTCGAAAAATCCGGTGTAAATCCACCGAGAGGGGGAATCATGCAGTCACGTCAGGCCAGGTCTACGTTGACACTGGGCGCCATCGGCGTCGTCTTTGGCGATATCGGCACCAGTCCGCTCTATGCCTTGAAGGAAATCTTCAATGGCCACCATCCCATCCCGGTCACGCCGGACAATATTCTCGGCATCCTGTCGATGGTGTTCTGGTCGATCATGCTACTGGTTTCGCTCAAATACGTTTTGCTGATCATGCGGGCCGACAACCGGGGCGAAGGCGGTTCGCTGGCCCTGCTGGCGCTGGTTACGGAGCGCGCCAGGAATCCGCGCCTGGCCTGGGTGGTCACGCTGCTCGGCATTTTCGCGGCGGCGCTGTTCTACGGGGACAGCATGATCACGCCGGCGATTTCGGTGCTCTCCGCTGTCGAGGGCATGGAACTGGTGACGCCGACGCTGAAGCCGTATGTGATCCCGATCACCTTGATCATCCTGACCGGCCTGTTTTTCATCCAGAAGCGCGGAACCGGATCGGTCGGCATGTTCTTCGGGCCGATCATGACCGGATGGTTCGCCATTCTGGGCCTGCTGGGCTTGCTCCAGATCGTGCACAACCCCGGCGTGCTGGCTGCGTTGAATCCGCTGCATGCCCTGGGTTTCATCGGGACCCACCCCGGCCTTGCATTCCTGGCGCTGGGTTCGGTCGTGCTTGCCGTCACCGGCGGCGAGGCGCTTTATACCGACATGGGGCATTTCGGGCGTTTCCCCATCCGTCTGGCGTGGTTTGCCTTCGTGATGCCGGCGCTGGTGCTCAATTATTTCGGTCAGGGTGCCTTGTTGCTGGCACAGCCGGAGGCGATCGAAAACCCCTTTTTCCATCTGGCGCCTGACTGGGCGCTGATCCCCATGCTGGGGCTGGCCACGCTGGCGACGGTGATCGCCTCGCAGGCCGTCATTTCCGGCGCTTTTTCGGTGGCGCGCCAATCGGTGCAGATGGGGCTGTTGCCCCGCATGCAGGTGGTCCATACCTCCGGCCACGAAGAAGGGCAGATCTACGTGCCATTTACCAACTGGAGTCTTTACCTGGCGGTCGTGGCTCTGGTCATCGGCTTCAAGTCGTCGTCCAACCTGGCTGCTGCCTACGGGATCGCGGTTACCGGCACCATGCTGATCGATACCATTCTGGTCGCTTTCGTGATGGCGCTGATGTGGAAATGGCACTGGACGCTGGTCATTGCCGTGGCGGGCTTCTTCCTGACGGTCGATATCGCCTTCTTCGCCGCGAATGCCATCAAGATTCCCGAGGGCGGCTGGTTCCCGATCGCCATGGGTCTGATTTCCTTTACCGTGCTGACTACCTGGCGTCGCGGCCGGCGGCTGGTATCGCAGGAGATGGCCAAGCAGAGCATTCCGATGGAAGACTTCATCACCGCCATCGACGATGTTCATCGCATCAACGGCACGGCTGTCTTCATGACCAGTTCCAAGGAAGGCGTGCCGCCGGCGCTGCTGCACAATCTGAAGCACAATCAGGTACTGCACGATCGCGTGGTGCTGGTGACGGTCCAGACGGCCGATACGCCGCACGTCAACGACATGGACCGCATCTACCTGCACCGCATGGGCAAGGGTTTCATGCGGTTGATCGTTCGTTACGGCTTCATGGAAAGCCCGGATATTCCGGCAGTTCTCGAACAGTGCAAGCACCAGGGCGAACGCTTCGACATGATGGAGACGACTTTCTACCTGTCGCGGGAAACCATCGTGCCGTCGATGACCAAGCGCATGACGCTGCTTCGGGCCCGCCTGTTCGCCCTGATGTCGAAGAACGCCACCAGTGCCAGCGATTTTTTCCAGATCCCGACCAATCGGGTGGTTGAACTGGGTACGCAACTGGTGATTTGAGCGTTTTGGAAGTAGGGGGGGCGGCGGAAATTTGTAGTGATCGGGTTTAATGATTGAGTTTTTATTGTTTTTGGTGAATCATAGGCCGACATGGTCGCCCGTCTCCTCCGTCCCGACATCGTTTCCTCCCCGCAGCATCTTCGGCTATCCGAACTGATCTCAGCGCTGAGTCACGCGCTGGATATCACCGAAGGGCAGCCGGAGGGGCACTGCGTGCGTTGCTGCTGGATAGGCATGCACATCGGTCGACGCTTCGGGCTGGATGAGGGCGAGCTGTGGAATCTCTACTACACGCTGTTGCTCAAGGATCTGGGGTGCAGCAGCAATGCGGCGCGCATTTGCGAGTTGTATCTGACCGACGACCTTCAATTCAAGCGTGATTTCAAGACGGTTGGCGATAGCCTGCCGCAAGTGCTCGGTTTCGTGCTCGGGCATACCGGGCTGCAAGCGCCGTTGGCCGAGCGATTCCGCAGCGTGCTGACCATCTTCCGGGATGGTGACGAGATCGCCCAGGAACTGATCTCTACCCGTTGCCAGCGTGGTGCCGATATTGCCCGCCTGCTGCGCTTCCCCGACAGCGTGGCGGCCGGCATCTACAGTCTCGATGAACATTTCAATGGTCAGGGAAGGCCGCAGAGGCTCGCGGGGGAAGCGATTCCGCTCTACTCGCGCATCGCGCTGCTGGCCCAGGTCATCGACGTATTTCATACGGCAGGCGGTCCGCAGGCCGCTGTCAACGAAGTGCGCGGCCGCTCCGGAAGCTGGTTCGATCCCGCGCTGGTCGGGATTTTCAATGAGCTTGCCGGCGATGATGCCTTCTGGGCGACGCTGGCCTCGTCCGATGTGATGCACGCCGTTCTGGCGCTTGAACCGGCCAGTCACGTCGTCGCGCTCGACGACGATTACCTGGATGACATCGCGGCAGCCTTCGGTCAGGTCGTCGACTCGAAAAGCCCCTACACCAGCGGCCATAGCGCCCGGGTCGCGCTGTATACCGACCTGATTGCCGAGACGCTCGGCCTGCCGTCGGATCGTCGGCGCTGGCTCAAGCGCGGTGCCTTGCTGCACGATGTGGGCAAGCTGGGGGTGAGCAACAGCATCCTCGATAAACCGGGCAAGCTCGATGCCGACGAATGGGCGGCGGTGCAGTCGCATGCCGCTTTTACCGAGGCGATTCTGTCGCGTATCGGCGCTTTTGCCGAATTGGCGGTCGTTTCTGCGGCACACCACGAGCGACTGGATGGCAAGGGCTATCCGCGCGGTCTGTCGGCCGATCAGATCACGCTTGAAACCCGCATCATCACCACCGCCGACATCTTCGACGCCATCACTGCCGAACGCCCGTATCGCGGCGCCGTGCCGATCCCGAAAACGCTCGAGATCATGGCCGAAAACGTCGGTACGGCCATCGATCCCGCGTGTTTCGAAGCCTTGAAGCAAGCCATCGCCCGCTTGCCGGCCTGAGCGTTTGCGGCAAGGTTTGGGCGTTCACCCGGTAAAATACGCGTTTTGCTCGCCGGCCAGCCCGGACAAGGTTTTATTGCATGACTACTGAACTCAAAGTGCCGACCGTCGGCATCGTTTCCCTGGGCTGCCCGAAGGCCGGTTCCGACACCGAACGCATCCTGACCAAGCTGCGTGCCGAGGGCTACAACCTGTCGCCCAACTACGACGATGCCGACCTGGTGATCGTCAACACCTGCGGCTTCATCGATGCGGCGGTCGAGGAATCGCTCGATGCCATCGGCGAAGCGCTCAACGAGAACGGCAAGGTGATCGTCACCGGCTGCCTGGGCGCCAAGGGCGATATCGTGCAGAGCACGCATCCCTCCGTGCTGGCCGTCACCGGCCCGCACGCCGCCGACGAAGTCATGGGCTACGTCCATCAGCACCTGCCCAAGCCGCACGATCCCTACACCGATCTGGTGCCGCCGCAGGGCGTGCGCCTGACGCCGGATCACTTCGCCTACCTGAAGATTTCCGAAGGCTGCAATCACAGTTGCACCTTCTGCATCATCCCGTCGCTGCGCGGCCCGCTGGTGTCGCGCCCGGTCGGCGATGTGCTGGCCGAGGCCGAGAACCTGGCTCGTGCCGGCGTCAAGGAACTGCTGGTCATCTCGCAGGACACTTCCGCCTACGGTGTCGACCTGAAATACCGTACCGCCTTCTGGGGCGGCAAGCCGGTCAAGACCCGCCTCAAGGAGTTGTGCGAGGCAATGGCGCAGTTCGGTATCTGGGTCCGCCTGCACTATGTCTATCCGTATCCGTCGGTCGATGACGTGATTCCGCTGATGGCCGAAGGCAAGATCCTGCCCTATCTGGATGTACCGTTCCAGCACGCCAGCCCGAAGATCCTCAAGGCCATGAAGCGCCCGGCGTCGGCCGAGAACACGCTGGAACGCATCGCCAAGTGGCGCTCGATCTGCCCGGAAATCGTCATCCGCTCGACCTTCATCACCGGCTTCCCCGGCGAAACGGAAGAGGATTTCGACCAGCTGATCCAGTTCCTCGAAGACGCCAAGCTCGACCGCGTCGGTGCCTTCGCTTATTCGCCGGTCGAAGGCGCCAAGGCCAACGAGATCGAAGGCCTGCCGCCGGAAGAGGTGCGCGAGGATCGTCGCCGCTGGCTGATGCAGGTGCAGGAAGACATTTCGGCCGAAAAGCTGGCCGCCAAAATCGACACGGTCATCCAGGTGCTGGTCGACGAGGTGGACGAGGAAGGCACCATCGCCCGTTCCAAGGCCGATGCGCCGGAAATCGACGGCCTGGTCTATATCGACGGCCATTTCGACGCCCAGCCGGGCGACTTCCTGCAGGTCAAGGTCATCGATGCCGACCACCATGACCTCTACGCCGAAATCATCTGATCTGATCGACGTTCTAGCCGGCATTGTCGGCACCGCGCAGGTGCTGAGCGAGCCGGCCGACATCGCGCCTTTCGTCACCGATTGGCGCGGTCGTTACCGCGGGGCGGCGCTGTGCGTCGTCCGGCCTGGCAGCACCGCCGAAGTGGCGGCCGTGGTCAGGGCTTGCGCCGAGGCCGGCGTGGCCATCGTGCCGCAAGGCGGCAATACCAGCCTGTGCGGTGCGGCGACACCGGATGCGACGGGGTCAGCGGTCGTACTCAGCTTGGGGCGCCTCAATCGCATTCTGGCGGTCGATTCCGGCAACAACACCATCACCGTCCAGGCCGGCTGCACCCTGGCCGCCGTGCAGGAAGCGGCGCGCGCCGTCGACCGGCTGTTCCCGCTGGCGCTGGCCTCGGAAGGGACGTGCCAGATCGGCGGCAACCTGTCGACCAATGCCGGTGGCGTGCAGGTCCTGCGCTACGGCAATACCCGCGAACTGACCCTGGGCCTGGAAGTCGTGCTGCCCAGCGGTGAAATCTGGGATGGCCTGCGCGGCCTGCGCAAGGACAATACCGGCTACGACCTGAAACACCTGTTCATCGGCGCCGAAGGGACGTTGGGCGTGATCACCGCCGCCGTGCTCAAGCTCTTTCCGCTGCCGAAACGGCAAACCACCTGCTGGCTCAATGTGGCGTCGCCGGCTGCCGCTGTCGATCTGCTCAATGCCGCCAAATCAGCTTTCGATGCCCAGCTCACGGCTTTCGAATTGGTATCGGAAACCGCGCTGCAACTGGTTTTGAAGAACATTCCGGGTGCCGTGCGCCCGGGCGTCGCCAGCCCGTGGTATGTGCTGGCCGAGTTCTCGGATGCCGAACCTGATTCCGTCGAGGCCTGGCTCGCGGCGCGCCTGGCAGCCGGCGAGGTAGGTGACGGCGTGCTGGCTGCTTCCGAAACCCAGGCCGGAAAGCTCTGGGCCTTGCGCGAGCATATTTCCGAAGCCCAGAAGATCGAGGGCATCAGCATCAAACACGACGTGGCGGTGCCGGTGTCACGTATCGCCGATTTCCTGGCGGCTGCCGATGCGGCGCTGGCAGACGTCTATCCGGGGATTCGTGTCGTTGCCTTCGGGCATGTCGGCGACGGCAACCTGCACTACAACCTGTCGAAGCCCGATGCGCAGGACAACGCGGCTTTCCTCGCCGGCCAGCCCCAGGTCAATCGCATCGTGCATGATGCGGTCCATGCCTTCAATGGTTCGATTTCAGCCGAGCACGGCCTGGGCCAACTCAAACGCGAGGAAATCCTGCGTTACAAGAGCCCGGTGGAAATGGCCATGATGCGCTGGGTCAAGCAGGCCCTGGACCCACGCGGCCTGATGAATCCGGGCAAGGTGCTCTGATCGTCCGGCAGGGCTTCAGGCCGCGGCGGTCTGGGCGGGAGTTTCCGGCGCGACCGGTTGCAGCGGGACGGCAAAGCTGAATGTGCTGCCTTGGCCGGGCTGGCTGACGATGGTCAGTTCTCCACCTAGCAGTTTGATCAGGCGGCGAACGATCGCCAGGCCGACCCCCAGGCCGCCGTGACGTCGGATGCTTGAGCCATCCGCCTGAATCAGCAAGCCCTCGATGGCCTTGAGCGCATCCGGCGACATGCCGTGGCCGGTATCGCTGACGGCAAATTCAACCCAGACTGTATCGGCGGTGGGTTGAGCGAGATGGGCCGAGACGCTGACGACACCCTTGTCGGTGAATTTGATGGCGTTGTCGATCAGGTGGCCGAGTACGTTGAAAAGGCATTCGCTGTCGCCGACGAGCGTTCTCGGAATCTCCGGCGCGGACTCGTGGCGAATGTCGATTCCTTTGGCGACTGCATCCTTTTGGCGGCGCTGGGTGGCACGGGTCAGCAGATCGGTGCAAAGGAAGGGAGCCGGGGACAGCTGGACCTGTTCGGCTTCGAGTTCGGACAACTTGATCAGGTTGTTGATCTGCGTCATCAGGAGGTTGGATGACAGCAGAAGGTGGTTGAGCAATTCCTTTTGTTCTGGCGGCGCATCGAGTATCAACAGGTCGGTGATGCCGATGATGCCGTTCATCGGGGTACGGAGTTCGTGGCTGATATTCGACAGGAACTCCGTTTTCGCGCGAAGCGAGCGTTCGGCCACCTCACGGGCGTGGGCCAGGTGGGTCGCCAGTCTTGCCTGCTCGCGCTCGAGCCGGATCGCGTCGTGCAAGGCTTCGTTGAAGAACTGGGCGCTGCGCGTGACGGTGACCAGAAAAAGCAGGCTCATCAGGGAGAAGGCGATCCCCATGCTGTCGAAACTGAACCCGCAGAACGCAACGGCCGCGACGACCGGCCAGGCGTAGCATCGAAAGGCGGTGAGGTCCGCTGCAACGACCTGTACCGCGCCCGCGACCATGCCGGCCATGATGAAGGCCGTGAACAGCTTCAGGACCGGGTCGCCCGCCGTCATGAACAGGATCGTTCCTCCAGCCCAGACCAGGCCACCGAGACAGGCGCCGATGATGGCGCGCTGGCGCCAGAGTGCGGCCTGCCTGCTGCGTTCCTCGATGTCCAGTTGCCGATAGGAATGGTCGGCGAACAGGCGCAGCAGGGCGACGGCCAGGGCAATGCTGCCCCACGCGATCAGGTATTCCTTGGCAAGATGGGCCGAGCCGAGCCAGACGAGGAGGGCCGTATTAAGAATGGAAACGATCTGTCCCAGTCGCAGATTGCGATACAGCAACGCAACCTGCGGCCCCAGTACGTCGGCATCGTCTCCTGCGGTCAATTCAGCGCCCGCCCTTCACTGGCCGCGAACAGCGCTGTCACGTCGTCCGGCGTAAAGCGGTATTCGCGATTGCAGATGTCGTCGCGAATCAGGATTTCGCCGTGCTCGGCGAGGATGGCCTCGGCGTCCGCACGACCGATGCCGCGGATCATGTCGCGGACTTTTTCCCAATCCTCCGGGCAGTGATAGGCAACCGGCAGCGGATCGTAGAGGCGGATACCATGAGCCGCGATGTCTTCGTGGAAGAGGCGGGTGAGCAGGCTTTCCGCATCCAGTTCGAGCAGTTCGGCGGTCTTCACGGTGGCGGCGAGTTGCGTGATGCGATCCCAGCCGTCCGGATCGCGGGCATCGGCATCCGGCATTTTCTGCAGGAAGAGGCAGACGGCGGCGCGCGGGCTCGCCGTGGCGAACAGGCGGGAGGGCTGCTGCTCGGATTGTTCCAGATAATGTTCGAAGATAGCGGCGATGCTGTCGCCGACCATGGGAACGTAGCTCTGGTAAGGCTGGCGCGCGGTCGGCAGGTCGAGGCTCATCAGCAGCTGGCCGCCCTGGTGGGCGCCGAGCAGGTCGGGTACCGGTGCCGGCAGCACGACCGGATTGCTGCGTGCCATGCCGCGCATCTGCAATTTTTCGTTGCAGTCCATGACCAGCAGCTGGATCGGACCGCCGCCGCGCAATTGCAGGGTCAGGCGGCCGGGCTGCTTCAACTGGGCGGCAATCAGCGCCGTGACGGCGGCCGTTTCGCCGAGCAATTGCGCAACGGTTGGCTGATAGTCGCGGTCGTGCTGCATGGCTACCCAGGCATCCCCGAGATGTACGATGGCGCCACGAATATCCAGTCCTTCGAAAAGAAAGCGGCGGACGAAACTGTCGCTCATTTTTGCAACTCCGCGGCGTACGTTTCCGGAGAAAAACCGACCAGCAGGCGCGTGCCGGTATCGAGCACAGGGCGCTTGATCAGCGACGGATAGGTAGCCATCAACTGCAGCGCCTTGGCTTCATCGACATCGGCCCGTTCGGCGTCGGACAGCTTTTTCCACATCAGGCCGCGCGTATTGAGCAGCTTTTGCCAACCGGCCCGTGCCGCCCAGTCGGGTAGATTGCGTTCGGCGACACCGGCTTTCTTGTAGTCGATGAATTCATGGGCAACGCCATTTTCGGCCAGCCAGTTCAGGGCCTTCTTCATGGTGTCGCAGTTCTTGATGCCGTATATCTTGGTCATATAGGGTCGTTCCTGCTGGGGTGGAGATTTTATCATTTCATTGTCCGGCGTGCCGTCCCGGTCGCCGTCGACAAAAAAAGGCAGCCACGCGGACTGCCTTTCCGGGATTGGCCGGTTTTCTGCAGCGCGTCGCCTTACTTTCTCAGCTTCGCGAAGGCGGCGGCCATTGCATTGCCGGAGGGAGGCGGGGCGCTGTTGTGCCGGGATTGCCCGCCGCCAAAACCGCCGCCCGGGCGCTGTTTCGACGACGGCGCACCGCGCTGGGCACCGGTGTCGTGGCTGCGGCCCTTGCCGGGTTCGTCGGCCATGCGCATGGTCAGCGCGATGCGCTGGCGCGGCAGGTCGACTTCAAGCACCTTGACCTTGACCACCTGGCCGGCCTTGACCACGTCGTGCGGGTCCTTGACGAAGGTATTGGAGAGTGCCGAGACGTGCACCAGACCATCCTGATGCACGCCGATATCGACGAACGCACCAAAGGCGGCGACATTGGTGACGACGCCTTCGAGAATCATCCCGGGACGCAAGTCTTTTACTTCTTCGACACCGTCGGTGAAGGTCGCCGTCTTGAATTCCGGACGGGGATCGCGGCCGGGCTTCTCCAGTTCCTTCAGGATGTCCTGCACGGTCGGCAGGCCGAAACGGTCGTCGGTGAATTTGCTGGCGTTAAGGCTCTTGAGCAGACGGCCGTCGCCCATGATTTCCTTGATCGGCTTCTTCAGGTCGACAATGATCTTCTCGACCAGCGGATAGGCTTCCGGGTGCACCGACGAGGCGTCGAGCGGGTTGTCGCCGTTCGGCACGCGCAGGAAGCCGGCGGCCTGTTCGAACGTCTTGTCGCCGAGGCGCGGCACCTTTTTCAGGTCGTCGCGGCTCTTGAAGGCGCCGTTGGCATCGCGGTAGCTGACGATGTTGGCGGCCAGACCGGCGTTGAGGCCGGAAATGCGGGTGAGCAGGGGCACCGAGGCGGTGTTCACATCGACGCCGACGGCGTTCACGCAGTCCTCGACGACGGCATCGAGGTTGCGCGCCAGCTTGGTCTGCGACACATCATGCTGGTACTGGCCGACGCCGATCGATTTCGGCTCGATCTTGACCAGCTCGGCCAGCGGGTCCTGCAGGCGGCGGGCGATGGATACCGCGCCGCGGATCGAGACGTCGAGGTCGGGGAATTCCTTGGCGGCCAGCTCGGAGGCCGAATAGACAGAGGCCCCGGCTTCCGAGACCACAATTTTCGTCAGTCGTGCTTCCGGGTACTTCTTCATCACGTCCTGCACCAGCTTGTCGGTCTCGCGGCTGGCTGTGCCGTTGCCGATGGCGACCAGCGATACGCCATGCGTCGAGGCCAGGCGGGCGATGGTCGAGATGGCGCCGCCCCAGTCGTTGCGCGGCTCGTGCGGATAGATGGTGGCGGTGTCGAGCAGCTTGCCGGTGGCGTCCACGACGGCGATCTTGCAGCCGGTGCGGATGCCGGGGTCGATGCCCATGGTCACATGCTGGCCGGCCGGGGCGGCAAGCAGCAGGTCCTTGAGGTTCTTGCCGAAGATGCGGATGGCTTCTTCCTCGGCCCGTTCGCGCAACTCGTTCATCAGCTCCAGCTCGAGGTGGGTATAGACCTTGACCTTCCAGGTCCAGCGCACGGTGTCCTGCAGCCATTTGTCGGCCGGGCGATTCTGGTGCTTGATGCCGTAGCGGGCGGCAATGCGCTGTTCGCAGGGGTTGGGGCCGGGCTTGATGTTCTCTTCGTCGAGTTCCGAGTCGAGTACCAAGGTGACGCCGAGCACGCCCTCGTTGCGGCCGCGCAGCAGGGCGAGCGCGCGGTGCGACGGCATGTCGGCTATCGGCTCGGCGAAATCGAACCAGTCGCGGAACTTGGCGCCTTCGACTTCCTTGCCTTCCACGACCCGGGAGCGTACCTGACCGTGCTCGCTCAGGTATTCGCGCAGTTGGGCCAGCAGGTCGGCATCCTCGGCGAATTTTTCCATCAGGATCTGGCGGGCGCCGTCGAGTACCGCCTTGGTTTCGGCAAAGCCGGCATCGGCATTGAGGTACTTTTCGGCTTCGTCTTCCGGCGCCAGTTCCGGGTTTTCCAGCAGGCCGAGGGCGAGCGGCTCGATGCCGGCTTCGCGGGCGATCTGCGCCTTGGTTCGGCGTTTCTGCTTGTAAGGCAGGTAGAGGTCTTCCAGGCGCTGCTTGGTTTCGGCATCCTCAATTTCGGCCTTGAGTTCCGGCGTCAGCTTGCCTTGCTCTTCGATGCTGGCGAGCACGGCGACGCGGCGGTCTTCGAGGTCGCGCAGGTAGGTCAGGCGTTCGGCCAGGTTACGCAGTTGCGTGTCGTCCAGCTCGCCGGTGACTTCCTTGCGGTAGCGGGCGATGAAGGGCACGGTCGCGCCTTCGTCGAGCAGGGCGATGGCGGCGATGACCTGGGCCGGGCGAACGCTGAGTTCAAGGGCAATGCGGTGTTCGATGGGTGCGAGCATGGGTGCGGCAGTGCAGCAAAAAAGGGGGGTGAACTATGCGCAATCCGGCCGGAAAATACAACCGTGTGCAGTTGGTGTAGGATGGTCAGGTTCGATATTCCAATCAGATTGAGGAGGAAGGGTATGAAGGTAGAAACCTATTTGTTCGGTGCCATCGAGGTGAGTCCGGAAAAGATCATTGAATTCCCGAACGGCCTGGTCGGATTCGAGCAGAACAAGCGGTTCATGCTGGTGCACGAGGAAGACAAAGCACAGCCCAGCAGCTATACGCTGCAGTCGCTGGACGATCCGACGCTGGCATTGCAGATCGTCGATCCGGTGACGCTCGGCTTCAACTACGAGCTGGGGCTGTCCGATGCCGAAATGGCCATCCTGCAGTCGCCGGCCGCCGATGATGTGGCCGTGATGCAAGTCTTGTTCAAGCAGGAAGAGGGCGGCAAGGCGACGATCATTCCGAGTCTGCGTGCGCCGCTGCTGATCAATATCAAGGCCCGCGTCGGCCTGCAGAAGGTCATGGTGCAGGTAAACCAGAACATCACCTTGTCGAATCTGGCAAGCAGCGTCTGAACCGGGTTTTTCGCCGTTCCATGAAGGCCACCGTCGATACGCCGGTGGCCTTTTTTCTGCCGGCTTACTTGCTGTTCTGCAGCCGCTTGGCGATTTCGCCATCGCAGGCGTTGGCGACCCGTTCGTATTCTTCGCTGGTATCGATCAAGGCCTGCGCCGTGTCGACTTTCCGGAGCTCGCGTTGCACATAGGGTAGCCAGCGTTCGTTCAGTTCGTCTTGCAGACGCGCCATGGTCTGGCCGGCCGGGCCTCGCCACGGCCCGCCGGTGGCGAAACGGGCGTTGAGCGCATCGGCGATCATTTTTCCGAGCTCGGCCTGATGCGTCCGGTAGGCCTGCACGTGCCGCATCTCGTGTTCGTGGATCTCCTTGTGGGCGCAGCTGCCCGGCGGGAACTCGCGGGCGACGTAGACGGTCATCGGGCTGAAGCCGTAGGTCAGGACGATCTGCGGGCTGGCGCATTCCCATCGCTTGTCTGCATCGACGACGGCGGGTGTGTTCGAGGTGAAGCGTACTGTCGCGTTTCCCCGGGTCAGACCGAGTACCTGCCGGCCGGGGCGGGCCTGGGCCGAACCGAGGTTGGTCAGCGACCGATAGCCGTAGGTTGTGTTGAGCGCGAGCGGCGTTTCCAGCTGCTTGATGGTCACCGAGGGCTTCGGGAGCTCGGCGCATGGGTCGGCCGCCCGGCCTGGCAGGGCCATGGCCAGCAGCATCAGGGCAACCGGGCGGCGCATGCGCTAGATTTCCTGAAGCTTGTCGCGGTAGCGGGCAGCGTTGTCGACGTAGTGTTCCGCCGATTTTTTCAGGTTCGCGACATCCGCATCGCTCAGTTCGCGCACGACCTTGCCGGGTGAGCCGACGATCAGCGAGCGATCCGGAAATACCTTGCCTTCGGGGATCAGCGTATTGGCGCCGACGATGCTGTGCTTGCCGATGACGGCGCGGTTGAGGATGACCGAGCCGATGCCGATCAGGCTGCCGTCGCCCACCGTGCAGCCGTGCAGCATGACGAGGTGGCCGACGGTAACGTCGTTGCCGATGTGCATGGGCACGCCCTCGTCGGTATGCAGTACCGATCCGTCCTGGAGGTTGGGGTTGTCGCCAATGTGGATCGGGTCGTTGTCGCCGCGCAGGGTGGCGTTCCACCAGATCGAACTGTTCTTGCCGAGGCGTACGTCGCCGATGACCGTGGCGTTGGGGGCAATCCAGGCGTTGTCGCCGAGCTGCGGCTGTTTGTCGCCGAGTTTGAAAAGAGGCATGTCTGTTTCTCCCGTTGTTGGTGAAGGTCGGTTTGCATGTTGGTCGACTCGGGGCCGGCCGCCAATGTTACGCTGAGAGTCGGTTGGGGGCAGCACTGCGGGCAAGCAATGAAACAGGAGTCGATGTGAATTTTCGTGGAATCAAGTCGTGGCAGTGGGTGTTGGTCGCGCTGGCCCTTCTGGCGGCGGTCGATTGGGCCATTCAGCGCCCGGACCCGCGGACCCGGGAACTGAACCGGATGATCGAGACGCAGGCCAGCCAGAAATTGCGGGAGTATCCGTATCAGTTCCATGTCATCCGGGTCGAGGGCGATACGGCGGTCATGAGCACGCCGCGCAATTTCGATGTGCCGGCCTTTCGCATGTTGGGCGTGCTGTATCCCGATATCAACGTCAAGGATCCCAACAATCCGGCCTTCATCGCCGTCGAACGCCTGCTGGGGCAGGTTCAGGACGAGGCGAAAGATATCGTCCTGGCGCAACCGGGCATCCGGCAGGTGCGTTGGGAGCTCGACAAGAACTGGCTGCAGCGCAAGGGCATCGAGATGCCGCTCAAGCCGTGATGGAGCGCTAAGCCGTTTCGGTGGCGGCCAGTTTCTGGACGACCAGGCTGCCCACCATGTCGCCTTCAACGTTGACGGCGGTACGCACGGTGTCGAGGATGCGGTCGATGGGCAGCAGGATGGCGATGGCTTCGGTGGGCAGGCCGACCGATTCGAGCACGAGCACCATCGACAGCATGCCGACGCTGGGTATGCCGGGCGCGCCGATGGCGCCGAGCATGGCGACGAAGAAAACGATCATCTGGCTGGCGATGTCGAGCTCGATGCCGGCCAGGCGGGCGACGAAGAGGGCTGCCGCCGCCTCGTAGAGGGCGGTGCCGTCCATGTTGACCGTGGCACCGAGCGGCACGACGAAGCTGGCGATGTCTTTCCGGACGTGCAGGTGCTGTTCGGTGCAGCGCAAGGTGATGGGTAGCGTTGCCGCGCTGGAACTGGTGACGAAGGCCGTCAGTAGCGCTTCGCGCGAACCCTTGAAGAATTGCCACGGGGAGTGGCGGGTGACCAGCCAGAGGATCAGCGGCAGGACGACGATGCCATGGAACAAGGTCGAGCCGATGACGACGACGATGAAGTGGCCGAGGCTGACAAGCAGGGCATGGTTTTGGGTAGCGACCAGTTGCAGCAGCAGGGCGGCCAGGCCGAGCGGCGCGAGGCGCATGATCCAGCCGACGATCATCAGGCACAGTTCCTGGAGTTCGGTCATGAGTTGGCGGATGTTGCGGTAGCGCTCGCCGCCGACGATCAGCGCAATGCCGAGAAACAGGGCAACGATTACCACGGCGAGGATATCGCCCTGGGCCAGCGCCTTGAACGGGTTCTGGAACAGCCCGCGCATGAACTGTGCGATGTAGTCGGGCAGCGGCATCTGCCGTGCCTGATAGTTGCGGGTCGCCTCGGCAAACATCTCCAGCTGCAGTCCCTGGCCGGGCTGGAAGAGATGGGCCGCGCCAAACCCGATGACGATGGCGATCGCCATGGTCAGGAAAAAGAAAGCCAGCGTCGTTGTCCACACCCGGTGCATCTGGTCGTGGGCACGCAGGTTGGCGACGCCGGTGACAATGGAGGCGAAAACCAGCGGCACCAGGACCATGCGCAGCAGGTCGAGGAACAGGTTGCCGACCATCTTGGCGCCGTATAGCACGTCCGGGGCGACCGGCGCTGCCCCGGGCGATGACAGCCAGGCACCGCCAGCCAGGCCGAGCAGGCAGCCGATCAGGATTTGCGTGTTTAGCGAAGAGAGTTTCATGGGGCGGTTCGGGGCGGAGATGCCGCCATTCTACGTTGTCGGCAGCGCCGACGACTGGCATCATCGCCGCTTCGAATCGAGGAACCGGAACATGAGCGAACTTGCTGCACTCACCGCCGCCATACAGGCCTTTCGCGATGCGCGCGACTGGCGCCAGTTCCATTCGCTGCGCAACCTGATCGTGTCGCTCAATCTTGAGGCGGCCGAACTGCTCGAACTGACGCAATGGAAGAGCGATGCGGAGATCGACGCGATGCCGGGCGAGGCGAAATCGGCCGAGGCCCTGCGCGACGAATGCGCCGACGTCCTGCTGCTCCTGCTGCTGGTGGCCGACAAGGCCGGCATCGACCTCGCCGCGGCGGCCTACGACAAGCTGCGCAAGAACGAAGACAAATACCCGGTTGCCAAGGCCTACGGTTCGCGAGCGAAGTACACGGAGTTCAGCTAGTCCGCAGCGCCGGTGGCGGCGGGCGAAGCCTGCTCAGGCTCAGACCGATTCGCTCTCCAGCGTATATTTGGCACCATCGCCCTGGGTCAGCAGCTCGGTTACCCGGGGCAGGGTTTCGTGCAGCTTCCTTTCCAGCGTCCACGGCGGATTGATGATGAACATGCCGCTGCCGTTCATGCCGAAACCGTCCTTCGCCGGTGCCTTGACTTCCAGCGTGACGTGCAGCCAATTCTTGGCGCCCAAGCCTTTCAGGCGTTCCGGCAATTGGCGGGACTCGAGTTTGGCGAGCATCGGATACCACACCGCGTAAGTGCCGGTCGGGAAGCGCTTCAAGGCCTCCTGCAAGCCTTTGATCACGGCCGCATAGTCGTTCCGGGTTTCGTAGGAGGGGTCGATCAGGACCAGGGCGCGCCGTGGCGGAGGCGGAAGCAGCGCCTTCAGGCCGGCAAAACCATCGCCTTCGGAAACCATGACGGCGCGGCCGCTGCCCTTGAAGCATTCCTGCAACAACTGGATATCGGTGCTGTGCATTTCGAAAACGCGCAGCCGGTCTCCGTCGCGCAACAGCTGGCGGGCCAGCCACGGCGAGCCGGGGTAGTGCTTCAGCTTGTCGTCGGGATTCAGCTGGCGGACGAGATCGACGTAGTCGGTGACGGCCGGCGGCAGGCTCTTGGCGTCCCACAAGCGGCCGATGCCGTCTTTGTATTCGCCCAGTTTCGTGGCATGCGGCGATTCCAGGGAGTAGCGTCCGGCCCCGGCATGGGTGTCGATGATCCAGAACGGCGCCGGCTTCTCGCCCATGTATTCCGCGATCTGGACGAGAATGAGGTGTTTCAGTACGTCGGCGTGGTTGCCGGCGTGAAAGGCATGGCGGTAGCTGAGCATCGAGAGGGGGCCTGTTTCGGGTGGGGGATGTCCGGTACCGGGGCGACGCCAGACAGGCCGGAATTGTGCCGCGTAGTCG
>CALJZP010000175.1 GCA_937983545.1 uncultured Azonexus sp.
GCCGGGAGCGAGAACGGCATTGCCGGCCAGTTTGCGGGTGAAGGTGACGGTGTAGGTATCGCCTGCCTTGGCGCCCTCGGCGGTCGCACCGGCCTTGCCGCCTTCCATGTTGCGCTTGTCGGCGACGAAACCATCGACCGACTTGCCGCTGCTCTTCCACTGCATCAGGTCCATCACGCCAGCCATCACATGCTTGGTCTTGTCCTTGCCCTTCGGCATGCCCTTGGCGTCTTCATGGCAGGCCGACCAGCAGCCCGCCTGATCGGCCAACGGCACCTTGTCGTTGGGGAACATGATGGTCGCCTTGACCTCGTTCTCCTTGTCCGAATGGTCGAAGCCACCGGTCGGCGCCTTGAAGGTCAGACGCACATAGAGATTGGAAGCATCGAAGGCCGCCTGAACGGTAACCGGATAGGTCATGGTTTTCGGCGCGCCCTTGGGCTCCATTTCCTTGCTGGCCAACCGCTTGAGATCGAGCGACAGCTTGCCGTCCTCGACGTGGCAGCCGGCGCAGCTTTCACCCTTTTTCAGGCCGCTGGCGCCGCTGTGTTCGCCCTTGCCCTGCAGCCACTCGAGCGGCGCGGCACCCGGATGGAATACGTGAATCGTGCTCTTGCCCACCTTGGCCCAGTCCGGTGCGGCAATCGCCGCTTGCGAACCCAGCGCCATGAAGGCGCCGGCGACAGCCAGGGAAACGAAATGCTTGTTCATCGTGGTCATCTCCACAAAAGTGATACGAATTCGGCTTAATCAAAACAGCTTCGTCTTGTGCTGCCTCATATGCTACGGGGGCTTGCGCCCCCGTAGCTTTGCCTCAAATCAAACAATCAACAGTCGATCAATAGATGTCGTGCTGGGTGTTGTAGACGTTGAACTTGCCGGTCGGCGTGATCATCTTCGGATCGGTGATCACCTTCTTGACCTTGAGTGTCGCATCGTCATAAACCACGATGGCGGACTGGTCGGTCTTGCCGCCCCACAGGGAGATCCACACTTCCTTGCCGTCAGCCGAGTATTCCGGATGGACGGCACGCTTGACGGCCTTGGTCGGCGGCAGGCCGGAATCCTTGGCGACGTTCAGGATGGCCTTCGGCTTGGACAGGTCGGCCATATCCCAGACGGCGACGGACTCGGCCAGATCCTTGTCCGGGTTCTGCGGCGCATCGGCCCAGAAGTGCTTGGACTTCGGATGGGTCTTGACGAACAGGTTGCCCGGCACGTGCTTCATTTCCTGAACGACCTTCCAGTTGTACTCCTTGTACTTGGCGTACTTGGGATTGTCGGACGGGGTCGAGATCAGCGTCACGACATCGGCGCCGAGGTGGCCGGTCGCCCAGACCGGACCGAACTTCGGATGCACGAAGTTCGCGCCGCGACCCGGGTGCGGGATCTTGGCGGTATCGACCAGGGCAGCCAGCTTGCCGGTCTTGGTGTCGACCGCGGCAATCTTGTTGGAGGCGTTGGCGGCCACCAGGAAGTAGCGCTTGGAAGCATCCCAGCCGCCATCGTGCAGGAACTTGGCCGATTCGATGGTGGTGGTCTTCAGGTTCTTGATATCGGAGTAATCGACCAGCAGAATCTGACCGGTTTCCTTGATGTTGACCACCCATTCCGGCTTGATTTCGGAGGAAACGATGGATGCGACGCGCGGTTCCGGATGGTATTCGCCATCGACCGTCATGCCGCGGGTGGAGACGACCTTGAGCGGCTTCAGGGTGTCGCCGTCCATGATCACGTACTGGGGCGGCCAGTAGGAACCGGCAATGGCGTACTTGTCGTCGTAGCCCTTGAACTTGGAGGTATCGACCGAGCGGGCGTCGAAGCCGATCTTCAGTTCGGCGACAACGGCCGGCTTTTCCATCCACAGGTCGATCAGGCTCAGACGACCGTCGCGACCAATAACGTAAACGTAACGGCCGGACTTGGAGAGGCGGGAGATGTGAACCGCATAGCCGGTCTTGACGATGGAGCGGATTTCCTTGGTGTCGCCGTCGATCAGGGCTACTTCGCCGGTATCGCGCAGAGTGACCGAGAACATGTTCTTCAGGTTGAAGTTGTTCATCTGCTTCTTCGGACGCTGATCGACCGGAACGATGACCTTCCAGGAATCCATCGTGTCCTTGAAGCTGTACTCCGGCGGAACGTCCGGGGTGTTCTGGATGTACTTCGCCATCAGGCCGATTTCTTCCTTGGTCAGGATGTCGTCGAAGTTCACCATGCCGCCGTCGGTACCGTAGCCGATGATCTTTTCCAGACGCTGCTGACCGAGCTTGAGCGTACCGCCTTCGGTGACATTGCCGTCCTTGTCCTTCTTGGACCAGTGCGGCTCGAGGTTCTTGCCGGTGGCCCCCTTGCGCAGCACGCCGTGGCAGCCGGCGCAACGCTCGAAGTAAATCTTCTTGGCCTGCTCCTTCTCGGCTGCCGTCATTGCCGGAGCTACCTTGGCAGTCTCCTGGGCAAAAGCGGAACCCATGGCCGCAGCCATGGCAGTCAGTGCAAGCATCCCCACAACAGTTCTTTTCATCTTTCCTCTCCTAGAACGAAAACGGGTCGCGTCCTTGTTCCCCTAACGCGATGCCCGCTAGGTTGCGCTTGAGCGCCCCCCGCATCCTTGATACTCATCAATCTTTTTTTCATAAGAAATTCCATATATTCAATACCATATAGTTACTACGAACTACTTTGTTACAACTTTTGAACTAGGTTTTCTCAATTCCTTGATCCACGCTATTGGCAGGTACGAACGAGGGCATTACGATGCCCGCCCAAAGGAAGAGAAAAACCATGAATAACTCATCGCAATTGCAAGGCGGAAAGGTCTGGCTTGTCGGTGCCGGACCGGGCGACCCCGATCTTCTGACCATCAAGGCTGCCCGCCTCATCGCACAGGCCGACGCCATCGTCTATGACCATCTGGTCGGCAACGGCATCATGGACCTGGCCCGCTCCGACGCCCGCGTCATCTACGCCGGCAAGGAATCCTCCAAGCACACCATGCCGCAGGGCGACATCAACCAGCTGCTGGTCACCCTCGCCCGCGAAGGCCTGTCCGTCGTCCGCCTCAAGGGCGGCGATCCCTTCATTTTTGGCCGAGGCGGCGAAGAGCTGGAAACCCTGGTTGCCTCCGACATTCCCTTCGAGGTCGTCCCCGGCGTCACGGCGGCGGCCGGCTGTGCGGCCTACTCCGGTTTTCCGCTGACGCATCGCGATCACGCCCAGGCCGTGACCTTCGTCACCGGCCATCTCAAGGATGGAACGGTCAATCTCGACTGGCCCGCCCCAACCAGACTGTCGTTTTCTACATGGGCATCGGCGCAGCCGAGGAAATCTGCAAGCAGATGATGCATCACGGCCTGCCCTCGATGACACCGGCGGCGGTCATCCGTAACGGCACGCAGTCTGACCAGAAGACCGTACTGGCAACCCTGGGCACCTTGCCGCACCGCATAGCCGAGTCCGGCATCAAACCACCGGCGCTGATCGTGGTTGGCAGCGTTGTCGGACTGCACGAAAAGCTCAACTGGTTCGAGAAAAGATGAAATACCTGTTATTACTGGCAGCGCTGTTTTCGGTCTCCGCCCACGCCTACACGCCGGACGAGTTGCGCGGCGACTGCCAGGCCGCCGAGGAGCTGTATGCCAAGCAGAAAAACAGCGATCCCCTTCAGTCGATACGCAGCGCCCGCTGCATCGCCTACGTCGCCGGCTTTGCCGACGGCTACGCAGTCAGCGATTACCTGGCCGGGCAAGTCGGCATGAAGCTCAACGCCTTCTGCCTGCCCAACGACCCGGACTTGTCGATGCGACTCGTCCGCGCCGTCGTCATTCATGTCGAGCGTGTGCCGCCGAACACCACCATGAGCACCGCAACGCTGGTTGCCGGAGCCCTCGCCAAAGCCTTCCCATGTACGGAATCGCTTGAATCGAAGAAGTGATTCAGGGATAATCCGGCCTCCACTCGCCCCGGTGGCGGAATCGGTAGACGCAGCGGATTCAAAATCCGCCGCCGAAAGGTGTGCCAGTTCGAGTCTGGCCCGGGGCACCAGCTTCAAGACAAAGCGGCTTTCCGTCAGGAAGGCCGTTTTTGTTTGCTCTTCGTGATTGGACAGCACCATGTCGATGACTGTCGACGACTTCGACTTCCACCTCCCCCCCGAACTGATCGCCCAGCACCCCGCCGCCGAACGCACGGGCAGCCGCCTGTTGCATGTGGATGGCACGACGCATGTCGACCGCCGCTTCGCCGACTTGCCGTCGCTGCTGCAGCCGGGCGACCTGCTCGTCTTCAACGACACCCGCGTGATCAAGGCCCGTTTCTTCGGCGTCAAGGAAAGCGGCGGACGCGTTGAAATCATGCTTGAGCGCATCGTCGATGCAACGCACGCGATCTGCCAGATTCGCGCCAGCAAGGCGCCCAAGCCGGGCAGCAAGATGATCCTGGCCGATGCCTTCACGGTCACGATGACCGGCCGGGCTGGCGCCGATGACGACTTTTTCGCCCTCGAACTGAGCGATGGCGGCGATTTCTGGGAACTCGCCGAGCAATACGGCAAGCTGCCGCTGCCGCCGTACATCGAACACCCGGCCGAAGGTGCCGACGAGGCGCGCTACCAGACGGTCTATGCCCGCGAACCGGGCGCCGTGGCCGCCCCCACCGCCGGGCTGCATTTCGACGAAAACATGCTCGAATCGCTGCGCCGGCAGGGTATCCATACCGCCTTCCTGACCCTGCATGTCGGCGCCGGCACCTATCGTCCGATGCGCGTGGAAAAGATCGCCGACCACCGGATGCACAGCGAGCGCTTCGAAATCCCGGCGGCAACCGCCGAGGCCGTCGCTGCGACCCGCGCCGCCGGCGGCCGCGTCATCGCCATCGGCACGACCAGCCTGCGCGCCCTTGAATCGGCCGGCAACGCCGACGGCACGGTGCGCGTCGGCGGGGCGGAAACCGACATCTTCATCACGCCGGGCTACCGCTTCAAGGTCGTCGACCGGCTGATCACCAACTTCCACCTGCCGAAATCGACGCTGATGATGCTGGTATCGGCCTTTGCCGGTTACGACGCGATCCGCGCCGCCTACGCCCACGCGGTCGCCGACCGCTATCGCTTCTTCAGCTACGGCGACGCGATGCTGCTCGAAAAGGCGCCGGACGCCGCCTAACGGTAGTTGGCGAACACGTTCGCGCCCCCGTCCCGGCGGACGAGCAGCACCTCGTAGGGATCGCGCCGGCCGCGATAGGCCGGGCCGTCCATGCCCGGCGAACCGACCGGCATGCCCGGTACCGCCAAGCCGAGGCCGGCCGGCCGTTCGGCGAGCAGGCGACGGATGTCGGCCGCCGGAACATGACCTTCGAGCAGGTAATCGCCGACCCGCGCGGTATGGCAGGAGGCATAGCGCTCGGGCATGCCCAGCCTGCGGCGGGCACCGTCCAGGTCGCCGACCTCATGGACCTGAACCGTGAAGCCCTCTTTTTCGAGATGCGCGACCCAGTCCTTGCAACAGCCGCAATACGGACTTTTCCAGACTTCGACCCGAGGCGAGGCCGGCGCCGCCCATCCGGGAACGGCGGCGGTAACCAGCAGGGACAGCAACAGGCGACGGCGCGCCGACAATGATGAGTTCATCGCTCTTCCTTTCCCTAAATTCGCATCAAGGCGCCACGGCGCGGCCCTGCAGGGGCTTGCGGCCGGGCCACTCGACCAGGATCAGCAGCTTGGCGCCGCTCGCCAGGCTACCCGCTGCTTCAAGGCGATTGGGGGCGACCGGGGCAAGCACCAGTTCGCTCTTCGCCCCGCCCGCCAGCACGGTCAACTTGGCCTTCGCCCCCGCGGTATCGACGGGGACGCCGTGATTCGTTGCATGGACGACGATCTTGCCGCCCTTGCCGACAATTTCGAACTGGGCCTCGCCGGCCTCGGCGATGACGCCGCCGAACTGCGGCTGGCCGTGCTCGGCATGCGCCAGAACAGCCGACGACGATAACTGCAGCAAACCGGCAACGATGATGGCAACGATGGTTTTCATGGGTTTCTCCTTTTGCGGTTTAGAAATTTTCGCCGTCGTCGGCCGCCAGCAGACGCTGTGCGGCCGGTCGGCCGAAGAGCCAGAACAGGGCTGGCGTGACGAAGGTATCGAGCAGGGTCGAGCTGATCAGCCCGGAAAAGATGACGACGGCTACCGGATGCAGGATCTCGGTCCCCGGCTGCTCGGCCTCGAAGAGCAGCGGCGCCAGCGCAAAGGCCGCGACCAGCGCGGTCATCAGCACCGGCGTCAGACGCTCCAGCGAACCGCGCACGATCATCGGCACGCCGAAGGTCTCGCCTTCGAAGCGCATCAGATTCAGGTAATGGCTGATCTTCAGGATGCCGTTGCGGGTGGCGATACCGGCCAGCGTGATGAAGCCGATCAGCGCGGCAACCGACAGGGGCTGGCCGGACAGCCACAGGCCGATGACGCTGCCGACCAGCGCCAGCGGCACGTTGGCCATGATCAGCGCGGCCAGCACCGCCGAGCGGTAGCGACTGAAGAGGACCATGAAGATCAAGGCCGCCGAACCGAGGGCAAGCACGGCGATCAAGCGCGCCGCTTCCTCCTGCGCCTGAAACTGGCCGCCCAGGGTCACGAAATAACCCTCGGGCAATGAGAAATCGGCCACGGCGGCACGCAGGTCGGCCACCACCTCGGACAGCGCCCGACCTTGGGCATTGGCCGAGATGACGATACGCCGCCGGCCATCGTCGCGGGTGATCTGGTTCGGCCCGTCGGCATCTTCGATGCTGGCCAGCCGGGACAGCGGCACGCGACCGGCCGGCGTCTCGACCAGCAGGTTGGCCAGCCCGTCGAGCGAACGGGCCGCCTCCGGCAAGCGGACGACCAGATCGAAACGGCGGTTGCCCTCGACGATCTGCGTCACCTTCTCGCCATCGACCAGGGTCTGCAGCGTGCGCGTCAGCTGCGCCGTCGAGATGCCGTAGCGTGCCGCCGCGTCGAAATCGACGCGTACCTTGATCTGCGGCGCCAGCACCTGCTTCTCGATTTCCAGATCGGCGAGGCCCGGAATCCTGGCCAGCCGCTCGCGCAGCAGGCCGGCCTGGGCGCGCAGCGTGTCGAGGTCTTCGCCGACGATCTTGATGGCGATCTGCGCCCGCACGCCGGACAGCATGTGGTCGATGCGGTGCGCGATCGGCTGGCCCAGGCTCAGGCTGGCCGGCAACTCCTTGAGCCGCTGGCGGATGTCGGCATAGACCGCTTCCTTGGGTCGTCCGTCCGGTTTGAGCTTGATCTCGAACTCGGTGACATGCACGCCCTCGGCATGTTCGTCGAGTTCGGCCCGCCCGGTGCGCCGGCCCATATGCTCGATCTCGGGGAGGCCACGCAGCGCCTGTTCGGCCGCCGTGGCGACGCGGATCGATTCGGACAGCGTGGCGCCCGGGTTGAGGCGCAGGCCGAGGGTGATCGAGCCTTCGTTGAACGGCGGCAGGAAGGTAGTCGGGAAGAAGGGCACGGCAAGCGTCGCCAGCACGACGGCGATGCCGGCCGCCACGACCGGGAGGCGCGGCGCCGCCAACACGCGCTCCAGGGCCTGCCGGTAGGCCGCCTTGAGGCGGATGACCAGGCGCGTCTCGCCATGGTCGTGGCGCACCAGCGCCGGCAGCAAGTAGCTCGACAGCACCGGCGTCACCAGCACCGACACAGCCAGCGAAGCCAGGATGGCGACGATGTAGGCGATGCCGAGCGGCACGAACAAGCGCCCCTCGATACCGGGCAGGGCGAAGAGCGGCACAAACACCAGGGCGATGATCAGCGTCGCATAGACGATGGCCGTGCGCACCTCGAGCGAGGCGGCGATCACCGTCTCGCGCACCGAGTAGGGCTGGCCGCTGGCCGCCTTTTTGCGCAGGCGGCGCAGGATGTTCTCGACATCGACGACGGCATCGTCCACCAGTTCGCCGATGGCGATGGCCAGCCCGCCCAGGGTCATGGTGTTGATCGACAAGCCGAACCATTTGAAGACCAGGATGGCAGTCAGGATGGAGAGCGGGATCGCCGTCAGCGAAATCAGCATCGTCCGCAGATTGCCGAGGAAGAAGAACAGCACGCCGGCGACGAAGCAGGCGGCCATCAGCAGCTTGAGCTGCAGGTTGCCGAGCGACGCCTCGATGAAGTCGGCCTGGCGGAAGATCACCTGCGGGGCGCTCAGGCCGGCCGGCACGCTGCTCTTGAGATCGGCCAGCGCCGATTCGATGCGCCGCGTCAGGTCCACCGTATCCGCCGTCGGCTGTTTCTGGATGCTGAGGATCACCGCCGGGCCGCCGTCGCGCCCGTCGTCGAAGCCGCCGTCACCGCGCTTGATCGCCGCGGCGAAGCCGACATCGGCGACCTGGCGCAGCAGGATGGGCTGCCCGCTCCGCGCCGTGAGCGCGAGGTTCTTCAGATCCTCCAGCCGTGCGCTGCGCCCGAGGTGACGGATCAGATATTCGCGCCCGTTCAGTTCGAGAAAGCCACCCGAGGTGTTGGCGGCAAAACCGCGTACCGCCGCCTCGATCTGGTCGAGGCCGACGCCCAGTTCCATCATCCGCCGCGTATCGGGCTGCACCTGGAACTGCCGGACTTCGCCGCCGATCGGAATGACCTGCGACACGCCGGCAATCGCCATCAGGCGCGGCCGCAGCACCCAGTCGGCGTATTCCCGTGCCGCCTTGGGATCGGCCCCCTCGCCACGAATAGGGATGGCGACCAGCATGATCTCGCCCATGATCGACGACACCGGCCCCATGCGCGGAAGGCTACCTGGCGGCAAGGTGGATTCCATCGCCGCCAGCCGCTCGGTCACCATCTGCCGGGCGCGATAGCCATCGACACTCCAGTCGAAGGTGAGATAGACGAAGGACAGGCCGGCACTCGAAATCGAGCGCACCGTCGCAATTCCCGGCAAGCCGCTCATCGCCGTCTCGAGCGGAAAACTGATCAACTGCTCGACCTCCTCGGGCGCCATGCCGCCGGCTTCGGTCATCACCGTCACCGTCGGCTTGTTGAGATCGGGAAAGACGTCGACCGGCAAGCGCGTCGCCTGCACGGCGCCCCAGATCATCAACGCGGTAGCCGCCACCAGCACGAAGAGCCGGCTGCCCAGACTTTTTTCGACAAGCCACTGAAACATGGTGTGCTCCTAGCGGATTTGCGCGATCAGGCTGGCGCCCTGGACGACGACCCGCTCGCCCGGTTCGAGGCCGCCTGTGACCAGCACCCGCAGTCCGTCCAGCGGCTCGCTGCGGATCGCCCGCGCCACGAAACGTTCCGGCGCGGTCTTCACCCAGACGATCACCTGGTTCGCCGTGTTGCGCGCCAGGGCCGTCGCCGGCAGCGGCAGGCCGGATACGGTCGACTTGAGCTGCACCTGGACCTTGACCGGCTGTCCGAGCGGGAGAGCCAGTCCGGCACCGGCGGCATGATTCTCGAAAATCAGCGGCAAGGCCTGTTCGCGCAGGCGGCGGGGCGCACCGACGAAAGCCAGCGGCACCGAGCGGCCGCCGACCGCCACCGTCGCCGCCGCCACATCGCCGAGCGGCACGGCCTCGAAGGCAGTCGCCTCGACATGCAGGCTGTCCGGATCGATGACCTCGAAGATCAGCTCCTTCGGCTCGACGACCTGCCCGACCACCGCGTTGCTCGCCGCCAATACCCCGCCAACCGGTGCCACCAGCGCCTCGCGCCCGGACAAGCCACCGCCCACAGCGGCCAGGCGCCCCTTCAGGCTGGCCACCTCGCTCTCGGCGCCATCGATGTCCTTTCTCGGCACCGTATCGGCCAGTTCGTTGAGCCGTGCCAGCCGCCGCTCGGCCAGGCCCAGCGCGGCCTTCAGCTCGGCCAGCAAGGCCGCCTGGTTGGAGCGCTCGATGGCACCGGAGGCCGGCACCACCCAGCCCAGAATCTCGCCTTTTTTCACCCGAGTGCCCGCTGCCGGCAAGCCATGCGGGCCGGCCGGCTCGATGCGGCCGGGAATCATGGCCTGCACGCGCCCGCCGAGATGCGGGTCCATGATCACGCGCCCCGGCAACTCCAGCGTTTTGGGCAGCGTTTCCGCCTGCATCTTGCGCGTCAGCACGGCCATGCCGCGCTGTGCCGATTTGGGCACGAAGACGGCGCCATCCGGCAGGCGCTGCGGTGCGTCGCCCAACGGACGGGCCATTTTTTTCTCGTCGGCATGGTCATGGCCTTCGTGAGCCATCGCCACCGGAGGAATGCCAGCCAGGAGAGCCAGCACGAGGAGTCCTTTTTTCATCATGCACCTCCTTTCGAGCGACGACGCCAGAGCCAGACAAGCAATCCACCCACGCCGAGGGCCAGCGCCGCCCAGCCGGCCGGGTGCGACAGCATCGCCCCCGAGGCGGTGTTATCCGGTGCCTCGACACGCAGTTCGCCGCTGAGCAGGTCGCTGTCTTCCCCGGCGATCAGCGTCAGCGTGCTGGC
>CALJZP010000176.1 GCA_937983545.1 uncultured Azonexus sp.
ACCGGTTTGATGACCTGGCTCAATCAAAACAGCTCACTCGGCAAAATCGACCGCAGCCCCCTGAGTGACCGCGAAATCCGAGACATCGTCGCCTTTCTGGAGGCATTGAGCAGCGACACGTTACGCGCGGCAAGACAACAATCCGCTGCCGCCCTCCTCCGCTCGTCCGATAATACGGACAAGAGACAGCACGCACGATAAGGAGGGCGTATGGGGAAGATTGAAACGTTCAGCCCTTTTTGCCAGCTCAGCAAGGCGGGGCGACAGTTGCTGGAAGAAGGCATGATAAGCCGGCACTGTCCTTCTTCCGCCCCGTTGCTTTTCAAGGGACAACGCACCTCCGGGGCTTATTTCGTCCTTGAAGGCCGATTGCGGGTCTTTTCGATGGCACCGAACGGAACCGAGGCGACGCTGTACTTCATCGAACCCGGGGAAACCTGTGTCTTCGCGCTCAACAGCCTGTTCAACGACCTGCTTTATCCAGCCTGGGTACAAGCGGTCGAAGAAACCAGCCTGGCACTGATTCCGGGCACCACCTACCGCCAATTGTTTGCCGCAGAACCGGTGATCCGCGACCTGACGGTCAAAACGCTTTCGACACTGGTATTCCGACTGATGGCGGAACTCGAGGTGGTCCACGCCTACAAACTCAATCAGCGCTTGGCCAACCTGATGCTGGTGCATGCCTCGGCAGCCGGCGAACTGCGCATGACACAGCAACAGATGGCCTTTCATCTGGGTACGACGCGCGAAGTCATCGCCCGTCTGATACGCGACTTCGTCGCCGGCGGCCTGATCGAAACCCGACGTGGCATCACCCTGATCAGGGACAGCAAGGGCCTGACCAGCCTGGCTCCGGCTAACTGAATGCCCCCAAACTGCGCATTGGGCAAATGCTATTCAGCGGTGGGCAGCGCCGCCAACCTCATTCGAGAGCGCCCCGGGCAGCAGCCCGCACATGGTGCGTCAAGGTGTCGATCGCCTGCGAGTCGATGCGCCAGCGATGCCAGTACAAGGGCACGTCAAGGACCAGTTCGGGCACGATCTCGACCAGCACCCCCGCCGCCCGGTCAGCGCGCGACATCTGGTCGGGAATCATGCCCCAGGCCAGCCCGCGCCGGACCGCTTCGGCAAAGGCGCCGGTCGTCGGCGCGGTATGCGTCGGCGGACGGATCGCCTGGCCGGTCAGGCGCTGCAGGTAGACGTCCTGCAGCGCGTCCTTACGGTTGAACACCAGCATCGGCGCTCTCGCCAGATCGTCCACCGAAGGCCCGTGCGGCAGATGGCGGGCAAGGTAGGCCGGCGTCGCCAGCGCCCGATAGCGCATGGCGCCGAGTAACTCAACACGGCAGCCCTGCACCGCCGCCGCTGCAGCGCTCACCCCGACCATGGCCGAACCGTCGCGCAGCAAGGCCAGCGAATGATCCTGGTCCTCGACGCGAACCTCCAGATTGATTTCCGGATGCTCGGTCAGCGCGGCAAAAACGTCGCCGAACCAACTGTCGAAGGAATCGGCGTTGATCACCAAGGGAATGCGGGTCGGCTCCCGTTCTCTCGAATCGCCGCCTTCTGCGTCGCTCACCCCCATTGCGGCCAAGGCCTCGCTTTCGAGCAGGGCCAGCTGCTCGGCATAGCGCAGCAAGGGCTGCCCCGCTTCGGTCACCCTGCAGGGCGAAGCACGCTGAATCAATATCTGCCCCATCCGCTCCTCAAGCAGGCGAACGCGCTGGCTGATCGCCGACGGCGTCACATGCAAGCGCCGCGCGGCGGCATCGAAACTGCCTTCGCGAACCACCACGGCAAAAGTCGTGAGCTGGGCATGATCAATCTTCATGATTAAAAATATCTAAAGAATACTAAGAAAGTTTAACTGGAGTTCATCATCTGCGGCATGCAAAGTGAACGTCATCGCGAATACCGCTCTCCCGAGAAAATCATGACCGAACACTTCCTGACCGGCTTGCTGACCAGTACCGCCCTGATCGTCGCCATCGGCGCCCAGAACGCCTATGTGTTGCGTCAGGGACTGCGCCGTCAGCATGTACTGCCGCTGGCCCTGTTTTGCTCGGGAAGCGATGCGCTGCTGATCTTCGCCGGGATCGCCGGCCTGGGCGCGCTGATTGCCACCCAGCCGCTCCTGCTCGACATTGCCCGCTACGGCGGCGGCGCCTTCCTGTTCTGGTACGGCACCCATGCCGCCCGGCGCGCCCTGCACGGTGAGCGTCTGACGCTTGCCGGCGACGAAACGGTATCACTCAAGCGGGCACTCCTCACCTGCGCCGCGTTCACCTTCCTGAATCCTCACGTTTATCTCGACACCGTCGTACTGCTCGGCATGCTCGGCGGCCAACGCGGCGAAGGCCGCTGGGAGTTCGGTGCCGGCGCCGTGCTGGCCAGCGTACTCTGGTTCCTCGTGCTAGGCTACGGCGCCCGCCTGCTCGTTCCGCTCTTCGCCAACCCCGTCGCCTGGCGCGTGCTCGATGCCGGCATCGCGCTGCTGATGTTCGGCCTGGGTGCCTCGCTACTGTTCTGGCCGGCGCAATGACACTCCGCCTGCCCGCTTACAATTGCGGGCGAGGCGTATCAAGGTGCCCCTCAGTGCGGGACAGGCCATCGCTGTCCGAATCTCCAGGCAGATGCAAATCGGGATCGGAAATTCCACGAATCAGGAATTGACGGTCCGAGATTCCCGAAAACGGGAGGCACACTTGCCGGAAGAGCACATTGCTCAATCACACTTGCGCCTGCACTGCCTTCGCTTCCGGGGGCTGCCTCGGCCGTGTCCAGACGAAGCTGCGAGGACCACTCGCCGTCAGCGCCGCAGCGCTTGATTCCGAAGTTTCCAACTGCGCTCCGGAATCTTGGCGCGTTCCTTGCAGGCATCTTTCGTCTTGCGGGCTACCGGAGGTAGTCACTGCAGGCGGCAGGATGTGCGTCAAGGCGCGAGGTACCGGGAATGCAAGTTCCACTCCCGAGCCGGGCAAGGTTGGCAAGCGAGCGCCTGGCCCCTCGTGCCGTCTCCCGCTTGCGGTGTTCTCACCCCACCCGAATCGTTTTTGGGAACCATCCTCATGAAGATATTCAGTAACTTAACGGTGCGTCGGCAATTGATTGTCACCTTCATGCTGGTCAGCATCGCGTTTGTCGTCGGCACCGGAGTCGGCGACGCCGTTTCGGCGCGCATGTATCGCCAGGCCGAGCAAATCTACGAGACGGCGCTACAACCGATCAGTTCGAGCAGCGGCATCATGCGTGGGATTCACGACGCGCGAGCCCAGTTGTTGCTCGGCCTGCAGCACGATCCGTCCAGCGAATGGAACAAACTGCATGACCACCCGCTCAACCGCCATCTCGACAATTATCAGGCGGCCTTGACTGTGGCCGACGAGGCGCTGGCCGGGTACCTCAAGCGCACCGGCCTGCCCGACGACGAGCGCCAGATGTTGCAGGAGATCCGCAACGGTCTGGACACCTATGTCGCCGCCGGCAAGGAATCAGTCGCCGCATTCAAGGAAGGCAATTTTCACGAAGCCAATCTGGTCATCCTGAAGAAGGTCAATCCGGCCATCGCCTCCCTCGACAAGAAGGTCCAGGCACTGGAAGGGACACTGATCAAGCGCGCCAAGGAACAAAATGCGGAGACCAGTACCACGCGCCAGCAGCTGTCCCGAAAGATGTGGGCCTTTTCCGCGCTGGGCATTGCCCTGCTCTGGGCGATGTACTGGTATCTGTCCCGCGAGATCGCCAAGCCCCTGGCTCGCGTGCGCGAAGTCGTCCGCCGTGTTTCGGTCGGCGACCTGACGACCCGGATCGACGTTCATGGACACACCGAATTCGATGCCCTGGTCAGGTCGGTCGCGGACATGCAGGACAATCTGCGGACACTGATGTCCGAAATCCAGGAGGCGGCAAAGATCACTTCGGACAATGCCCTCGTGCTCTCGCGGCAGATCGATGAAACTGCCCGCCGTTCGCAGACACAGAGCGACCGTGTGGTTGAAATCACCAGCGCGCTTGAGCAGATGAGCCGCAGCATCGAGGAAGTATCCAGCGGCGCCAGCGGGGTCGGACAAGCCAGCACGGCGGCTCACCAACTGGCGGAGGTGGGCGTGGCGAACATGGACAATAACCTGCACACCGTCACCCGTATCGTGAGCAGCGTCCAGGCTTCCAGCGGCTCTATCCGGAACCTGTGCGACTCCATGCATCGGATCAGCGAACTGGCCGAAAGCATCAAGGACATCGCAGGCCAGACCAACCTCCTGGCACTGAATGCCGCCATCGAGGCCGCCCGTGCCGGCGAACAGGGGCGTGGATTTGCCGTCGTGGCCGACGAAGTCCGCAAGCTCGCGGAAAAAACGGCTGCCAGCTCCGGAAACATCGGCAGCCTGCTGGAAAGCGTCGAAGAACTGTCCGAGGTTGCCGTCGCCACGATGGAAGCGGTCATGAGCGATGTAGAACGAGGGGCCGAGCAGACCCGCACGATGGGCGACACCCTGCGCCGCATACTCGAAGCGGCCGGCGACGTCAGCGACCTGAGCCGAACCATCGCCTCCGCTAGCCGGCAACAATCCGAGGCCTCCCAGCAAACGGTCGAATCGATGAACACCATTTCCAGCCTGACCGACGGCAACAATGCGTCGATCCAGCAAGTCGCGGTCGCCGCCTCGGAAATGAACAGTCTGGCAAGCCGCCTGCAGGAGTTGTCCGGTCGCTTCCGCTTTGCCAGCTAAGCGGCGCGTGCACGCGGTGCAGCTCGCTTCAGGGCACCCTTGCCGTCAGGAGGACAACAACCGCAAGCAACGATGAAGCCGACCCCACGCCAACGGTAGCGGTCGGCAAGCGGTTCGTACAAGCACACCATCCAGTTCATCGCCGCGCGATGCGATGCCCACGGGCCGGGGATGATGCGGGCGGTACACGCGCAGCAAAAAGGGGAAGGCCGCCAGCAGCCTTCCCCTTCTCTTGCCCGCAAACACGGCGCTCAGGGCAGGCTTTCCTCGCTCTGAATTCGCCAGACATTGTTTTCGAGCGCCATGACGATCACTTTCGCGGTTCCGCGCTCGACAAACTGGTCGGCCCGGTAGTCCTGCACGAACCTGACACGGATACGGGCATCCGCTTCCGCCTCGATTTGAATCTCGCGCAAGTTCAACTGGATATCCCGTTTCTCGCCGATACGCTGACGACGCTGCCGGGACCACTCGTCGCGGCCAAGACCATTGGCCGGCCGGAAGTTTTCTCCATAGGCCGTCAGATAGCCTTCCACATCCCGGCTCCGCCAGGACTGCGCCCATTGTTCGAGGGCTGCCATCGCTGCCTCCCTGGCGGCCGCTTGCCCCTCCTGCTCGTTCGCGGACACCGCCTCGACCGCAGTGGATTCGTTGACGGCCGCCGCGCCCGCCGGGAGCGGCGCCTTCGCGGCCAATCCGATCAGACTGGCGTAGGTGAGTCCATCGGCCGCCACCTCCTGCTCGCCCAGCACAGGTAACAGGCGTCCGGACGCGGTGAAGGCATTTTTGTTAACCCGGAATTCCCCGTCGCTGAATGCTGCTACCTGCAGCGAATTCAGCGCCCCCATCGAAAACAGGGTCCCGGCAACGATGTTGACCAGAAAACGGGTGCGCCGCTGGCGAGCTGCACGCAGGGAACAAAGGGGCTGGAGCGAATCGCGAACAGTATGGCGCATCGTGGGTTCTCCTGAAGCATTCGGAAACAGTCAGCGGAAGGTCACCGCAAACCGGAATCCTTTAGCAAACCCGATGCCAACCTGAAAATGCCCCAAGAATGGCTTGGCAGAGCCCGATTTAACCCATCGACCGTCTCACCGGCGATAAAACTTCCGGAATTCGGGAATATTGCGCTTGCGCTCAATGCCACCCAGAGGGCGAATGAAGGACAGCTGGTAACCATCGAGCAGACAAGGCCGGCCCCAAACCCTTGCAATCATCGAAAAGACAAAGCCCCCAGCCGTTTCCCGACGGGGGCTTTGTTGATCGGTTTCGGCCGAACGGCAAAATCAAACGATCTTGCCGCCCCGCCGAGCGCAAATTACATCTCGACAGTCGCAGCGACTTCGACAAATTCCGGAAATCAATGCCTGGTTACCCATACCGCTCCCCATCGCCATGCCCGGCCCCAGGTACGCCTTGCGCCAGGCCTTCCGCCAGGAAATCAAATACCACACGAATTTTCCGGGAGGTATGTAGTTCAGTATGCGTGACCAGCCAAATGGGAAATTGCACCGGGGGAATATCGTCCAGCACGCGAATGACGCCCGGTGTGTCCAAGGCGATTTCATCCATCATGGCACCAATACCCAAGCCTTGGCACACCAGCGCCCAATGAGCAACCGAATGGTCGGCATAGCAGTTGAAGTTGGCCTCGCTCAGCGGCAGGCCATGCTGGTGTAGATACGCCAAATAACGGCCTGCACGGTCAGCGCCGACGAACGGCAATCTGGCGGCATCTTGCGCATTGCGCGGGTGACCGTGCGTTTCCACCCAATCCTTCGAAGCATAGAAGCAGGCGGTAGCTTGGCGTATCAGGCGGGCAATCAGCTCAGGCTGGTCTGGATTGACGTGACGAATCGCGATGTCCGCTTCGCGTCGCTGCAAGTCGCTGATCGCATTGGTGGCAATCACTTCAATCGCAATGCCGGGTGCCTCCTGCCGAAGCCGCCGTATCAAGTTGGGTAACAAGTGTGTGGCGATCATATCGCTGGCGGACACCGAGACGACACCTTCCACCGCCTGCGACCGGCCTGTGGCCGCCATCCCCAGAGCGTCGGCAGCGGAGCCCATGGTGCGGGCGTGCTCAAGTAGATCCAGCCCGGTAGCGGTGAGCACCATGCTCTTTCCCGCCCGCTCGAACAAGGTTACACCCAAACACTTTTCGATAGCCGCCACTTGGCGGCTCAGTGTTGGCTGTGTCAAGCCCAGCTTACGTGCCGCAGCCGACAGTGAGCCGGTTTCCGCTGTCTCGAGAAACGCCCTGAGTTGGTTCCAGTCGACCTTATCCATGCATAAACGTATAGGTTAATTGCAAATTTTGGGGATTTTAATGCGAATTTATACAGGTAACATCCAAACCTCGCCACTGGAGCGTTTCACGCCGACCTAATCCATGTCATTTCCAAGCAACAAACATCTAACCGACGACACGCGTTCGACTTGTGCGGACACAGCCACACTGCGCAAAGCACGTTTCTGGAACCGTATTGCCCGCAAATATGCGGCTGATCCGATTGCTGACATGGCGGGCTACGAGACCTCGTTGCAGCGCACGCGCAGCCTGCTATCCACCGAGCACGATGTTCTGGAGATTGGTTGCGGTACAGGAACCACGGCATTGCACTTGGCTGCCAGTACCGGACGTTTTCTGGCAACGGACATTTCGGCAGAAATGATTGCCATTGCGAAAGAAAAGCTGGCATCACAACCCACCCCGCAACTGTCGTTTGCCTTGGCCGACGCCGATGAGCCGATGTTCGGAGCGGCGACGTACGACAGGGTGCTGGCATTCAATATCTTGCATTTGGTGAGCGACCTCGACGAAACGCTGGCCATGGCTGCGCAGGCCTTACGGCCTGGCGGCTTGTTCATATCCAAAACGCCCTGCCTTGCCGAGATGAACCCGCTAATTCAACACCTGGCCCTGCCACTGATGCGTGCCGTCGGCAAGGCTCCCCGTCTTGTGCAGTGCCTCAACGAAGTCCAATTGCGGGCAGCGATGATCCGGCAGGGTTTGCAGATTGTGTCGGTTGAACGACACGGCACCAAGAAAAAGGATTTCCGGGTCTTCATTGTCGCGAAAAAGCCGCTCGTCACCGAACCGATTCGAGCATCCACATGCTGAACACAATGCGCCACGCCGACAGGCGACTGATGGCTGCCTTCTGTTTGCTGTTGGCTCTGAGTGGCTGCGCTTCGATCAGCGGCGTCACCACGTCATCCCTGGACGGCAGGAAGGTTGAGCATGTGGTGGCGGGAGTGGGCACACCGGTTGTCGTGTTTGAGAACGGACTGGGCGGCCGACTCCAATGGTGGGCGGAAGTGCTTCCCACAATCGCCCGGGAAACAACGGTATTTGCCTATAACAGAGCAGGCACTGGCAGCAGTACTGAAGCATCGACGCCGCGAGACGGCAACGCCATCACCGACGAATTGCGGCGCAACCTGCGTGATATTGGCATGGCGCCACCCTACGTACTGGTGGGTCACTCCCTCGGCGGACTCTATATGCAGCTTTACGCGCGGCGTTACCCGCAAGAAGTTGCGGGTCTGGTGCTGGTGGACTCGACCCACCCCGAGCAATTGAACGGCGCTGGCGCGAAGGATAACTGGCCAACCTGGATGAAGCTGATGTTCGATTTTTCGTTGTCCAGCGCCGCAAGCAGAGAACTGGAGGCGCTTCCCGCGACCGGTGCAGCCGTGCTTGCCTTACCTCCATTTACGGGCAAACCCGTGGTCGTTCTCAGCGCGCAAAAGCCGATGAACGAAACATCGGCGCTTGCACGCGATGCCAATGCCAAACGTAGCGACATTGTCCGCCTGCATCCAGGGGCCAAGCAAGTGTGGGTTGATAGCGGCCATGCCATTCCCCTTGAGAAACCGGATGCGGTGATTGCTGCAATCCGCGAGGTATTGCTCAGCATTCAGGCAGTGAACGTCCATTCACCATCCACTGCCGGCAATGAGATCAGGTGAATTCAAAAATGATGGGCGGAGACACCATTTTCTTAGCAAAACCCAACGAGGTTCCATATGCTTTCAAAAACACGAGCAACTATCCTTTCCATGCTGGCACTGGTAGCGCTGCTTTCCGGCTGCGCGACAACCGAACGAAAGTCGCCCGAGCAGGGCGATGTCAACAGCAAATCCGAGAAAATGGCCACCGGCGAGGACACGGGTAAAGCCATGCAAAAAATATCCATGGCGATCGGCCTGGAAACGAGCCAATTTGCCATTACCAGCCAGCAGCCGGTCGACGCGCCTGGCGGCTACAACGGTACCCAATACACCGTAAAAACCAGCGCCGGGAAAACGTACAAGTGCGAAATCCTTGAGCCATCAGGCTTTGGAAAAATGATGACTTGGGGCATGGCCAGTGGCGCCAGCGCAATGTGCACGGATTTTACCCCGGGCTCTAAAGACAGGGGTAAAACGAACAAGGCAAGCTGCAACGACCTGCTCAGGGCGGCCGGCAAGTGTTGATGAAAAGCGTAGATTCCTGCCCGGCAGAGATATTGCCCGCCGGAACAAAACCTGATGGGCGCGCGCTCGTCAGGCGCCAGCCTGACAATGCCGTCAAGGGCGAGAACTGGTCCAGCGTATAGCGTTTCCGCTGTGATCGGGGCCGGGCGGAACGACCCAGACTGGAATATCCATCAAGCCGATCAGCAGCATCGGCTATCAGGGGCTTCACGGATCAAGATTCGCCGCAAAGCCCAATTTTCAACCTCCAAAGCGCTCATCCATTCTGAAAGGACCATATCTTGAATCGCTCCGCGACAGCACTTTTATTTTCGCTTGCTTTGGTCATGGCATCCGCTGCCCAGGCAACCCCTGTAAACGTTACATTTGAGGACGTCCCTACGGTTGGCATTGCCGACGGCTATGGCGGAATTTCCGGTTGGTCTCTGGCCGGGGGGGTAGTCAATGGCGTCGGAGAGGGTATCGACAACTTCCTTTTCTACGGTCCGTCGACTGGCGAGTTGAGGTTTGACAGCGCCCCCGTGGTATTTCATGGCACCTACTACAAATCCTACGCGGCCGATTGGGCCAATCCGATCACAAGCATTTCATTGTTCTTTCAAGGGCAGTTGGTGCACTCGATTCTAGATCCGCAGGCTGGCGGCTCGCTCGAATGGGTTGCCTCCGGCTATCGCGGTTTGGTGGATACCATCCGGTTTCAGGGAGGCTTGGAGGGTTTCGCCATCGACAATCTGAGCTACGAGATCGCCACGACTTCCGTTCCTGAGCCAGGCACGGCCCTGCTCATGCTCTCCGGGCTCGCTATCCTCGGCATAGTAGCCCGGCGTCGCTCCACTCTCGGGAAAACACCCTTCATGAGCTAACGATAAATAAGCCCCGCCGGTTTCCCGGCGGGGCTTTTTTATCTTGCTAAGGTCGACCGGCAAAACCGGCCGATTTTCGCAACTTACATCTCGACAGTCGCAGCCTGCTCGACGAACTCCGGAATCTGGTCGAAGTTCATGTAGCGATAGACTTCGGCTGCCTTGGCATTGACCAGCTTGATCTGCTCCATGTACTCCGGCACCGTCACGATGCGGCCGGCCAGGGCGCACATGGCGGCCAGTTCGGCGGAACCCAGGTAGACACGGGTGTCGATGCCCAGACGGTTCGGGAAGTTACGGGTAGAGGTGGAGATCGCGGTGGAACCCTTGCGGATCTGTGCCTGGTTACCCATGCACAGCGAGCAACCCGGCATTTCCATGCGGGCACCGGACTTGCCGAGAACGCCGTAATAGCCTTCCTCGGTCAGGATCAGGGCGTCCATCTTGGTCGGCGGGGCAATCCACAGGCGGGTCGGGATGTCCGACTTGCCTTCGAGGACCTTGCCGGCGGCACGGAAGTGGCCGATGTTGGTCATGCAGGAGCCGATGAAGACTTCGTCGATCTTGTCGCCGGCGACTTCGGACAGCAGCTTGACGTCGTCCGGATCGTTCGGGCAGGCCAGGATCGGCTCGGTGACTTCGGCGAGATCGATTTCGATCACGGCAGCGTATTCGGCGTCAGCATCGCCCTTGAGCAGCGTGCCGTTGGCGATCCACTCCTCCATGGCAGCGATACGGCGCTTCAGGGTGCGGGCGTCCTGATAGCCTTCGGCGATCATCCACTTCATCAGCGTGATGTTCGAACGCATGTACTCGACGATCGGCTCCTTGTTCAGGGCGATGGCGCAAGCAGCGGCGGAACGCTCGGCGGCGGCGTCGGAGAGTTCGAAGGCTTGTTCAACCTTCAGATCCGGCAGGCCTTCAATTTCGAGGACGCGGCCGGAGAAGATGTTCTTTTTGCCCTTCTTCTCGACAGTCAGCAGGCCTTGCTTGATGGCGTAGTACGGAATGGCGTTGACCAGGTCGCGCAGGGTGATGCCGTCTTGCATCTTGCCCTTGAAGCGGACCAGCACCGATTCCGGCATGTCCAGCGGCATGACGCCGGTAGCGGCGGCAAAGGCGACCAGACCGGAACCGGCCGGGAAGGAGATGCCGATCGGGAAACGGGTGTGGGAGTCACCACCGGTACCGACGGTATCCGGCAGCAGCAGGCGGTTCAGCCAGGAGTGGATGACGCCGTCGCCCGGACGCAGCGCAACACCGCCACGGGTCGAGATGAAGGACGGCAGTTCGCGGTGCATCTTGACGTCAACCAGCTTCGGATAGGCGGCGGTGTGGCAGAAGGACTGCATGACCAGGTCGGCGGAGAAGCCGAGGCAGGCCAGATCCTTCAGTTCGTCGCGGGTCATCGGGCCGGTGGTGTCTTGCGAACCGACGGTGGTCATCTTCGGCTCGCAGTAGGTGCCCGGACGGATGCCGGTCACGCCACAGGCCTTGCCGACCATCTTCTGGGCCAGCGAGAAGCCCTTGCCGTTGTCGGCCGGGTTCTGCGGCAGACGGAACAAGGTGGATTGCGGCAGACCGAGGAATTCACGAGCCTTGGTGGTCAGGCCGCGACCGATGATCAGGGGAATACGGCCGCCAGCACGGACTTCGTCGAGGATGACGAGGGTCTTCAGCTGGGATTCGGCGATCACGGCACCGTTCTTGGTGGCGGTAACCTTGCCGGTAGCCTGGTCAACCTTGAGCTCGATCTCGTCGCCCATGTCCATCTGGCCGGCGTCGATTTCGATCGGCAGCGCGCCGGCATCTTCCATCGTGTTGAAGAAGATCGGGGCGATCTTGGAGCCGAGGCAGACGCCACCGAAGCGCTTGTTCGGGACGAAGGGGATGTCTTCGCCGGTGAACCACAGCACGGAGTTGGTGGCGGACTTGCGGGAAGAACCGGTACCGACCACGTCACCGACGTAGGCGATCAGGTTGCCCTTGGCAGCCAGCTTTTCCAGTTGCTTGATCGGGCCGCGCGAGCCCGGCTCGTCGGCTTCGATACCCGGACGCGGGTTCTTCAGCATGGCCAGGGCGTGCAGCGGGATATCCGGGCGCGACCAGGCGTCCGGCGCCGGCGACAGGTCGTCGGTGTTGGTTTCGCCAGTGACCTTGAAGACGGTCAGCTTCTGCGAAGCCGGCACCTCCGGACGCGAGGTGAACCACTCGCCATCGGCCCAGGACTGCATGACAGCCTTGGCGTTGGCATTGCCGGCCTTGGCCAGCTCGGCAACATCGTGGAAGTAATCGAACACCAGCAGGGTCTTCTTCAGGCCTTCGGCGGCGACGGCGCCGCAGGTAGCGCAACCGAGCAGGTCGATCAGGGGCTTGACGTTGTAGCCGCCCAGCATGGTTCCGAGCAGTTCGGTGGCCTTTTCCTTGGAGATCAGGGCACAGGCTTCTTCGCCCTTGGCAACCTTAGCCAGGAACTCGGCCTTGACCTTGGCGGCATCATCCACGCCAGCCGGCACGCGATGGGTGATCAGCTCGACCAGAGCGGCTTCTTCGCCAGCGGGCGGATTCTTCAGCAGGGAGACCAGTTCGGTGGTCTGTTGCTTGGACAGGGGCAGCGGGGGGATACCGAGGGCTGCACGCTCTGCAACGTGGGCGCGATAGGCTTCAAGCACGGCGACTTCCTTTCGTAAAGGGTTGCTCTGGGAAACGAATATTTTACGACAATGGCGGCGGCCGATTGGTTCGGCTTTTAGCTTCCCGAGGCCGGCTCGCGAGTCTTATATATGATAGCTTATCTTCAGGGTTTTGCCATGCCTCGATGTGCACTGCAACATCGAGGCGCTCAAATTTTGAGCACACCAGGAAAACGACTTGCCTGACAAGCGCTTACGCGAATTGCCCAGAGCTTATCCACAGACTTACCCCGGCAAAACGGGGATAAACGTTGCTTATCCCGATATCGGCAGCCACAAAAGATTCGATTAAACCGAAATATTGATCTGAAAATTTCGTCTATTTCGAATTATCCAACCCCTCTAGGATGAGTGCTCCTCAACCGCAAAAGGAGCGCATCATGCATATCGACATTCGTGCCCAAGGATTCGAGCTTTCTCCCGCATTGCGCGAGCACGCCGAGCGCCGCCTGGGATTCGCCCTGAGTTGGGCAACCTACGATGTCCGGAAAGTGGCCGTGCGACTGTACGACATCAACGGTCCGCGTGGCGGCGAAGACAAGTGCTGCCGCATACAGATCGCCCTGCCCGGCACCAGCGATATCGTGATCGAGGATACCGAATCCGACCTGTATGCCGCCATCAACCGGGCGGTCGACCGTGCCGAACGTTCGCTGGCCCGACGCCTCGAACGCCAGAACAAGCACCGGCGCGACAGCCTGCGGGAGATTTTCCGCACTGACATGGCCAAAGACGAAAGCCTCGCACCGGCATCGCCCCCGCACTGAAGGTAAATTGCCAGCCACCCATGCGTGACATGGCGATCACGGCATGCCCGACAGCGGGCATGCCAGATACCAGCGAGACCACTCACCACAAGAGTGAGTGACAATCCATTTTCCAATCTCAAAGTATGTCGCATCGTGCGCCAACGACCTGCTTCCCACGCCGAAACCTTGATCCATGTCCGATAGCCGCGCCGCCGCATCATCAAAGCAGCACCCTTACCACGGACAACAAATCGCTTTCCTGACACAGCATGGCAAGGAGCGTGTTGTCGCGCCCATCCTCGCCGACATGCTGGGGTGTCGTGTCGAACGGATCGGCGGCTTCGATACCGATCAACTGGGCACCTTCACCCGGGATATTCCACGTTACGGCAAGCAACTCGAGGCTGCCCGCCGCAAGGCGCGCATTGCCATGGAGTTGAGCGGGGCCTCTCTCGGCCTGGCAAGCGAAGGTAGTTTCGGCCCCGACCCCCATACCGGCCTGTTTCCATGGAACATCGAGGTCATGCTACTGATCGACGAAGTCCGGAATATCGAGCTGGTCGGCATTTATCAAGGGCCGGCCAGCAACGATCACGCCTGGATCGTCACCTGGACGGAGCTGGAAGAGTTCGCTTCACGCATCGGCTTCCCCGAGCAGCACCTGGTGCTTCGTCCCTCCAGCGAAAACAACCCGCGCTTGCGCAAGGGGCTGGCCGACTGGCCATCCCTGAAAACCGCCTTTGCATGGGCAAAGCAGGTTTCGTCCGCCGAGACAAGGATTTTCGTCGAACGGGACTTGCGAGCCCACGGCCACCCCGAGCGCATGGTGAACATCGGCAAGGCCGCGCTGAACCTGGCGGAGAAATTGTCCTCCTTGTGCCCCCACTGCGAGACACCCGGCTTTGCTGCCGCCGAAATGGTGGCCGGGCTGCATTGTGCCGAATGCGGATTGCCCACTCGCGAGTACCGGGCGGAAATCTGGAAGTGCCTCCGCTGCGAGCATCTGGAAACGCGCAAACGCAGCGACGGCATCACGACGGCCGACCCGGTCTCCTGCGGCTATTGCAATCCTTGAGCCGGGTAGAAAACAGCCTACCGCACGAATTTTGAGCAGCGCCACAAAAATCGCCATGCCACCAAGGATCTAGCTATCACCCTCCTAGCGTAATCGATGAAAAATCCTGCCTTGCCAGTCAGGAAGGTGCTCCGGAAGCCCGAGCAAGTTTGACAAATGCGTGAAATAATTCACATGGACTATGACGAAAGTCGTAGATAGTCGCGCCCTTGGATCAGATGGACCGGTCAAAAACCAACAAACAAGGGGCCTCAGATGAACAGCACACGCATTGCGCTCGCTTACGATTACGAAGCGGAAGAAACGCCACTCCTCACGCCACCGGTAGAAAACGAAACGCAGGTTGCCGACCTGATCGTCTCCTACTTGGAACAAATGGGTATCGAATACGTTTTCGGCGTTCCCGGCGGCGCCATCGAGCCGCTCTACAATGCCCTGGCGCGCAGCAGCCGACGCGGCGGCCCGCACCCCATCGTCGCCCGCCATGAGGCCGGTGCCGCCTTCATGGCCGATGGCTATGCCCGCGAGACCGGCAAGATCGGCGTCTGCTGCGCCACCTCCGGCCCCGGCGCCACCAATCTGATTACCGGCGTTGCCTGCGCCTTCGACAACGGCATCCCGATGCTGGTCATCACCGGCCAGCCGTCGCTTCCCTCCTTCGGCAAGCGTGCCCTGCAGGAATCGGCATGCACCGGCATCAACACCCTCGGCATGTTCCGCCACTGCACCCGCTACAACTCGCTGATCTCGCACCCGGAACAGATCGAATCAAAACTGATCACCGCCCTGCAGCGCGCCGTGCGCGCACCACGCGGACCGGTGCACCTGACCATTCCGCTGGACATCATGAAAAGCCCCAGCCCGGTCAGCAAGCCTTCTTACAACATCGCCGACAAGATCCGCCCGACCTCGCTGCTTGACGCCGATGCCACCGACCAACTGGTCGATCTGCTCCACCAGTCGAAAAATGTCCGCCTGCTGATCGGCGGCTGGTGCGGCGAAGCCATCGGCACCATCCTGCAGCTGGCCGTTCAGCGCGATATTCCCTTCGTCACCACACCCGACGGCAAAGGCCTGGTCAGCCCCTACCATCCGTTGTTCCGGGGCGTCTTCGGTTTTGCTGGCCATCCGTCGGCCAGCGCACTGCTCAACGATGACAGCGTCGATCTGATCCTCGCCGTCGGCACCAGCATGAACGAATGGACCAGCAGCGGCTGGAGCGATTCCTTGCTCAACAGCAAGCTGGTGCACATCGACGAATCGGCCGAACACCTGGCCCGTTCCCCAATGGCTCGATTGCACGTGCGCGGCCGCCTGATCAGCATTTTCGACCGCTTGATCGAGCGCAGCCACAAAACGCGCGAAAGCAGCGACTTCGAATACCGGCACCACCGCAACAGCCGCGAACCGCTGCTGCCCGCCTCCGGCAACGACGGTATGCTGGCCGACTCCGAGAAATACACCAGCCCGGCCAGCCCGATCAAGCCGCAGCGCCTGATGTACGACCTCGGCCGCCTGTTCCCGCCGAGTACCCGCTTCCTGGCCGACGCCGGCAACAGCGTCGCCTGGTCCACCCACTACCTGAGACCGTCCGATCGTCGTCTCGGCGAACGCCGCATGAGTGGCGGCGGTCGGCGACGTGATAACGGCCGCCGCCAGAGCGAGGCAGGCTGGCTGCGCCTGACCATGGATTTCGCCCCCATGGGCTGGGCCATCGGTGGGGCCGTCGGCACCGCCGCCGGCAACCCGAACGTGCCGGTGGTCTGTATTACCGGCGACGGCAGCCTGATGATGAACGGCCAGGAAATTTCCGTAGCCGTCGCCGAAGGCCTGACAGTCATTTTCGTCATTCTCAACGACCAGGCGCTGGGCATGGTCAAGCACGGTCAGCGCCTGGCCGGTGCGGAACAGATCGGTTTCCAGCTGCCAGCCACCGACTTCGCGGCCATGGCCCGCGCCATGGGCGCCGACGGCTATACCGTCCGCTCACCGGAAGAGATGGCCGCGCTCGACATCGATGCCATCTGCCAAAAAAAGGGGCCGACGCTGATCGACGTCTATATCGATGAAGACGAAGTCCCGCCCATGAATCTGCGCATGCAGATCCTCGGCACCGACATTTAAGGAAAACACCATGCAAAGACTTCACGGCAAAACCGCCCTGATCACCGGCGGCAGCAGCGGCATCGGTCTGGCCACCGCGCAGCTTTTTCAGGCCGAAGGCGCTCGCGTCGCCATCACCGGCCGTAGCGCCGAGAGCCTCGAAAAGGCCCGTTTCCTGTTGGGAACGGACGCGCTGATTTACTGCAGCGACTCCGGCAACCCTCGCGACATCGACACCCTGTTCGCTGACCTCGGCCAACATTTCGATGGCCTCGACCTTCTCGTCCTCAACGCCGGCACTGCCTCTCCAGCCCCTCTCCAGGCCGTCAGCGAGGCCGCCTTCGATGAAGCACTGGCAATCAATTTCAAGGGCGTCTTCTTTACGCTGCAAAAAGCCCTGCCACTGCTCCGCACCGGCAGTTCGGTGGTGGTCACGACCTCGATCACCAATCGGCTCGGATCGCCCAGCTTCAGCGTCTATGGCGCCTGCAAGGCAGCATTGCGCTCGCTGGTCGCCTCGTTGTCGCTCGAACTCATTCCGCAAAAAATCCGCATCAACGCCGTCAGCCCCGGGCCGATCTCGACCCCGATGTTCGACCGCCTCGGCTTGCCTCCGGAAGTCAGCGCATCGATCCAGAACGAAATCGCCCGGAAATCGCCAAGCGGCCGCTTCGGCGTCCCGGATGAAGTAGCCCGGACGATCCTCTTTCTGGCCAGCGACGAGGCTTCCTACATCGTCGGCCAGGAAATCGTGGTCGATGGCGGCATGAGCCTGCTCTAGGGACTCCGCAGATGAACACAGAACCGGCACGGAATATCATCCACAGCCGATTGTGGGCTGAAGATGCCGAAAACGACGACGCATTCACCGCGCAAGCCTGTTATTGCAGCGGCTACGACGTCTACGGCGAACTGCTCAAGCAGGCCACCTACCCGGAATATCTCTACCTGCTGTTTCGCGGCGAACGCCCGGCACCGCATATCGCCCGCGCCCTGGAAATCCTCTCCATCGCCGTCGCCAACCCTGGACCGCGAGATAGCTCGGTACACGCCGCAATGTGTGCCGGTGTTGGCGGTTCGCCGGCTGCCGCCGCCTTGATGGCGGCGCTGGCTGCCGGTGCCGGCGTTTCCGGCGGAGCGCGCGAGGTCTTCCAGTGCATGCAACTGTGGTCCAGTTGCAGTGACCGCCCCGAGGCTTGGCAACACGCACTAGAAGCGCCAGCCACCGCCGGCAGAATGCAGGTATGGCCGGACGCCGAACACCCGCCCGGTTTCGCTCCCTACGGCCAGCGCTGCGCTCGCCCGGTCAGACAAACCCTCAGCGCTCTCGCCACCTACCTGGCAGATGGCCACATCGCTTGGCTTGCCGCCCATCGGGAAACATTGGAACAAGCCGCTGGTCGGCCGCTGGCGATGACCGGCGTACTCGCCGCCGCCCTGAGCGACCTCGGCCTTGACCCGGCCGCCGGAGAAATGCTGACCCTGTTGCTGCGCCTGCCCGGTGCCGCCGCGCATGCGCTGGAGCAAGGTGAAAGCGGCTTCCGGCGCTTTCCTTTCTTCGCTATCGACATCGCCAACGACCCAGGCCGATACACAGATCAGGAGCAATCACGATGATGGAATCAATCCCGCTCGAGTCCTGGGAGGGTCCGCTGCGGACGACGATGGGCGGCTGCTTTCCCGGCGAACGTGCCGTCTTTCGCGGCCACGATCTGCACGCCGATCTACGCGATGCCGACTGGATGGACCTCTACCTCTTCGGCATCTGCGGCCGGCGGCATACGCCCGCCCAACTCAGGGTCCTGCATGCCATCTGGGTCAACACCAGCTACCCCGACCCGCGCCTGTGGAACAACCGGGTCGCCGCACTTGCCGGCAGTGCCCGAAGCACCGGCATACTCGGCATCAGTGCCGCTCTCGCCACCTCGGAAGCTGCCATCTACGGCCGTCAGATCGATATCGCCATCGCCGATTTCCTGACGCGAGCCATGGCGGCCGTCCGCGGAGGACGCCCCTTGGCAGAAGTCGTCGCCGACGAATTGCGGATCAATCGCAGCATCGGCGGCTACGGCCGCCCCGTAGCCAAATCGGCGGCAGATGAACGCAACGCCGTCGTGCTGGCATTAGCCGAACACGAAGGTCTGGCCGACGGCGAGCATGTCAAGCTGGCTTTCGCCATCGAGGAAATACTGCTCACCGGTCGCTGGCGCATGCGCATGAACTATGCGGCGCTTGCGGCCGCGCTTGCCCTCGATATCGGCCTTACATCACGCGAATATTATCTGTATCTGCTTCCTGCATTTCTGGCCGGCATGCCGCCCTGTTACATCGAAGCATGCGACCGCCCGGAACAGGCGACTTTTCCCCTGCGCTGCTCCGCCCTCATTTATCAAGGTCCGCCAAGGCGTTCCTGGGTTCCGGAGTGTCGATAACATCCCTTTTCATTGCCAAGGCGCGGGCTTTCCTTTAGATTCGTCAAAAATTTAAAAAAAGAAATCGGACCTGGGAGATTTACCATGTTTCATGCCCGTCTGCTTTCCGGCCTCCTGCTTGCTGGCAGCACCAGTTTTGTGCTGGCCCAATCGCTGGTCGAGGAAGAGGATCTTGCGCTGGTCTACGGCGACAAAAATTTCGTAACCATTGCCACCGGTACTCGCCAGCACATCAGCAAGGCACCTTCGGTCGCCACCGTCATCACGGCCGAAGATATTGCCAACATGGGCGCAAAAACCGTAGACGAGGCGCTGGAGTCGGTTCCCGGCATGCATGTTTCGCGCTCCACACTTGCTTATGGAGCCACTTACAGCATACGTGGCATTCTCACTGAATCGAATCCACATGTTCTGATGATGGTGAACGGTATTCCGATGACCAGCGTCTACCAGGGCAACCGCAACGACATGCCAGTCGCCCTGCCCGTCGAAAACATCTCGCGCATCGAAGTCATCCGCGGCCCCGGGTCTGCTCTCTACGGCGCCGATGCCTTTTCGGGGACGATCAACATCATCACCAAGACAGCCGGTGAAATTGGCGGTACTTCATTCGGCGTGCGCGCTGGCTCCTTCAACACCTGGGACACCTGGCTCCAGCATGGCAGCCGCGTCGGCGATCTCGAAATTGCCGGCTACCTGAAGTTCGGTAGCACCGACGGACAGCGCCGCACCATCAGCGAGGACGCCCAAACCGGGATCGACAAACTGTGGGCGGGACCCGCCGCTTCGCTGGCACCCGGTTCGGTGAATACGGGCCATGATGATATCGATGCCCAACTTGATCTCGGCTACGGCCGGTTACGCTGGCGGACCGGCTACACGCTGCGCAACAACGGCGGGTTCGGTGTCGGGCTCGCTGGCGCCCTCGATCCGAATGGTCGTTTTCGCAGCGAACGCTTCACGACCGACCTTACCTGGAACGATGCCAATTTCGCCCGCGACCTCAGTCTCACCGTGCAAGCTTCCTTCATGAACCTGGCCAACGAGATCACCACGCCGGCCATGCTGTTCCCGCGCGGAGCCTTCTTTGGCACCTTCCCCGACGGCATGGTCGGCGATCCAGACAAATGGGAACGCCAAGCCCGCTTTTCGGCCACCAGCATCTATACCGGCTTTGCCGACCACCGCATCCGTTTCGGCTTCGGCCATGATCGCCTGGAAACCTACAAAACCAGGGAAACCAAGAATTTCACGCAGATACCAGGACCGCTGCCGACCCCCCTGCCGATTTATTCGGCGAGCGGTGCCAACCTCTACCTCTCCCCCCACAAGCGCAATGTCGATTACCTGTATGTACAGGATGAGTGGAGCTTTGCCCGCGCCTGGACGCTGACCACCGGCCTGCGCTACGACACCTATTCCGATTTTGGCAGCACCACCAATCCGCGTCTGGCCCTGGTCTGGGAAACCAGTCAGGACCTCACCGCCAAATTGATGTACGGCACGGCTTTCCGCGCACCGTCATTCGTCGAGGAATATGCCACAGGCAACCCGGTGGCCCTCGGCAACCCATCCCTGACGCCGGAAAAGATCAAGACGCTCGAAGCGGCAGTGACCTGGCAAGCCAGCCACGACTTGCAAGCCACCGTCAGTGTTTTCCACCACGATATATCCGACATCATCAATCAATCGGGCGTTACCTATCGGAATACCGGCAAGCAAAAAGGCAACGGCGGCGAACTCGAAATTCTATGGGATGCTTCCAGCAGCCTGCGCCTGAGCGGGTACTACGCCTATCAGCGCAATATTGACCAGACGACGCACCAGGATGCCGGCTATGCGCCGCGCCAACACCTTTACACCCGGGCCGACTGGCGCGTTTACTCGGACTGGCGCCTGAGCGGCCAGGTCAATTATGTCGCCGACCGGGCGCGGCCCGCCGGCGACACCAGGCCACAGGTTCCAGACTACACCTCGGTAGACCTGACCTTGCGCACCAGCCCGCGGAAGCGCGGATGGGATTTCTCCGGCTCGGTCTTCAACCTGTTCAATGCCGATATCCGCGAACCGACCAAGGCTGCCTCCGGCATCGTCTACGACCTCCCGATGCCGCGTCGAACCTTCTGGCTTCAGGCCCGTTACAGCCTATAATCCCGAAATGACATTGCGTTTTCTCCGCCATTTCCTGACGCTTCTGCTGGTCGCCTTTACCCTCCAGGCGGAAGCTGGCATCACGCGCATCGCCGTGATCTTTGCCGAAGCGGACGATGCCGGGCCAGCCAATTTTGGCAGCCTGCTCGGTGGCATGGAAGACACACCGGGGGTCGAAATCATCCGCTTGACCCTGAAGGATTTCGAAGAACCCCGCCTCAGCCAGCTACTGCAGGGCAATGCACAGCGCGGTGGTCCCATCCGGCTGGCCGCCGCAGGCGGCAACATCGGGCCGATCGCCGTGCTTTACCCGGATATCGGCGAGCCTTATCGCAGTGTTTTTTCAAAGATCATCGA
>CALJZP010000177.1 GCA_937983545.1 uncultured Azonexus sp.
TGGGTGACGTGGATACCATGCGACGTTTCGTCTATATCCACGGCACGCCGGACGGAACCGAACTGGGCCAGCCCGGATCGATCGGCTGCATCCGCATGCGCAATCGCGACATCCTCGAACTGTTCGACCTCGTCCCGGCAAGGACGACGGTGGAGATTACCGAATAGCTTCCCGCTGTAGGCTGAACGTAAACGCCCGTCTTCCGCCCGGCACGGCACCCGGCAGGTAGCTCTGCTCGATGAAACGCACCGTGCCGTGTCGGTCCTGCAGCAAGACCGTCGCCGAACGCGTGCCGTAATCGGGTGAACGCACGAACGCCGCGGAGAGGAGCCGCTCCCATTCGATACTGACCCCGGTGCGCGGCAGGGCCTCGTCCGGGGCGATGCGGTCGTCGCAGAGCAGGTCGAACAGCAGCGTTTCGTCCGGCAGCGCCATCAGCGCCGCGCGCAGCGCCGATTTTCCCCGTTCCACCTTCGGCCAGGGCGTGTCGAGCAAATGATTCGACAGGCCGTACACGCCCGGTGCGAGCGACCGTGTCTCCTTGCCGCAATTCGAAAAGCACCACAGACCATCGGGATCGCCGAAGATCAGGTTGAAACCGTTGTAGCGGTCCGCGCCGGATTCGAGTTCGACGAGATAGGCTGCGGGTGCCTGGCTGCTGGTCAGGAAGCGGCTGACCAGTTCGCCGCGCGAAGGCGCGCCCGGCCTGTTGCGGGAAGGATCGCGGAAGTTGGTCAGGGCGGCAAAGCGCCCGCTGCGCGTGATCCCGAGCCATGTGCCGCCGGCTTCCAGGTCGCGCCCGGCCAGGACCGTGGGGGCATCCTGCCAAAAGTCAGTCGCCGCAGTACGGCGTGAAAAGAACTCGTCCCGATTGGCGGCGACCACCAAGGGATAGTCCGGGTGAGCCTGCCAGGCGAGCAGGATCAGGCACATCGCCTGTCCGACTTATTCAAGGGCGTAGGGCAGGGCGCGGAACTCGAGCCGCGGGCCGTCGACGCTGCCGAGGCGAACATCGCCGGATTCGGCGCTCGACATCAACATCGACGCCAGCATCTCACAGCCACCCTCTGGGCTGGGCGCGGCCTCGATGACCTTGCCGCAGGACTGATCCGGCAGGTCGATGCTGAAAAGGTTCGTACCGGGCGGGGGGCAGGCGGCCGTGACATGCGCACGATAGGTGCGACGCTTGACCTTGCCGAGATACTTCGTGCGCGCCACCACTTCCTGGCCGGGGTAGCAGCCCTTGGTGAAGCTGACGCCGCCGATCAGTTCGAGGTTGGCCATCTGCGGCACGAATTCTTCCTGTGTCGCCGACGTGATGTGGGGAATGCCCGCCACGATTTCCAGCCAGCGCCAGGCCGCCACGCCGACGGGGGTTGCCTGTTCGGCGAGTTTTGCCCAGACCCCGGTGGCCGCGTCGACCCTCAAGGCCAGCTGGCAACGCCGGTCGTCAAGGCGGATGACCGAACCGAAATCGGTATGCATCACGTCCATGGGAGCCGCTGGATCATCCAGCCCGGCTCCCTTCAGGGTGGCGGCAATCCCTTCGCCGGCCAGACCAAGCAGGACGATCTCGTCTCCGGCACTCGTCAGCTTCACTTTCGAACGCAGCACATACATTCCCAGTTTCTTGAAGAGGGTCGGCTGCAGATCTGCGGAGAGTTGCAGCAGGTAATCGCGCTCCTCGCGCCAGACCAGGAAATCGGCAAGCAGGCGGCCTTTCGGGCTGCAGAAGCCGCAGCGCTCGGCGCGGCTTCGTGCAAGGTGCAGGATGTCGTTCGACATCAGGTTGTGCAGGAAAGCGGCTGCATCGTCGCCGGTGGCGCGGATCAGGCCGAACTGGCTCAGGGGCGTCAGGACACTGCCGGCGGCGGCAGCCTTGAGTTCTGCCTGCGGGTCGCCGAAATCGCAGACCTGGCCAGCCTCGAGGCGGGCACCGCGGCTTGCGAGGAAGTTCTGCCAGGAAGCATTCATGTGGTCTTCTTCAGATGGGGGTAGGTTATTATAACCATTTGCGGTTCCATCCCATTTCAACCCCCTGTCGATCATGCGCCGGATGTTTCGCCTGCTCGGCCTGCTGTTCGCCGCCGCGCTGCTGTTTGTCGGATGGATGGCCTATTTCGCCGTTTCGCCGCTCGTGCTGAAGACCAGTCCTCTCGACTTCACCATAACGCCAGGCACGCCGCTGCGAAGTGCCTCCCGCCAGATGGAGATGGCGGGCATATCCATGCCGGCCTGGCAGTTCACCCTGCTCGGCCGCGCTCTGGGCAAGTCTGCCGACATCAAGGCCGGGAGCTATGAAGTAGCGGAGGGCATCACGCCCTTGTCGTTGCTGGACAAGCTGACTCGCGGCGATGTCACCCAATCGGAAATCGTTCTGCCGGAAGGCTGGACTTTCAGGCAGATGCGAGCCGCGATCGATGCTCATCCGGATATCCGCCACGACACGGCGGGTTGGACCGAGCGGCAGATTCTGGATCGCCTCGGCATCGATGGCGCCGCCGAGGGACGGTTTTTTCCGGATACCTATCTCTTTGCAAAAGGGTCTTCCGATCTGGATCTCTACAGGCGCGCCCATCGGCAATTGAACAAAATCCTGCAGCTCGAATGGGATGGACGCGATGCCGGCCTGCCGTACGCCTCTCCCTATGAGGCCCTGATCATGGCATCGATCGTGGAGAAGGAAACCGGGCAGTCCCGCGATCGTAGGCAGATCGCTTCGGTTTTCGTCAATCGGCTGAAAAAGGGCATGTTGCTGCAAACCGACCCATCGGTGATCTATGGGCTCGGCGAAAACTTCGATGGCAACTTGCGCAAGCGGGATCTGCTGGCCGATGGCCCCTATAACACCTACACCCGTCCCGGTCTTCCGCCGACGCCGATTGCCTTGCCGGGACGCGAATCCATCCAGGCCGCGCTGCATCCGGCGGCCACCGACCTATTGTATTTCGTCGCCCGCGGTGACGGCTCCAGCCAGTTTTCACGCACACTGGAAGAGCATAATCGGGCCGTAGCAAAGTACCAGTTGCGCAAGGGAAACTGAATGCGGGGAAAGTTCATCACCCTCGAAGGCATCGACGGGGCCGGGAAAAGCACCCACCATGCCTGGCTGATCGATTTTCTGAAAAGAAAAGGGATAGATGTCGTTCCCACCCGGGAGCCGGGCGGCACGCCGCTTGGGGAAAAACTGCGTGCCTTGGTGCTCTCCGAACCGATGCACCTGGAAACCGAGGCGCTGCTGATGTTTGCCGCACGCAAGGAACATCTCGACAAACTCATCCTACCGGCACTCGCCTCAGGCAAATGGGTCGTATCCGACAGATTTACCGACGCGTCCTATGCCTATCAAGGGGGAGGGCGGGGGCTGGCAGAGGAGAAACTCCGGGCATTGGAAGACTGGGCGCAGGCGGGTTTCCGGCCCGATCTGACCTTGGTATTTGATCTGCCGACTGAAATTGCGCTCCAGCGCCTGGCCGAAACCGGGCATCGCCCTGACCGCTTCGAGCAGGAATCCCAGGCTTTTTTCGAGCGTGTCAGGCAAACTTACCTTTTCAGAGCTCATGCTGAGCCCGGACGGATCAAGATATTGGACTCAACGGAGAGTCTGCACAATATTCAGAAAAAACTTGAAGGAATTATATTAGCTTATTTATTTTAATGATTTATTCATGGCAAATAGAACTCTGGAAAAGGCTCACGAATCAGTTCGATCGCCTGCCACACGCGATTTTGTTGTCAGGACTGGCCGGCTGCGGAAAAAGAGACTTTGCTCGAACCCTTGCGAAGAGACTGCTTTGTGAATCAGCAAGCGGCGAGGCTGAAGCATGCGGAGCATGTCTCTCCTGCAACTGGTTTTCCAGCGGCAATCATCCCGACTTCAGGCTGATCGAACCCGCGGTGAACGACACGGAGGAGTCCGGAAACGAAAGCAGCCCTGAAAAAAAGAAAAAATCCGAACAGATTCGCATCGATCAGATTCGCGCCCTGGATGGCTTTCTGAGCGTCAGCACACACCGTCATGGGGCGCGGATCATCGTCATTCAGCCGGCTGAAGCGATGAATCAGGCGACCGCCAATGCACTTCTCAAAGTACTTGAAGAACCAACAGATAGTACATTGTTTATATTGATTACAAACAATAAAAAAAGATTGCTACCCACCATCCTGAGCCGTTGCCAGACAATCAATTTCCCAAAACCTGCACCCGAACTGGCGATGGCATGGCTGCGAGACTCGGGTATATCTCATGCGAAGGAATTATTATTCCACGCCGGCGGCATGCCCCTGGCTGCCGCTGACGAGTCATTGGATTGGGATCGCCTGAATGCTTTTTTCCGCGATCTCAACGAACTCGAAGTTGCCGGACCGGTCGCCATCGCCGGACGCTGGGAAGCCTGGCTGAAGGAAAACAAGGATGGCACTGCGGCTGTGGACAAACGTACGCTCGTCATCTGGCTGCAAAAGTGGGTGTTTGACCTGCTGCTCATGAAATTGTGCGGCTTGACGGTTTACCACACCGACAGGCCCCAAGCGGTGCGCGCTGCTGCCCAGCATGCTACCTTGAGCGGCTTGTTTAGCTGCTACAATGAGTTGCTGCGAATCAAGGCCGTCGCACAGCATCCCTTGAATCCGCGCCTGTTCCTCGAAGACATGCTGTCTCGCTACGCGCGAGCGGTTGCGAGCGGGAGATAAGAAACCATGTCCGAACCAGCCAAACCCCAGCCATCCAGCGGCGCCCGTCCGAGTGTGCTCTCTCTTAATATCAATTCTAAATCAGCTCTTTACGCCGCATATATGCCATACCTGAAACGCGGCGGCATCTTCGTTCCGACCGCCAAGCCTTATGCGCTCGGAGATGAAGTCTTCATGCTGCTGTCGCTGATGGACGAACCGGGAAAATTACCCATCGCGGGGTCCGTTGTCTGGGTGACCCCGGCCGGGGCGCAAAACAACAAAACGCAGGGTATCGGGGTTCAGTTCAGCGAGGACGAATCCGGACAGGCCGCCAAACGCAAGATCGAAACCATCCTGGCAGGCTACCAGGCCGGTCGGCAAACCCATACCATATGATTCCCTTCCTGCCTGATGCTGGTTGATTCCCACTGCCACCTCGATTTCCCGGAACTCTCCGACAGAATAGATCAAGTCATTGAATCAATGAACGATGCCGGGGTTGGGGCGGCCCTCTGCATCGGTGTCAGCCTGGCAGGAATGCCGAAGCTGCTGGAGATTGTCGCAAAGCGCGAAAACCTCTTCGCCAGCGTTGGCGTCCACCCGGAACATCAGGATGGCCCCGAACCCGACATAGACCAACTTTTGCAGTTTGCAAAAAACCCGAAAGTGATCGGCATCGGGGAAACCGGACTCGACTACTACTGGCACAAGGACAGGCCTGAGTGGCAACGTGATCGCTTCCGGCTGCATATCCGCGCGGCCAGGATCGCTGGCAAGCCCTTGATCATCCATACCCGGGATGCCGCAGAGGATACCCTGCGAATCCTGCGCGAAGAGCAGGCGGAGACAATCGGCGGAGTGATGCATTGCTTTACGGAATCCCGCCAACTGGCCGATCAAGCGCTGGAACTGGGTTTCTACATTTCCTTTTCAGGTATCGTCACCTTCAAAAACGCCAGGCAAGTCAAGGAAGTCGCCAGACATGTGCCTTTGGAGCGCATATTGGTCGAAACCGACTCTCCCTATCTGGCGCCGGTCCCGCATCGCGGCAAGACAAACGAGCCGGCCTTCGTACGCCATGTCGCGATGGAAATTGCCGCGCTGAAGGAAATTGGCATCAATGAAGTCGAAAAAGCCACCACGGAAAATTTCTGCAATTTATTCAATGTGTTGATTAATTAACCAGGTATTCGTATTCCATCATGCGCCGGCTTGTTCCGATCATACTGATTGCGTTTACCCTCAATCTGCTGCCGGGCAGCGTCTTTGCCGGAATCTACGAAGATCTGTTCCAGGCCATCGAGAACGACGACACCCAGGTGGTGACGTCTATTCTGGAGCGTGGCATGGATATCAATACGGTCGACAAGTCCGGCAATTCGCTTCTGATGCTGGCCGTGCAGAAGGGAAATATCGAGCTGGTGCGCTTCCTGCTGAACCATCGCGCGCGAGTCAGGGTACGGAATCAGTATGGCGATACGCCTTTGATGTTTGCCGCGCTGAAAGGAAACACTGAAATTGTGAAACTTCTCGTAATGGCAGGAGCGGAAATCAATCATGGCGGATGGACGCCGCTGCTTTATGCAGCGTTCGGCGGGCATGACGAAACGGTCGAATACCTCATCGCCAAGGGGGCGGAGGTGAATGCCATTGCGCCCAATCAGGCCAGTGCGCTGATGCTGGCCGCACGCGGCGGTCATGGCAAGGTCGTAAAGCTGCTGCTGGATGCGAAAGCTGATCCGGGTTACAAAAACGCGCAGGGTGAAACAGCGATGAAATGGGCGGCTGAGGCCGGACATCGGGAGATTGTCGGCATGCTCAAAAAATCAGGAGCCAGGGATTAAACGAGTCCCCGGTTTGGTAATTTAGTTTTGCATAATATGTATTATGTAAAATAACTGGGGTCGATAGAGAACGATAGGCAGCGCTCGATGGAATTCATATCGGTTGGTGCCCGGAGCCGGAATCGAACCGGCATGACCGTTGCCGGTCGAGGGATTTTAAGTCCCTTGCGTCTACCAATTTCGCCATCCGGGCGAGGTTGAAAGAATTGGAGGCGGGGGTCGGAATCGAACCGGCGTAGACGGCTTTGCAGGCCGCTGCATAACCACTTTGCTACCCCGCCGCGGAATGTCCGGGCTTGAAGCTAAAAGGGGAAAACGCCTTGGGTTGCGCTTTCCCCGGAAAACTGGAGCGGGAAAGGAGTCTCGAACTCCCGACCTCAACCTTGGCAAGGTTGCGCTCTACCAACTGAGCTATTCCCGCGGAACAGGCGTGCATTATAGCGGTGGCGCCTTCCGTGTCAAGCCGCCTGCTCATCGTCGAACTTCATTCACGACTTCTCTGCCAGGTGCGGCCACGCCATTCGCAAATAATAGGCCATCGACCAGAGCGTGAGCACGGCAGCGAGATAGATCAGCCAAGTGCCAATTGTTTGCGGATCGAAGAGCGGTATCGGATCATGGTAGAGCAGCATCGGGATGGCGATCATCTGGCTGACCGTTTTCACCTTGCCCAGCAGCGAAACGGCAACGCTGCGGGCCGCGCCGATCTTGGCCATCCATTCGCGCAAGGCGGAGATGGCGATTTCGCGCCCGATGATGATGAAGGCGACGATGGTGTCCGCCCGGTCGAGCTGCACCAGCATGATCAGCGCAGCGGCCACCATCAGCTTGTCGGCGACCGGATCGAGAAAGGCGCCGAAGGCGGAAGTCTGTTTCATGGTGCGTGCCAGATAACCATCCAGCCAGTCCGTCAGGGCCGCTACGACGAAAATGACCGTCGCGGTCAGGTTCTGCTGATGCGGCGCCAGCCAGTCGTGGTGTAGGTAGAAAACGCCGACGAATAGCGGAATCAGGAGGATGCGGCCCCAAGTCAGCAGGTTGGGAATGTTGAGTGGCATCTTCCGTTCATCCGTCTTCAGTGCAGCTGATTGTAAATCGCTTCAGCCAGCTTGCGGCTGATGCCCTCCACGCGGCACAGATCCTCGACCGTCGCAGCGCGCAGGCCCTGCAAGCCGCCGAACTGTGCCAGCAGGCGCTTGCGCCTGGCGGGACCGATGCCGGGGATATCCTCCAGGCTCGAACGGCTGCGTGTCTTGGCGCGGCGCGCACGATGCCCGGCGATGGCGAAGCGATGCGCCTCGTCCCGAATTTGCTGGATGAGATGCAAGGCTGGGTCGTTCGCCGGTAGACTCAGCGGCTCTTCCCTGTCCGGCAGGCAGAGGGTTTCCAGTCCGGCCTTGCGCCCCTCGCCCTTCGCCACGCCGACCGCAAGCAGATCGGCCAGCCCGAGTTCGGCAAGGATCTCGCGCGCCGCTCCGACCTGCCCCTTGCCGCCATCGATCAGGATCAGGTCCGGCCGTACACCCTCCCCCGCCGCCACTTTCTCGTAGCGGCGCAGCAGCGCTTGTCGCATCGCGGCGTAGTCGTCACCCGGCGTGATGCCAGCGATGTTGTAGCGCCGGTATTCGCCATGCTTCATGGCGCCGTCGATGCACACCACGCAGGAGGCGACGGTCGCCTCGCCCAGAATATGGCTGATGTCGAAGCATTCGATGCGCCGCAGCGGCTCGCCGGTGCCGAGCACCTCGCTCAGGCGCTCGAGCCTGCCCTCGGCGTTGGCCTTCTGCATCGTCTGCGCCGCGATGGCGTGGCGGCCATTTTTTTCCGCCATCGCCAGCCAGGCGCGCTCCATTTCGAGGCGCGGCTGCTGCACGACGACGGCGTGCCCGGCCATCGCAGAGAGCATGGCCTCACAATCCTCGTCCACGTCGATGCCGACGAGGACGCGGGGCGGCGCCGGATGGTCGGCGTAATGCTGCTCGAGGAAGGCCGTCAGCGCCTCCTCGGGAGCACAGTCCTGGGCGTTGCGGGGGAAGTGCGCCTTGTCGCCCAGGTGCCGGCCGCCGCGCACCATGGCATGGTTGATTGCCAGCAGGCCGCGCTCCGCCACGGCGGCGACGATGTCGACGTCCTCCTCACGCGCGCTCTCGACGTACTGCCGGTGCAGCACCTTCTGCAGGGAGCGGATCTGGTCGCGCAGCGCCGCCGCCTTCTCGAAATGCAACTTGTCTGCCTCCGCCTGCATGGCCTCGGTCAGCCGCGCGATGACTTCGCCGTGCCGGCCCTTGAGGAACATCTCGGCGAGATGCACGTCGGCGGCATAATCGGCCTCGGAGATCAGGCCGACGCAGGGCGCGCTGCAGCGGCCGATCTGGTGCAGCAGGCAGGGCCGCGAGCGGTTCTGGAACACCGGGTTCTCGCAGGTGCGCAGCAGGAAGACGCGCTGCAGAAGGTGGATGCTCTCGCGCACCGCCTGCGCGTTGGGGAACGGCCCGAAGTAGCGTGCACCCTTCTCGAAGGCGCCACGATGAAAGGCGATACGCGGGCAGGCGTCGGCCGACAGTTCGATGTAGGGATAAGACTTGTCGTCACGGAAGAGGATGTTGAACTTCGGCGCCAGGCGCTTGATGAGGTTGTTCTCGAGGATCAGCGCCTCGGCCTCGGAACGGGTGGCGGTCACTTCGACCTTGGCCACCTGGCCGATCATGAGCCGGATGCGCGGGCTCAGGCTGGTCTTCTGAAAATAGGAAGCGACGCGTTTCTTCAGCGCCTTGGCCTTGCCGACGTAGAGCACCCTGCCCTCTGCGTCGAGCATGCGGTAGACCCCGGGTTCCTCGGGCAGGGAACGGATCAGGGACTTGCTGTCGAACATGGCCGGAGGTCGCTGCGGATGGCGTCGAAGACGGCGTGGAAACCCGCCTCGGTCAGGCGGCCCGTCTGCGTGTTGTAGCGGCTGCAGTGATAGCTGTCGTGCAGGATGCGCCCGTCCGGCAGGACATTGCGGGCACCGTGGGCAAACGTGCAGGCGCTGCGCTTCAAAGTCAGTGCCTGCAGCACGGCGTTGTGCGCCACCAGCCCCAGCGCGAGGATGACGCGCACCTCGGGCGCGGCCGCCAGTTCCCCGGCTAGATAAGGGTTGCAGGTCTTGATTTCCGCGGTTTCCGGCTTGTTCCCCGGCGGCACGCATTTCACTGCATTGGTAATGCGGCAGCCGTCGAGCTGCAGGCCGTCGACCGCCGAGATCGACTGCGGACGGTCGGCGAAACCGAAGCGATGCAGAGTGGAATACAGCAGCACGCCGGCGTAGTCGCCGGTGAAGGGGCGCCCGGTGCGGTTGGCGCCGTTGTAGCCCGGCGCCAGCCCGACGATAAGCAGGCTTGCTTTCGGGTCGCCGAAAGGCGGCACCGGACGAGCGAAATAGTCGGTCTGTGTGGCACGGCAATCCGCGAGGAAGCGCACCAGACGCGGGCAGGCGCGGCATTCGCTGAGTGGCGTTGCGGCCGCCGGCACGCCCTACTCCTTGACCGTTTCGAGACTTGCCAGCGCCTGCAGGTAGGCAGGCTCGCCCTGCAAGGCCTCGAAAGATGGCGCCGGTTCAGCCGGCAGCAGCTTCTCCAGCCGCCGCGCCGAGGCGGGATCGTGCTGCGGCTGCCATTCGCGCAGCAACTGACGCGCCGCGTCCGGGTTGTTGCACACCAGCACCATGTCGCAGCCGGCATCGAGGGCGGCATCGGCGCGCTCCTTGATGCCGCCGGCGACGCTGGCAGCCTCCATCGATAGGTCGTCGCTGAAGATCACGCCGTCGAAGCCGAGCTCGCCGCGCAGCACGTAGCGCAGCCAGTAGGAGGAAAAACCGGCCGGACTGGGGTCGAGATTCTCGTAGATGACATGCGCCGGCATGACGGCCGCTAGCCCCATTCGGCGATTGTCGCGGTAGGGCGCCAGGTCCGCATACAGCGCCTGTACCGGCCGCGTGTCGACCGGAATCGCCACGTGGGAATCGGCAGCGACGAAGCCATGACCGGGAAAATGCTTGCCGACGCTGGCCATGCCGGCCCGGCGCAGGCCGGCGATGAGGGCGCCGGCGAGTGCCGTCACCGCGGCGGGATCACGATGGAAGGCGCGGTTGCCGATGATTTCGCTGGTGCCATGGTCGAGATCGAGCACCGGCGTGAAACTGAGATCGATGCCGCAGGCGCGCAGCTCGGCGGCCAGCACGTAGCCGGCCGCGGCCGCCGTTTCCACGGCAAGGGCGGCATCCTTGTCCCACAGCGTGCCCAGCGCGCGCATTGGCGGCAGCACTGTGAAACCATGGCGGAAGCGCTGCACACGGCCGCCCTCGTGATCGATGGCGATCAGCAGCGGCGGCCGGCGCAGTCCGTGAATTTCAAAAGTCAGTTCCCGCAGGACGGCGAGCGATTCGAAATTGCGCCTGAACAGAATGACCCCGCCGACCAGCGGATGCTGCAGGAGCTCGCGTTCTTCGTCGGTGAGGCGCGGCCCCGCCAGGTCGAGCATCAGCGGGCCGAGCGGCAGGGTAACCGTCATGGCGCGCTATCCCGTTCCACGACGACGAAGGCCATGGCAGCGTCGGCCTCGTCGCTGAGGCTGAGATGGGCTCGCAGATGGCGCGCCCGCATCCAGTCGGCAAGCGGCGGCGCGTACTCGAAGCCGGGGCGGCCGATCGTATCGTTCACCACCGCGATGCTGTGCAACGTGACCGGATCGCGCAGGCCCAGGCCGAGGGCCTTGCCGAGCGCCTCCTTGGCGGCGAAACGCTTGGC
>CALJZP010000178.1 GCA_937983545.1 uncultured Azonexus sp.
CACGCTGTGCGTCGGTTGCCAGGCTTGCGTGGCGGCCTGCAAGAAGGCCAACGACAATCTGGCCGAATTCACCGCCGTGGACAAGTTGTGGGATACGCCGCTCGATACGACCGGTCATACCTTCAACTTGATCAAGATGTACCGCAACGGCACGATGGAAACGAAGGACAGCGAGCTGAACGGCTTCTCCTTCATGAAGACCTCGTGCATGCACTGCGCCGATCCGTCCTGCGTGTCGGCCTGCCCGGTGTCGGCGATGATCAAGGATCCGGTGACCGGGGTCGTCGGCTACGACCCGGATGCCTGCATCGGCTGCCGCTACTGCGTTGCCGCCTGCCCGTTCGGCATTCCCAAGTACCAGTACGACTCGCCGACCGGCAAGATCGGCAAGTGCGAACTGTGTCGTCACCGTCACAAGGACGGCCACTATTCGGCCTGTGCCGAGGTTTGCCCGACCGGCGCAACGCTGTTCGGCCGCACCGAGGATTTGCTGGCCGAAGCCAAGCGCCGCCTGGCGCTGAAGCCCGGCGAATGGACGACCATTCCGCGCGGCCGTCTGCGCCCGGCACAGGAAAAGGTGCTGGCGGGCGGCGAGGACGGCAAGGGCCATAAACATCGCCATGGTTGGCGCGATGAGCCGGACCAAAGCTATCAGGCGCAGGTCGGCAACTACCTGCAGCACGTCTATGGCGAGAAGGAATATGGCGGCACGCAGGTGCTCAAGCTGTCGGCGGTGAACTTCCAGAAAGCCGGCATGCCCGACCTGCCGCCGAAATCCTCGGCCGCCACCTCGGAAACCATCCAGCACACGCTGTACGGCGGCCTGATGATGCCGATCGCCGTGCTCGCCGGCCTGACCTGGGTCGCCAAGCGCAACGTGGTGCCGGAAGACGATGAGTCGAGCAAAGACCAGAAGGGAGGGCAGTCATGAGCGCCCATCATCCCGCCGCCCCGGTCGGCGGCAAGTTGTTCAACCTGCCGGTGATGGTCTGCAGCCTGCTGATCGCCGCCATGTTCGCGGTACTCTTCGTCCGTTTCATTTTCGGGCTGGGGGCGGTCACCAACCTCAACGACGGCTACCCGTGGGGTATCTGGGTCGTCTTCGACGTGGTCATCGGCTCGGCCTTCGCCTGCGGCGGCTTCTCGGTGGCCATGCTGGTCTACATCTTCAACCGCGGCCAGTATCACCCGATGGTGCGTCCGGCGCTGCTCGCCTCGCTGTTCGGCTACACCTTGGCCGGCGTCGGCGTGCTGTTCGACCTCGGCCGCTGGTGGAATTTCTGGCACATCCTGTGGCCGGGTTACGCCAATCCCAATTCGGTGATGTTCGAGGTGGCGGTCTGCATCTCGGCCTACATCCTGGTGATGTGGATCGAATTTTCGCCGGTTTTCATGGAACAGTGGGGTCTGAAGGTCCAAAAGAAGAAGCTGGAGAAGGTACTTTTCTTCTTCATCGCCCTCGGCACCCTGTTGCCGATGATGCACCAGTCGTCGCTCGGCACGCTGCTCGTGGTCATGGGGCCGCAGGTCAATCCGCTGTGGCAGACGCCGGTCGTGCCGCTGCTCTATCTGCTGTCGGCGGTGACCATCGGCTACGGCATCGTGCTCTTCGAATCCTGCGTGGCGTCGGCGGCCTATCGCCGCGAAATCGAATTGCACCTGCTGCAGCCCATGGCCAAGATCATGCTCGGCATGCTGACGGTTTTCCTCGTCGTCCGCTTTGGCGATCTGGTTGTGCGCGGGGCGCTCGGAAATGCCCTCAAGCCGAGCCTGGAAGCCTTCTTCTTCTGGCTGGAAATCGGCTGCTTCTCGCTGCCTTACCTGCTGGTCGGCACACGGGGCGCCCGTCGCAACCCGGCCCGGCTGTTCCTGGCCGGCTGCGCCATCATGATGGGCGGTGTGCTGCTGCGCGTGAATGGCTTCCTGATCGGCTACGACACCGGCCTGGGCGTGGACCACGGTTGGAACTATTTCCCGAGCATCGCCGAAATGCTGGTCACCATCGGCATGTTCGCGCTCGAAGTGCTCGGTTACATCATCATCACCCGCCGCTTCCCGGTTCTGCCCCGGGAAGGCGCGGCACACTGAATTCAGGGATAGGAGAACAATATGAACAAACGTGTCACCATCGACCCGGTCACCCGCATCGAGGGCCACCTGCGTGTCGACGTCGAAGTGGACGGCGGCCGCGTCAAGAAGGCCTGGGCCTCTGGGCAGATGTGGCGGGGTGTCGAGAACATCCTGATCGGCCGCGACCCGCGTGACGCCTGGGCGATCACCCAGCGCATCTGCGGCGTATGCACCACCGTGCATGCCATGGCTTCGGTGCGCGCCGTCGAGAACGCGCTGCAGCTGGAAATCCCGGTCAACGCCCAGTACATCCGCAACATGATCATGCTGGCGCATGCCGTGCATGACCACATCGTCCATTTCTACCACCTGTCGGCGCTCGACTGGGTCGACGTGGTCAGCGCGCTGAAGGCCGACCCGGCCAAGACGGCGAGCCTGGCCGAAAGCCTGTCCAACTGGAGCGGCAATTCCAAGGCCGAGTTCGTCAAGGTGCAGGAGCGTCTGAAGGGCTTCGTCGGCACCGGCCAGCTCGGTATCTTCACCAATGGTTACTGGGGCCACCCGGCCATGAAGCTGACGCCGGAAGTGAATCTGCTCGCCGTCAGCCACTACCTGCAGGCGCTGGAAGTGCAGCGCTACGCCAGCAAGATCGTCGCCGTGCTCGGCTCCAAGTCGCCGCACATCCAGAACGTCGCGGTCGGCGGCGTAGCCAATCCGCTGGCCACCGATGCCCAGTCGGTGCTGACCATCGAGCGCCTGCTGGCGATCAAGGAATGGATGCTCAAGCTCGAAGACTTCGTCAAGAACGTCTATCTGGTCGACGTCGGCGCCATTGGCGGCTTCTACGCCGACTGGACGAAGTATGGCAAGGGCATCACCGATTACCTGTGCGTTCCGGATATCCCGCTCGACGGCAAGGGCACACAGTTCGCGCTGCCCGGCGGCTATATCGAGGGTGGCAAGCTGGAAAGCTACAAGCCGATCACCAGTTTCAACGACAAGTATTTCACCGACGGCGTGTCGGAGGCGATCAAGCACTCCTGGTACAACTACAGCGGCGGCAACGACAAGTCGCTGCATCCGTACAAGGGCGAAACGACGCCGAATTACACCGATTTCCAGGATGACGGAAAGTACAGCTGGTTGAAGTCGCCGACCTTCTACGGCAAGCCGATGCAGGTCGGCCCGCTGCCGCGCGTGTTCAACATGCTGGCCGCCGGCCACGAGCCGACCAAGAAGTACGCCACGGCGGCGCTCGATCTGGTATCCAAGGTTGCCGGCGCCAAGGTCGGCGTCGAGGCGCTGCATTCGACCATCGGCCGCCATGCGGCGCGGGCCGTCGGTTGTGCGGTGCAGGTCGACGAGTTGATCAACCAGTGGGATCTGCTGCTGGCCAACATGGCCAAGGGCGACCTGAAGACCTTCAACCGGCCGGTCTTCCCCAAGGGCGAGCAGATGGGCGTCGGCTTCCACGAAGCGCCGCGCGGCGTGCTGTCGCACTGGGTGGTTATCGATTCCGGCAAGATCAAGAACTACCAGTGCGTCGTCCCCACCACCTGGAACGCGGCACCGCGCAACGAGAAGGACCAGCCCGGCGCTTACGAGGCCTGCCTGCTCGACAATCCGGTGGCCGATCCCGAGAAGCCGCTGGAAGTGCTGCGCACCGTCCATTCCTTCGATCCCTGCCTGGCCTGCGCGGTGCACGTGGTCGATCAGGAGAATAATCCGGTCGTCACCGTGAAGGCGGCTTGATCGACAACAAACCAACTCTGCGTTTGGGGCGCGACAATGCTCGCGCCCCCTTTTTTTGGATAGCAACATGCGCATCGTCGTACTCGGTATCGGCAATATTCTTCTCACCGACGAAGGCGTCGGCGTTCGTGCCATCGAAGCGCTGGAGTGCGACTACGAGCTGCCGCCCGAAGTCGAAATCATCGATGGCGGCACCTGCGGCATGGAAATGCTGGAGCAGCTGGAAGACCTCGACGGCCTGATCGTCGTCGACTGCGTGCGCGCCAACCGGCCGCCGGCGACGCCGATCCTGCTGAAGGGCGAGGATGTGCCGGTCTTTTTCAAGACCAAGCTGTCGCCGCACCAGGTCAGCTTGTCCGATGTGCTGGCCAGCCTGGAGTTCACCGGTCGGGCGCCGAAGTCGATTGCCATCGTCGGCATGCAGCCGGTATCGATGTCGCTCGGGATGGAATTGTCACCGGAAGTCGAAGCCCGCTTGCCGGAACTGGTGGCGATGACGCTGGCCGAACTGGCTGCACTGGGTGTCGCTGCCGAGGCGCGCGACTGATGTGCCTGTCGATTCCGAAGCGCGTTGTCGAATGGGAAGGCAGCGGCGACAATGCCGGTGATTTCGCCTGGGTTGAACGCGACGGCCAACGCGAATGCATCAACATGATGCTGATCGGTCCGCAGCCGGTCGGTACCTGGGTGCTGACGTCGCTCGGCCTGGCCAAGGAGGTGGTCGAGGACGATCAGCGACGGTTGATCGAGGATGCGCTATCGGCCCTGGCCGCGTCGCTCGAAGGCGATTTCGACCCGAGCCAGCATTTTCAGGATTTGAACCGACCGCATGACTGAACGCATCCGCCAGCCTGCCCTGCAACCGCCGCCGATCCGTCCGGCCGTACCGCGCGCGGATGATCCGACGGCTTTCCTCGAAGCCCATTATCGCCACGTTTGGGAAACGCGCATGCGCGACCTCCCATTCGTCAATCCGGCACTCACCGTCGAGGCCCATGGTTTTCAGCGACTGGATGGCGACTGGCTGGGCGTCGTGATCACCCCCTGGTTCCTCAACCTGCTCCTGGTATCCGGCGGTGGCAACCTGTGGGGCGATATTCCGGCCGGCGAGCGACGCTATCTCGTGCTGCCCTGCGGCACCCTGCAATTTATCGCCGACGACGATCCGGATATCGGACCGTACCAGTACTGTCCGCTGATCGCCCCGGTCGATCAGTTGCCGGATATGGCCACGGCGCGCATCGTGGCGCTGGATGCGATCAAGACAGTCTTCGCGGCCCCGGCGGCAATGCCGGAGCCGGCATCGGCTGCGAATGCCGAGGAAAAACCGGAAGTATCCCGGCGCGGCTTTTTCCGTCGCCTGGCCGGCAAGCGAAATTGAACCCAGGCAGGTTAGACTCTGCCTTAATAATAACGATAGAGGAGCAACGCGGATGTGTCTCGCGATACCCGCGCAGGTTGTCGAACTGCGCCCCGACGACAATGCCCTGGTCGATCTGGCCGGGGTCAAGAAGGAAATCTCGCTCGCCCTGCTCGAGGGTGTGGCGGTGGGCGATTATGTGATCGTCCACGTTGGCTATGCGCTGAACAAGCTGGATCCCGAAGAAGCGGCAAAGACGCTCCGGCTCTTTGCCGAGATGGGGCAGCTGACGCCCGATGGCGACGGCTTCACGGTCCACTGAACCATGAAGTACATCGACGAATACCGTGACGGCGAGGTTGCGCAGACGCTGGCGACCGCCATCCGCGCCGAGGCCGACCCGGCGCGCAGCTACCATTTCATGGAATTCTGCGGCGGCCATACCCACGCCATCTCGCGTTACGGGGTATCCGACCTGTTGCCGCCCAACGTCAAGATGATTCATGGTCCGGGCTGCCCGGTCTGCGTATTGCCCATCGGTCGTGTCGACCAGGCGATCCGCCTGGCGCTGGAGCAGGGTGTGACACTGTGCACCTACGGCGACTGCCTGCGCGTGCCGGCCTCCGATGCCTTGTCGTTGATGAAGGCCAAGGCACGCGGCGGCGACATCCGCATGGTCTATTCGAGTGCGGACGCAGTGGCGCTGGCGCAAAAGAACCCGGACAAGCAGATCGTCTTTTTCGCCATCGGCTTCGAGACGACGACGCCGCCGACGGCGGTGGCGATCAAGCAGGCGGCGGCGCTCGGGCTGAAGAATTTCTCGGTGCTGTGCTGTCACGTGCTGACACCGTCGGCCATTTCGAGCATCCTGGAATCGCCGGAAGTGCGCCAGTGGGGCACCGTGCCGCTCGACGGTTTCATCGGTCCGGCGCATGTATCGACCATCATCGGCAGCCGCCCCTACGAATTCTTCGCCGAGGAATACCGCAAACCGGTGGTTATCGCCGGTTTTGAACCGCTCGACGTCATGCAGGCCATCAAGATGTTGATCCGCCAGGTGAACGAAGGGCGTGCCGAAGTCGAGAACGAATTTGCCCGCGCCGTCAGCCGCGACGGTAACCTGAAAGCCCAACAGCTGGTGGCCGAAGTATTCGAAATGCGCAAGGCCTTCGAGTGGCGTGGCTTGAACGTGCTTCCCTACTCAGCCCTGCGCATTCGCAGCCAGTTCGCCGAATTTGACGCCGAAAGGCGCTTTCCGCTGGCGTATGCCTCGGTGCCGGATCACAAGGCTTGCGAATGCGGCGCTATCCTGCGCGGCGTCAAGCGGCCGCAGGACTGCAAGATTTTCGGGACGGTGTGTACGCCGGAGAACCCGATCGGATCGTGCATGGTGTCCTCGGAGGGGGCTTGCGCGGCCCATTACACTTATGGGCGATATAAGGATGTGGCCTGAGGCGGCTGCTTTCTCGCTTGGTGCGAGAAATGGCCTTCGTCCGTTGTTTTCCGCCCCGCAAGGGCGGAGAAACCCTAGCGTAGTACCTAACCCCAAGATCATCACGCCATGACCCAAACCCGCAAAAATTACGTCCGCCCACTCGACATCAAGCACGGCCAGGTCGATATGGCCCACGGCTCGGGCGGCCGGGCAATGGCGCAGCTGATCGAGGAGTTGTTCGCCAAATACCTCGGCAACGAGTACCTCGCCCAAGGCGACGATGGTGCCTTGTTGCCGTACCCCGGTGAAGGCCGTCTGGTCATGGCCACCGATTCCCATGTCGTGTCGCCGCTGTTCTTCCCTGGCGGCGACATCGGCTGCCTGTCGGTGCATGGCACGATCAACGACGTGGCCATGATGGGCGCACGCCCCCTGTATCTTTCTGCTGGTTTCATTCTCGAAGAAGGGTTTAAGTTCGCCGATCTGGCGCGTATCGTGCAAAGCATGGCCGAGGCTGCCAAGGCGGCCGGGGTGCCTGTCGTGACCGGTGACACCAAGGT
>CALJZP010000179.1 GCA_937983545.1 uncultured Azonexus sp.
GATCGGATTGCACGGCCTGCATAACCGGCATGTGGTCATCGAACATGGCGGTGCCCGTTTCGTGCTGGCCGGCGTCACCGACTATACGGCCGGCGCCTTCGATGCCGCGCAGGCCAGCGACCCGGCCGCTGCCCTGGCCGGCAGCCCGCCCGGTCTGCCGCGCATCCTGCTCGCCCATCAGCCCCGCTCGGCAACGGCTGCCGCCGCGGCCGGCTTCGATTTGCAGCTTTCCGGCCATACCCATGGCGGTCAGTTCTGGCCCTGGAACCACTTCGTGCCCATGCAGCAACCCTTTACCGCCGGACTGCACCGGCTCGGCCGGCTGGCGATCTATACCAGCCGCGGCACCGGCTACTGGGGCCCGCCCAAGCGCTTTGGCGCCCCGTCGGAAATCACCGTGCTGCGCCTGGTCGCCGCCCGCTGAAATCCCGGAAATACATAAGCACGCAACACGGATACGATTCGTCACCATTCCATTCCGAGGTCATCCGCCGGCAGGCGCTAGAATGGCGCCTTTCGCCATTTTTCCCGATTCATCGTGTCTATTCGTCCCTTCTGGAAACACCCCCTGCCCTTTGCCGCACTGATCGGCTGCCTGCTGATGCTGTCGGGCTGCATCAGTCTGGGCAGCAAACCGCCAGCCCAGCCGGTTGTGGTGGCCAAGCCGAAAATCGGCCTGGCCTTGGGTGGAGGGGCCGCGCGCGGTTTTGCCCATATCGGCGTGATCAAGATGCTGGAATCGCACGGCATCTATCCGGACTACGTGGTCGGCACCAGCGCCGGCGCCGTCGTCGGTTCGCTCTATGCAGCCGGCTACGACGCCTATGCCATGCAGAAAATCGCGCAGCAACTCGATGAAAAGATCTTCGCCGACTGGACACTGGGCGGGCGCGGGCTGCTCAAGGGCGAGGCCTTGCAGGAATTCATCAACCTGCACCTCAACAAACGCCCGATCGAACGCCTGAACCGTCCGTTTGCCACGGTCGCAACCGACCTCAACACGGGCGAGCGTGTCGTTTTCCGCTCTGGCGACACCGGCATGGCGGTACGCGCCTCGGCGGCCGTACCCGGCGTCTTCCAGCCGACGCAGTTTCGCGGCCACAGCTATGTCGATGGCGGCCTGACCAGCCCGGTGCCGGTGCAAGCTGCCCGCGAAATGGGCGCCGACATCGTCATCGCCGTCGATATTTCAGCCAGGCCCGATGGCCAGCCGACCGACAGCATGACCTCCATCATGTGGCAGACGACGACCATCATGGGCGGTGCCATCGCCGCCAACGAGCTCAAGGGTGCCGACTTCGTCATCCGTCCCAAGCTGCCCTATGTCAAATCCTGGGATTTCACGGCCCGCAACGACGCCATGCTCGAAGGCGAACGGGCGGCCCAGGCTGCGCTGCCGGCCATCAAGCAGAAACTGCTGCGCTGACGGCGGCGTGTCCCCAAAGCGTCACGAATTTCTGCCAGAATTCATCCTTTAGACCCAACCGCGGATTCACCATGACCTACAAAGTCTTTGTCGATGGCCAGGAAGGCACCACCGGCCTGCAGATCAACGAATACCTCGCCCAGCGCAGCGATGTCGAAGTCCTCAAGATCGACGCCGACAAGCGCAAGGACCTGGCCGAGCGCAAGCGCCTGATCAACGCCTCCGACGTGACTTTCCTGTGCCTGCCGGACGAAGCGGCCAAGGAGTCGGTGTCGCTGGTCGACAACCCGAACACCTGCGTGATCGACGCGTCGACCGCGCACCGCGTCAATCCGGCGTGGACCTTCGGCCTGCCAGAACTGGCCAAGGACCAGCGCGCCAAGATCAAGGCCGCCAAGCGCATTGCCAACCCGGGCTGCCACGCCACCGCCTTCATTCTCGCCCTGCGCCCGCTGGTCGAAGCCGGCCTGCTGCCTGCAGCCACGCAGATTGCCGCCAATTCCATCACCGGTTACTCCGGTGGCGGCAAGTCGATGATCGCCGACTACGTCGCCGCTGAGAGCGACAAGGCCCGCCTCAAGGCACCGCGCCCCTACGCGCTGGCCCTGGCCCACAAGCACCTGCCGGAAATGCAGGCCTACACCGGCCTCACCGTCGCCCCGATCTTCCAGCCCATCGTAGGCCCATTCTACAAGGGCCTGGCCGTCACCGCCTACCTGCAGCCCCAGCAATTCAGCCGCAAGGCCTCGCCGGCCGACGTGCAGAAGATCATTGCCGAGTATTACGCCGGCGAACGCTTCATCAACGTGCTGCCGGTCGACCTGAACGCCACCACCGAAGGCGGCTTTTACAACGTCGAAGCCAACAACGACACCAACCGCGTCGATATTGCCGTCTTCGGCAACGATGAGCGCATGCTGGTCGTCGCCCGCCTGGACAACCTCGGCAAGGGAGCCTCCGGTGCCGCCGTCCAGGCCATGAACGTGCATCTTGGTGTCGAGGAAACGCTCGGCCTGATCTGATCGAGCCGGTTTCAGACAAAAAAAATGGCGGCCGGTCGGCCGCCATTTTCATTCTGGCGGTTGCTATCGCACGTTGCGCAGGCCGTCGGCGTAATCGCGCACGTATTGCAGACTGGCCTGATCCAGCACCTGGGCGATGCGCTCGCTGCTCGTCGCAACGTTGAGGGCCGATCTGTCCTCCTTGCGGTCGCCCTTGCCCAGGTCGGCAATGGCCCCATCGAAGAATATCCACTGGTTCCGCGCCAGCCCGATCGATTCCCGGCTGGCCGACGAATTTTCCCGCGCCGCATCCAGCTCCTGCAGGCCGCTGGCGAATTCCTTGCGGGCCTGCTCGATATCGACCAGAACGCCTTGCGACCGGTTTCCGCCATAAGCCTGCAGGTAAAGACGAGCCAGGCGTTGCGACAACATATTGAGACGCGACGAGAGGTCCAGCAGGCGGCCGACCGGCGTTTCGCCCTCACCTTCGATCTGCATCGCCAGCTTGCCGGCATGCACCATCAATTCGTCGGCAATCTGATTGACCCGCTCACTGGCCGCGGCATCCGGGGTTTTCTTCAGGGCGACGCGCATTTCCTGCCACAGCGCTTCGCTGCGCGCATGAATGCGCTGGCTGTTCTGTTTTTTGGCATAGCGCGCCAGGCGGTCGAATTCGGCATCGACTTCGCCGACCGAGGCGTCGATTTGTTGTCTGGCCGCCCCGGATTTGAGCCCCATACCGGCTTGCAGGTAGAGCTTGGCCAGCCGTTGCGACTGCATGCGCAGGCGGCCGGCGCTGGCAATATCCTGGGCAAGCTGCCCTGAATCGGCCCCTTTGGTGACGGCAGCCGGCTGGGCCAGGGCATGAACGGCAGGCCCGGTCATCGCCAACGAAGCAGACAGGGCAAGGGAAACGGCAAAACGGGAAAAAACGGATCGGTGCATCTTGAACGGCGACGTTGGTAAACAAGGCGCGTATTGAAGCACCCCAATGTTTCACGGCTTTGACATGCCATCCGCCTCGCCTATCATTCGCCCACTCGCATCGCATCGACAGGACAACACGGTGACCCCGCCTTTCCGTAGCCTTCTTCTTAGCCTTTCCCTCGCGGCCGCCGCCAGCCTTGCCTGCACCCCGGCAAGTGCCCAGTCCGTCCTGCTCGACCATCGAACCGCCACCTACGGTAATCCATGGCCCGCTAGCAAGACAGGCCCGAGCGCCCGCACGCTCAACAGCAAGACACTGGTCACCTTCAACAGCCTGCCGGCGCAGGGAGACTTCGAGATTCTCGGCCGCATCGAGGTCTATTCGCGCTGGTTCGGCAGCACCCGCAAGGCGATGACACTGCTCGGCGAAAAGGCCCGCAGCATGGGGGCCAATGCCGTCGTCGAAACCGGCGTCTGGCAGGCACCTGCCTTCCCGGCCACCGTGGCGCCACACGGCACCGGGATCGCGGTGCGCATCAACGATCACGAGCTTCTCGAAAAGCTGGCCGATTCATCCAGCACATGGGAGTGAAAATGGCTTACGTCATCGGACACATCACCGTCAAAGACCCGGCCAAATGGGCCGAATACCGCGCCAATGTGCCTGCCACCCTCGCGCCCTGGCAGGCCGAGCTGGTCTTTCGCGGCGAAAAACTGGCTGTGCTAGGCGGCGAACACCGGCATACCGATACGGTCGTCATCCGCTTTCCCGACCAAGCAGCCGTCGACGGCTGGTACAACTCGCCGGCTTACCAGGCGCTGATTCCGCTGCGCCAGGAAGCAGCCGATCTCGATCTGATCAGTTTCGCCGAAAGTTGAGACACATGCCTTTTGTCATATTGAACATTGCCGCCTGAATTGCTAGGTTTCCGGCTCACCCCTTCCGGAGCGTTGCATGCCGGAAGAGATTCAGCGACATCGTTTCATTACCAATGGGAAAGCAATCAATGCTCCGCCGCCACTTTCGCATGATCGCCGCCACAGCCGGTCTGGCTCTGTTCAGTCTTCAGGTCGCGGCCCAGACACCCCAGGATGCCCCCACGGGGAATGCCGCGACAGCGGACAAGATCCTGATCACCTACAACGCACTTCCCGAGACCGGAAATTTCGAAGTCATCGGGCCGATTTACGCCACCAAGCGCTGGTTTGGCGGAGCCGAAGCAGTGACCAGGTCGCTGGGCGAACAAGCGAGGGCACTTGGCGCCAACGCCGTCGTTGATTTCAAGGTCTGGTGGGCTCCCGCCTTTCCGGTTCCTGCCGCCCCTCATGGCAAGGGAATCGCCGTCAAGGTAAATGACACGGCCTTGCTGAAAAGCCTGGTCGACGATGCCAGTTCCTGGGAGTAGCCATTGCGTTGATCCGGCTGGCAGAGCACGTGTAACAAAAAGCCACGCCGGGAAATGGCATGATGTCGGCAAACAGCCTTCGTGCAAGGAGCCACAACATGCCCCAGCCGCCTGAATCCCGCACCATCAGCCTCGCCCTGCAAGGCGGCGGCGCGCATGGCGCTTTCACCTGGGGGGTGCTCGACGCCCTGCTCGAAGACCCGCGTTTCACCTTCGAAGGCGTCAGCGGCACCAGTGCCGGGGCGATGAACGCCCTGTGCCTGGCGCACGGCCTGATGACCGGCGGCCGAGAAGGTGCCCGGGAAACCCTGCGCGCGTTCTGGAGCGGCATTGCCGACCTCGCGCCCTTGCCCACCCCGAGCGGCTCCCCGGGCGCCATCTCGCCGGCGCTGAAGATGATGTTGCAATGGACGAACTACCTCAGTCCGGAGCAGATCAATCCCTTCGACCTGAACCCGCTGCGCGACCTGCTCGCCTCCCGCTTCGACTTCGAGCGCCTGCGCCGTGACAGCCCGGTCAAGCTGTTCATCGCCACCACCCATGCCAACTCCGGCAAGCTGCGCATGTTCGGCAATCCCGAACTGTCGGCCGATGTCTTTCTCGCCTCCGCCTGCCTGCCGACCATCCACCGGACCATCGTGATCGACGGCGAGCCGTACTGGGATGGCGGCTACAGCGCCAATCCGGCGGTTTTCCCGCTGTTCTACGACTGCCGTACGCCGGATATCCTGCTCGTCCTGCTCACTCCGCTGCGTTACGCCGAAACGCCGGAAAGCGCCGAGGACATCCGCACCCGGCTGCGCGAACTGTCGTTCAACTCGACCTTCCTGCGCGAAATGCGCATGTTCACCCATCTGTACGAGCACATCGCCATCCCCAAGCTACCCGCCTGGCTGCTCGACAAGCTGCCAATCGCCCGTTTCGAACGCCGGCTGGCCGGCTTGCGCTTCCATGCCATCAGCGCCGAACACGTCCTCGGCGAAATGCCGTCGGACAGCAAGCTGGCGGTCAGTCACGCCTTCTTCGAAGACCTGTTCGCCGTCGGCCGCGCCCATGCCCGGCGCTGGCTGGACCTGCATGGCGCGGAGGTCGGCCGCAAGCCCAGCCTCGACCTGGGCACGCTTTTTTATTGACCGTCGGCAGGCCGGAGACGGGTAAACTCCCGCCTCATGACCCTCGCCACACCCCGCATCCTCAGCGTCATCCCGCCGATGACGCAACTGAATACCCCCTACCCGGCCACCGCCTACCTGACCGGTTTCCTGCGCGAGCGCGGCTTTCACGCCGAGCAGGCCGACCTGGCGCTGGCCCTGGTGCTCGAACTGCTCTCGAAGGAAGGGCTGCCCGCCATTCGCGATGCCGCCGAGGCGATACCGCCCAAAAAACGTTCGAAAACGCTGAAGCATTTCCTCAACCAGTTCGACCGTTACCTCACGGCCATCGGGCCGGCCATTGCGCTGCTTCAAGGGCGCGACGGATCGATCGCCCACCGCATCTGCTCGCGCACCTTCCTGCCCGAAGGACCGCGTTTCGCGGCACTCGACAACTATGCCGACGACGAAGGCGGCGACCCGCTAGCCTGGGCCTTCGGCGCCCTTGGCGTGCAGGACCGGGCGCGCCATCTCGCCACGCTGTTCCTCAACGATCTGGCCGACGTCCTGCGTGAAGCCGTCGACACCCGCTTCGAGTTCGTCCGCTACGGCGAGACCCTGGCCCAGAGCCAGGCCAGCTTCAACCCGCTGGCGGCCGCATTGGATGCCCCGCCCACTCTGGTCGACACCACGCTTCAGAAGCTGACGCTGGAAACCGTCGAGCGCAGCCGGCCGGACGTCGTGCTGCTCTCAGTCCCCTTCCCCGGCACGGTTTACGCCGCCTTCTGCATTGCCCGCGCCATCAAGGCGCGATACCCGGCCATCGTCACCGTCCTCGGCGGCGGCTACGTCAACACCGAACTGCGCGAACTGGCCGAGCCGCGCGTCTTCGACTATTTCGACTACGTCACGCTGGACGATGGCGAAAAACCCCTGCTCGCGCTGTTCGAGCACCTCGCTGGCCAGCGCCCGCGGCTCAACCTGGTGCGCACCTTCGCCCGTGTCGAGGGCGCCGTGCGCTACTACAACAGCCAGGAGCCGGACATTCCCTTCGAAGAGGTCGGCACGCCGACCTGGGACGGCCTGCCGCTCGACCGCTACCTGTCGCTGCTCGACATGCTCAACCCCATGCATCGCCTGTGGTCTGACGGACACTGGAACAAGCTCACCGTCGCCCATGGCTGCTACTGGAAGAAATGCAGCTTCTGCGACGTCAGCCTCGATTACATCGGCCGCTACGATGCGGCCAGCGCCAGAACCCTGGTCGACCGCATCGAACGCATCGTCGAGGAAACCGGCCACACCGGCTTCCATTTCGTCGATGAAGCCGCGCCGCCCAAGGGCCTGCGCGCCATGGCCGAGGAATTGCAGCGGCGCAACCTGGCCATCTCGTGGTGGGGCAACATCCGCTTCGAAAAATCCTTCACGCCGGAACTCTGCCTGCAACTGGCCGACAGCGGCTGCATCGCCGTCTCCGGCGGCCTCGAAGTCGCCTCCGACCGCTTGCTGGCGCTGATGAAGAAAGGTGTCTCGGTCGACCAGGTGGCGCGCGTCACCCGCGCCTTCACCGATGCCGGCATTCTGGTGCATGCCTACCTGATGTACGGCTTCCCAACACAGACGGTGCACGACACTGTCGACGCGCTCGAATACGTCCGCCAGCTATTCGCGGAAAACTGCATCCAGTCGGGCTTTTTCCACCGCTTCGCCTGTACGGTTCATTCACCCGTCGGCCGTAATCCGGCCGAATACGGCATCAAGCTGCAACCGCTGCCGCCTGGCAAGTTCGCCAGGAACGACGTGCATTTCATCGACCCCACGGGCGTCGACCACGACCGCCTCGGCAAGGCATTGAACAAGGCGCTGTACAACTACATGCACGGCATCTGCCTCGAT
>CALJZP010000180.1 GCA_937983545.1 uncultured Azonexus sp.
CATACGCATGCCGACGGCACGACGCATGTTCATGAGCATGTACATCAGGGCGACCACGCCCATGGGCACGCCCACACGCACGAGCACGCCCATGCCGACGGCAGTACCCACAGCCACGCGCACGAACATGAGCACGAGCACCATCATCACCACGAGCATGCCATCGGTGGCGATCTCGACTACGGCACCGGCCCGGCGCGCGCCCATGTGCCGGGCATGAGCCAGGCGCGCATGGTGCAGATCGAACAGGACATCCTGTCCAAGAACAACACCTATGCCGCCGCCAACCGCCAATGGTTCGACGAGCGCGGCATCTTCACGCTGAATCTCGTTTCCAGCCCCGGCTCCGGCAAGACCACACTGCTTTGCAAGACGATCGAACTGTTGAAGGACAAGGTCGCCATCAATGTCGTCGAGGGCGACCAGCAGACCGCCAACGACGCCGAGCGCATCCGCGCCACCGGTGTGCCGGCGATTCAGATCAACACCGGCAAGGGGTGTCACCTCGACGGTCACATGGTCGGCCATGCCATGCAGCGCCTGCAGCCGAAGGACGAATCGCTGTTCCTGATCGAGAACGTCGGCAACCTCGTCTGCCCGGCCGCCTTCGACCTCGGCGAGCATCACAAGGTCGCCATCCTGTCGGTCACCGAAGGCGAAGACAAGCCGCTCAAGTACCCGGACATGTTCGCCGCCGCCGACGTCATGCTGCTCAACAAGTGCGATCTGCTGCCCTACCTGAGCTTCGATGCCGACCTGGCCGAAGCCAACGCCCGCCGCGTCAATCCGGACCTGACCATCTTCCGCGTGTCGGCGACCAGTGGCGACGGCCTGAGCGCCTGGCTGGATTGGATCGAAGCCGGCCTCGAAATGCAGCGCGGCAAGCACGGCGAGAGCGTCGACGCGCTGAAGTCGCGCATTGCCGAACTGGAGCGGCAGCTCGCCGCCCGATGACGGCATGAACGGCCGGCTGCTCCGGGTTCGGGGGCTGGTTCAGGGCGTCGGTTTTCGGCCTGCCGTCTGGCGTCTTGCTTGCGAACTCGGCTTGCGCGGCTGGGTCTGCAACGACGGGGCCGGCGTGCGCATCGCCATCGCCGGCGAGCAGGCGGCCGGCTTCGCGGCGCGTTTGCGCGGCGAAGCGCCGCGCCTGGCCCGCATTGACGCCATCGATGAAGAAGCCTGCGCGGTAGAGGGCGAGGGTTTTTCCATCGTCGAGAGCCTTGGCGGCGAAGTCAAAACCGCCATCGGCCCGGATGCGGCGATCTGCCCGGCATGTCTTGCCGACATCTGCGATCCGGGCAGCCGTCGCTGGCGCTACGCCTTTACGACATGTACGCATTGCGGGCCGCGTTATACGGTCAGCCGGCGCATTCCCTACGACCGGGCGCAGACCAGCCTGAGCAGCTTTCCGCTGTGCGAGCCTTGCGCCGTCGAATATGCGGACCAGGCGGATCGCCGCTTCCATGCCGAAACCACCTGTTGTCCTGATTGCGGGCCGAAACTGCGTCTGCTGGACGCAGGCGGCCAGCCGCTGCTCGGCGATCCGGTTGCCGCAACCCTGGGTCTGCTGCGTGCCGGCAAAATCGTCGCCATCAAGGGGCTGGGCGGTTTCCACCTGGCCTGCGATGCGCGCAATGCCGCGGCGGTGGCCGAACTGCGCGAACGCAAGCAGCGCGAGGCCAAGCCATTCGCCGTGATGGGGCTCAATCCGGTTTCGCTGGCCGACATCGCGCAGCTGGGCGACGGTGAACGCGCACTGTTGCGCAGCCTGGCCGCCCCGGTCGTACTGTGCCCGAAGGGGGCGCTCGACTTGCCGGGTATCGCGCCCGGCCTGGCCTGGCTCGGCGCCATGTTGCCGGCGACACCGCTGCACCTGCTGCTCTGGCATGAAGCTGCCGGTCGTCCCGCAGGTACGGCCTGGCTTGACGAGGCGCATGCGCTGTTGCTGGTGATGACCAGCGCGAATCCGCATGGCGAGCCACTGGTCATCGACAATGCCGAGGCGCTGGCGCGTCTGGGCGGCAGCGATGGCAAGATCGCCGACGCCTTTCTTCTGCACGACCGGGATATCGTGACCCGCTGCGACGATTCGGTCGTGCGCGCCACGCCGCAAGGCCCCGCGTTCATCCGCCGGGCACGCGGTTACGTGCCGGTGCCCATTCCCCTGGCCGACGACGGGCCGACGGTGCTGGCGCTGGGTGGCTACCTGAAGAATACGATTTGCGTCATGAAGGGGCGTGAGGCCTTTCTGTCGCAGCATGTGGGCGGACTGGACAATGTCGCGGCCATCGGTTTTCTGGAGCAGACGGTCGGCCACCTGCTGGACATTCTCGATGTCAGGCCGGACATCGTGGCCCACGACCTGCATCCGGATTTTCCGTCCACCCATCTCGCCCTGCGGCTGGCCGAGGCATACGACGTTCCGGCGCAGGCCGTAGGGCATCATCATGCGCATATTGCGGCGATTTGCGCCGAGCAGGGGTACAACGAGCCGCTTCTTGGCCTGGCGATCGACGGCGTCGGCCTCGGTCCGGATGGCACGGCCTGGGGCGGGGAGTTGCTCCGCCTCGATGGCGTTTCCTGCTCGCGCATCGGCCGTCTGCAGGCGCTGGCCATGCCGGGCGGCGACCGGGCGGCCAAGGAGCCATGGCGGATGGCCGTCTCCGCTTTGCATGGGGCCGGCCTGGGATATCGGGTCGGCGGCTGGATTCACCAATACTATCCGGGGCGCGATCCCGGTCCGCTGCTGAGCATGCTCGACCGGAAACTGCGCTGTCCGCCAACGACCAGTCTTGGCCGTTGGTTCGATGCGGCGGCCGGCCTGCTCGGCCTGCGCGACCTGATGCAGTTCGAGGG
>CALJZP010000181.1 GCA_937983545.1 uncultured Azonexus sp.
CCCAGCGCCGGCGCGGGGGTGTCTTTCAGGCTGCCACCGTAGGTGCCGATGGCGGTGCGTACGGGAGAACAGATAACGATTTGACGAGCGCTCATGACAATCTCCTTGCATCGAATACACAATGTAGGAGACGAATCACTCGTCAAAAAGACGCAGCCATTTCCCTAAAAAAAGTTGGCTATGAAACCCTATCCATTTATGGACGATACGGATGCGTATCTCAACCGGCAATCGGCGGGCGGGGTGTAAAACCGGACACATTGCCGCTTTCGTCATAGCGCACTTTGCAACCCAGCTCCATCTGCGCTTTAAGTCGCTTGCGAGCCCGCTGAATTCGTGACTTTGCGCCAGACAGGGAAATTCCCAGGCGATCTGCCAGTTCCTGTTGTGATCCACCTTCAATATCACAGAGGGTAATTGCCAGACGGTCTTCATCAGAAAGTTCTGAGAGCACACGGGGCAGACATTGCGTCAAATCGTCCACTAAGGGAGGCTTATCCGGGTTCTGGATCGCCAGATCATCTGGTAACGCAATGTGGTCACGCGCCACGCGCAGGCGATCCGCCAAGGCGTTTCGAGCAACCTGAAACAACCAGGCACGAGGATTCTCGATCTGACAGAAACGACCGTCCTGGCGCAATGCCTTGATGAAGACCTCTTGCAAAAGATCTTCGACATCTTCCTGGTGGCCCATGCGATGCCGCAAATAACCGCGCAGTTCGGCCTCGGTCGCCGACCAGGCTCCGAGTAGACAAGACGTGGTCATCGCCTACTCCGGCTTGCCACGCAACAATTGCCCTTTGAGATCGCAACCGGCCGACACGGTGTTGAACACCGTGCCGTACTTGCGAACATTCTCGTGCAACAGTTCAAGACGACGATCCTGCTCATCGGTATCGACCCAGATGGTGTACTCGATCCGGTCCATCTTGGGTGGTGAGTCCTGCCGCCAGCCGTGAATCTGAATTGCAATATCTCGGAACTCAAACTTGAGGATAGGCGTTACCCGCTCGATACCCTTCAGCATGCAGGCCGACAGAGCTGCCAAGAGCAGCTCAGCCGGGTTGAAGGCATCCTGCCGACCATCGAGATCGGTATCGAGCTTAACTTCGGCGCATTTGGTTGTGGCGATGCTGCCATGTGCCGATAGCCTTTGTGCAAAAACATCGTATTCAAGCATCGCCATTCCTCAAGAAACGTTCCTTCGTATTATCAGGCCGCTTCACCTTTGAAGAAGCGTTTCTGAAACCACAACGACAGACCGACCAGCGCAATCATTACCGGCACCTCGACCAGCGGGCCGATGACCGCCGCAAAAGCGGCTCCGGAGTTGATGCCATAGACGGCAATCGCCACGGCAATGGCCAGCTCGAAGTTGTTGCTGGCTGCGGTGAACGACAAGGTGGTGCACTTTTTGTAGTTCGCCCCGACCTTCCGGCTCATGTAGAACGAGAACAGGAACATGACCACAAAGTAAATCAGCAACGGGATGGCGATGCGCACCACATCGAGCGGAATGGTGACAATCAGCTGCCCCTTGAGGCTGAACATGACGACGATGGTGAACAGCAGCGCAACCAGCGTAATCGGACCAATTTTCGGTACGAAATGCGTGTGGTACCACTCCTTGCTGACGTAGCGCAGCATGACAACGCGGGTCAGCACACCGGCGACGCAGGGAATGCCAAGGTAGATAAAGACGCTTTCGGCAATCTGACCAATCGAGATATCGACCACCATGCCGGAAAGTCCAAACATCGGCGGCAACACGGTGACGAAGAACCAGGCATAGATGCTGAAGAAAAGCACCTGGAAGATCGAGTTAAACGCGACCAAGCCTGCAGCGTATTCCGTCGAGCCCTTAGCGATTTCGTTCCAGACAATGACCATGGCGATACAGCGGGCGAGTCCGATGAGGATAAGGCCAACCATGTATTCGGGCTTGTCCGGCAGGAAAATGATGGCTAGCGCAAACATCAGGATTGGTCCGAGTATCCAGTTCTGCACCAGCGATAGGCCAAGCACCTTCTTGTCCTTGAATACGTCGGGCAATTCCTCGTAGCGCACTTTGGCAAAGGGCGGGTACATCATCAGGATCAGCCCGAGGGCGATGGGAATGTTGGTCGTCCCAACCTGGAACCGGTTGATGAATGCCTCTGTACCCGGCACAAAATAGCCAAGACCGATACCCAACGCCATGGCGGCAAAAATCCAGACCGTCAGGTAACGGTCGAGGAAGGATAGTTTTTTTGTAACTTCACTCATGATTGATCCCTATCAGGCTGCAACGGGATGGCAATTGGCCAGGGCGCGCAAACGCTCAACCCCAACCGGCTCATCCTGAATCAGCGGAACGACTGCGTAACGTACGGCATGGGTATGGGCGACCAGATCGATCTGGGCCAATTCATTGACGGCCCGTTGACGCAGCAGCGGAGACGACGATTGGACTGCCGCCACGCTGTTGTTGATGATCCAGGCCCAGGGCTCGATACCGGCCCGGCGCAAGTCGGACTGCAGGTTGGCTGCTTCGAGGACCGGCGTGGTTTCAGCCAGCGTCGCGATCAGTACCTTGGTCTGCTTGGCATCCTGCAACTGCATCATCGGCGTCGTGTAGTGCATGTCCTTGCCACTCATCTGGCGGGCGATCTCGCGGTGATAAGCGCCAGTGGCATCAAGCAGCAGCAAGGTATGGCCGGTCGGTGCCGTGTCCATGACGACAAATTTCTTGCCAGCCTCTCGGATAACCCGCGAGAAAGCCTGGAATACAGCAATTTCTTCGGTGCAGGGCGAACGCAGGTCTTCTTCCAGAAGTGCCCGTCCTTGAGCATCCAGCGTTGCTCCTTTGCTTTCCAGAACATGCTGGCGATAACGCTCTGTCTCGGCATGCGGATCGATGCGACTGACCGTCAGATGTTCAAGACTGCCTGCCAGGGTTTCCGACAAATGCGCGGCTGGATCTGACGTGGTCAGATGAACCGGCAAGCCACGACTGGCCAATTCGACGGCGACGGCGGCTGCCAGCGTTGTCTTGCCGACTCCGCCCTTGCCCATCAGCATCACCAGCCCATGACCATCGGCCGCAATACCATCAACCAGTACCGACAGGCTCGGTACATGGGGAAGCTCGGTCGCTGCGGGCGCATCGGAGATGCCTGCGACCGTTTTGGTGATGAATAGCTGGCGCAGCGCATCCAGTCCAACCAGATTGAACGGCTTCAAGCCGACCTGATCGACGGACAGGGCCTTCAAGGCTTCCGGAATGTCGAGCAAGGCAGCTTGCTCACGTTTGAAGATGGCCTTTGCCAGAAGATCATTGCCAACGGCCCCCTCGGGCAAAACACCATTGATCACCAGATATTGTTGCTTTAGGCCAATGTCGGACAACTCCTCGTGTGTCCTTGCGACCTCGCGCAACGTCGCCGCCTGAGCCCGAGCAACCAGTATCAATCGCGTCCGCACGGGATCGGCCAAGGCTTCAACCGCGGATTTGTACTGGGTGCGCTGCTTTTCCAGCCCGGCCAGAGGCCCCAGGCAGGACGCGTCGCCTTTGCCCTCATCGAGAAAGCCCGTCCATGCCCCGGGCAGTTGCAGCAGGCGGATGGTATGCCCGGTCGGTGCGGTATCGAAGATGATGTGGTCGTAGCCGGAAACCAAGGCAGAATCAGTCAGTAGCGCGGTGAACTCGTCGAAGGCGGCAATTTCCGTAGTGCACGCACCGGACAACTGTTCTTCGATCCCTTTAACCACGGCGTCAGGCAACACGCCACGCACCGGACCAACGATCCGATCTCGGTAAGCCTGGGCGGCTGCTTGCGGATCGATTTCCAGCGCAAACAATCCCGGAACAGCATCAATCCCGACAATGCGATTACCGATTTCCACACCAAATACCTGCCCGACATTCGAGGCGGGATCGGTGCTGACCAGCAAAACGCGGCGTTCTGCTGCGGCCAGTTGAATTGCGGTAGCGCAGGCAATCGAGGTTTTACCCACACCACCTTTGCCCGTAAAAAACAGGTAGCGCGGCGGCTGTTCGAGGAATTTCATGGCGAGCCTTAAATGGTTAGCAGCACTTGGAACCACTGCAACAGCTTTTTGCCGGCTTTTCCTCGTCGACCGCAGCAACATCGATTTTTGCCCAGCGCGCCAATTCAGTACGGTTCGGGTAGCGACCCGCCAGGGCGAACTCGCCATCGACCAGAATCAGCGGCAATGCCTCTTGGCCCGAACGTTCAAGAAAACCTTTGACGACAGCGCTCTCGGCGAAGGCCATGGGTTGCTGGGCAAGATTGAAACGTTCAATTTGAGCCCCTTGCTGCTTGGCCCAATCAACGTCGGCAGAAAAGCTGACCAATTGTTGGTCGACATCAACGCCACAGACGCCGGTGCTGCAGCACAAGGCAGGGTCAAAAATTTGAATCACTGACATGAAGTTACTCCTTGAAAAGATATATCTGATCTACCGGCGCCATTGATAGCATCGGCCACAAAAAATCCTGTGTCACCTAGCTGCTTGAGACTCTGACCTCAAATTGTCGATCAACTCTCCGATCGCAAACTCCAACTGTCGGAAGGATTTCAAAAAGGCCAGATCCAGATCGTCATGTGAGCCTGTTGCCTCTTCCGGATCGGAAACTGGCCAGCGCACTGCATCCTGCTTATTGATAGCTCGGAGAGTATTGAGCAGTGTTGAGTCTTCGCAAAACGTGATGATCTTTTGCGGCTTGATAAACACGTGCTCAATCGATTTGGGTTTTAGCAGATGCGTTGGAATTGCATATCGGCTCAGCAATGAAACCACCCGCAGATGAACGTCTTTCGCTGGCTGATATCCAGCACTGGAGGCTAGCCAACCATCCGGTGCCAAATGATTGAAGATCGCCTCCGCCATGATGGAGCGGCATGAATTGCACCAATCCACGAACAATACGCTCACGGCGATAGGCTCACTGGTCACCAGTTTCGCGCCTCACGAAAATGGAATCTACGAAGCATGCCCTTATTCCTGAGCAGCCGCTTCCTCGTGAATCCGCTTGGCAGCTGCCTTGATATCTGCAGCGGACATTGTCTCAAGCGGCAAAGCAAGGAAGGCCTTGATCCGACGCTCCAACTGAGCATAGGCAACTTCAAAAGCCTCAACACGCGCAGACATCGGTTCGACATGAGCGGGATCGGGAATCCCCCAGTGTGCGGTAGTCGGATGACCAATCCAGACAGGGCAGGTCTCGCCGGCGGCACTCGCACAGACCGTAAAGATGTAGTCAATCTCGGGAGCCCCCGGAGCGGCAAATTCGTCCCACGATTTGCTGCGCGCTTCCGGTTGGGTAACGCCATGCTTACCGAGGGTTTCCAAGGCAACCGGATTCACTTTTCCCGACGGCTGGCTACCCGCCGAGTAAGCACGAATCCGACCTTGACCAAGGTGGTTGAACAAGGCTTCACCAAGAATGGAACGAGCTGAATTCCCGGTACAGAGGACTAGAACGTTGTAGATAGATTTGGGCATGGTGTTTGTCGGTATCTGGGTTATTTAGGAAGTCTTTTCAGGATCGCAGGGAACAACTTCGATCCCGCAGGAAGTGCCACTACAGCAATGTTCTGTCAGGTAGGCCAGCAGGTCATTCATTGCCGAATAGTTGGCCGAGTAGTAGACAAAGCGACCTGACTGGTTGGCAGTAACCAAGCCGGCAATCGCCAATTCTTTCAAATGAAAAGAAAGGCGACCGTTCGCCTCGGTGCCAAGGCGTTCAGCAATAGCACCGACGGAAAGCCCCTCGGCTCCCGCCTGAACGAGCAACCGGAATATCTGCAATCGGGTTTCTTGCGCCAGCGCACCCAGCGCGGCAACGGCTTCTTTGATAGTCATATTTCTATAATAATTTAACTGTATAAATAACTCAACGACAGTTTTGTGACACGCAGCAACGCTGTTGTGAGCGACCCCGGCTCAATTTCAGGGAGGTTCAATCAAGGAGTAGCTATGCGCATTCTGTTTATTCTTCTGGCCGCAATTTCCATTAATGCAGTTGCTGCCGACAAAACACCTTCGACGTCACAGGATCAGGCAACTCAAGCCCCCCAGTGCTACAACGGGGATGATGGGAAGTTCTATAAAGTTGGCGAGAAGGCCACGATTTCTGGAGTGGCCCTAGTCTGCGAAGCAACTGCCGACAAGAGGAATGCGACGTGGATGAACGCTAAGCATGCTGAGTAAGAAAATACTTGGCTGAAAGGTCAAGCGAAATTTAAAACTCCACATGAGCTTGCCTTTTCTGGAA
>CALJZP010000182.1 GCA_937983545.1 uncultured Azonexus sp.
GAGGCGCCGACCGGCGGTTCTATCGTTCTGGCGGCCATCGCGCTGAAGCTTGGTGCCTACGGTTTCCTGCGTTTCTCGCTGCCGATCGCACCGGATGCCTCGCACGAATTGTCGAGTCTGGTCATTGCCTTGTCGCTGATCGCCGTCGTCTATATCGGTTTCGTCGCCCTGGTTCAGGAAGACATGAAGAAGCTGGTCGCCTATTCGTCCATCGCCCACATGGGTTTCGTGACGCTGGGCTTCTTCATGTTCAGCGCCATGGGTATCGAGGGGGCGCTGGTCCAGATGGTTTCCCACGGTTTCGTGTCGGGCGCCATGTTCTTCTGTATCGGTGTCATGTACGACCGTGTGCATAGCCGCCAGATTGCCGACTACGGCGGTGTGGTTAACAAGATGCCCAAGTTCGCGGCCCTGTTCATGCTGTTTACGATGGCCAATGCCGGGTTGCCGGCCACGTCGGGCTTCGTCGGCGAATTCATGGTTATTCTCGGTGCTGTCAAGTTCAACTTCTGGGTGGCTTTCGCCGCTGCCTCTTCGATGGTCATCGGTGCCGCCTACTCGCTGTGGATGTACAAGCGCGTGATTTTTGGCGATGTCGCCAACCATCACGTCGAGGAACTGAGCGACATCAACAAGCGGGAGTTCGCCATCCTGGCGGTGCTGGCCATCGCCACGCTGTGGATGGGTATCTATCCGCAGCCTTTCACCGAAGTCATGCATGCCTCGGTCAACGACCTGCTGCATCACGTTGCCATCAGCAAGATTCAATAAACGGTAGCCGACATGTTCGACAATTTCGTTGTCCCCAATCTACTGCCCGCCGCTCCGGAAATTTTCCTGGTCGTGATGGCGCTGGCCATCCTGATGATCGATTTGCTGGTCAAGGATAGCCGACGCACCGTTACCTTCGCACTGACCCAGCTGACCCTGATCGGCTGCGCGGCTATCCAGTTTGCGACGAGTACTGGCGAGATCACCTACACCTTCAGCAACATGTTCGTCGACGACCTGATGTCCGACCTGCTGAAGCTGTTCCTGTACATGACCGTAGTCATCGTGATGTTCTACTCGCGTGCCTATATCATCGACCGCGAGTCCATGAACAAGGGCGAGTATTACGTGCTGGCCCTGTTCGCCACGCTCGGCATGATGGTCATGATCTCTGCCAACCATTTCCTGACCATCTACATCGGTCTGGAATTGCTGTCGCTGTCGCTGTACGCGATGGTGGCCATGAACCGCGATTCCGTGGTGTCGACCGAAGCCGCGATGAAGTACTTTGTCCTCGGCGCACTGGCTTCCGGCCTGCTGCTCTACGGTATGTCCATGATCTACGGTGCGACCGGCACGCTCGAAATTACCGGTCTCGCCGAGCGTCTGTACGGCGGTGGCGTCAACAAGACCGTGATGGTCTTCGGCCTGGTTTTCCTGGTTGCCGGTCTGGCCTTCAAGCTTGGCGTCGTGCCTTTCCACATGTGGATTCCGGACGTCTATCACGGCGCGCCGACTTCGGTGACGCTGTTCATCGGTTCCGCACCGAAGCTGGCTGCGTTCGCCATCGTCATGCGTTTGCTCGTCAATGGCCTGATCACGATGGCGCAGGATTGGCAAGCCATGCTGGTCATTCTTGCCGTGCTGTCGATGGCCATCGGTAACCTGGCCGCGATCGCCCAGACCAACCTGAAGCGCATGCTGGCCTATTCGGCGATTTCCCACATGGGCTTCATGCTGCTCGGCATCGTTACCGGCGTGGTCGGCGGTGACGCCCGTTATGCCCTGAATGCCTACAGCTCGGCCATGTTCTACGTCATCGCCTACGTGCTGATGTCGGCCGGTACCTTCGGCATGATCCTGCTGATGTCCCGTGCCGGTTTCGAGGCCGATGAACTGGAAGACCTGAAGGGCCTGAACAAGCGTAGCCCGTGGTTCGCCGGCATCATGCTGATGCTGATGTTCTCGATGGCGGGCGTGCCGTTCTTCATCGGCTTCTTTGCCAAGTTCTCGGTCCTGCAGGCTGTCGTGGCTGCCGATTACATGTGGCTGGCCATCGTCGCCGTGCTGTTCTCGCTGATCGGTGCCTTCTACTACCTGCGTGTCGTCAAGCTGATGTATTTCGATGCACCGGTTGACGAAACGCCGCTCACCGCCGGTATGGACATGCGCATCCTGATCTCCGCCAACGGCCTGGCCGTTGCCTTGCTGGGTATCTTCCCGCAGGTGATCATGTCGCTGTGCGCCTATGCCCTGCTGCGCTCGCTCTAAGCGAACGGCCCGCTAATTGAAAACGCCCCGCTTGTCGGGGCGTTTTGCTTTGTGGAGTTGAACATGTCGCACGAAACACATCTGATCGAATCCGAAATATCCAGCGAATCCATCTTCGAAGGCGCCTTGCTGAAAGTGAGGAAGGACCGCGTACGCCTGCCCAATGGCCAGGAATCGATACGAGAATACATTGTGCACCCCGGGGCGGTCGTCATTCTGGCTTTCCTGCCGAATGGCAATTTGCTGTTCGAACGGCAATTCCGCTATCCGCTGCGCCGGGTATTCCTGGAGTTGCCAGCCGGAAAAATCGATCACGGCGAGGCCACCATCGAAACGGCGAAGCGCGAGCTACTGGAGGAGACCGGCTATGCTGCCAGCGAGTGGGAATACCTTGGCGTGATGCATCCGTGCATCGGCTACTCCGACGAGCGTATTGAAATCTTTTCTGCCCGCGGTCTGCGTCTGGAAGGTGAACGGCAGCTCGATCACAACGAGTTTCTGGATGTCGTCGAGTTGTCGCCTGGCGAAGCCAGGCAGGCTGTTTGGGATGGACGCATCACCGACGCGAAAACCATTACCTCGTTGTTCTGGCTGGAGAAAACCTGACAGGTGCCTTGACGCGCTATTCTGCGAACCATTCTCCTCGTCGTGCAGAAACAAAAACGCCCCGGATTTCCGGGGCGTTTTGCTTGGGACTTTGCGTCTTGCTTAGCCGCAGGTGCCCACAGCGCCGCACGCGGTGCAGAAGTCGCAGCCGTCCTTGCGGATCATGGTGTGGTTGCCGCACTCGCCGCACAGCTTGCCCTGGGTCGGCAGCACCTTGTTGCTGGTGGTGTCTTCCGGCGCTTCCAGAATGCCCATCTGCTGCAGCGGGAAGCCGGCTTCGTCGAGGATGCCGAGCATGGCGTAGCGGTGGATGATCAGCTGGGCGATGTAGGCGACGGTCGACGGGTAGGTCTGCTGCTTGCGCGAACCCGGGACGAAGGCCATGAAGTCGCCGAACGGCTCGGAATAGTCGAGCAGTTTGCGCAGTTTCATGCCGATCCATGCCGGGTCGAGCACGCGCATGTCGAGCGACAGCAGCTTGCACAGGCCGTCGAGGGCACGCGGGTAGTTACCGGACAGCCACATCGAGTAAGGACGCGAAGTGCCGTCGGGCAGGGTGATTTCCTTGAGGCCGAGGACGAAGTCTTCGCCGGTGGAGGAGTTGCTGACGTCGACAGTCCAGGACAGCGTACCGTCGGTGCCGGTCTTCGGCTCCTTGGTGCTGAACAGGGCGTCCTTGACCGGCGTCGGGCCGTCATGGCCGAAGGCGCCGAGCTGTTCGCCGCGCCACAGGATGACCTGGGCCATGGCGGCGACGACGGATGGCATGCGCTTGCGTTCGCCATGCGGCGGCATGGCCATGTCGAAGGCGTCGCCCGGCATCTTGGCCAGGGCTTCGAGCTTCAGTTGCAGCCAGCCGTGGTCGTTGGCGCGCATGTCCATCGACAGCGTCTTGGCAACGGCGCCCAGGCCGCGCGGTTCGGCCGGGCCGTTGGCCCACACTTCGAACGGCCAGGCGCGGCCTTCCTGCTCGACGTGGCCGACGAACAGGGCGAACTTGCCGATCGGCGAATCGACCATGTAGGTCCAGCACAGGTTGCCTTCCGGCAGGTTCGGGCGGCCCGGCCAGCGCAGGCTGGAGAGCACCGGGGCCGGCAGGTTCTTGATCGACAGGCGACGGTTGGCGTCGGAAACGAAATCCTGCGGCGCCTTGGCATCGGCGGCAGCGGCCGCTTCGGCGGTCGGTTCCGGCGTGACGGACAGCACCGAGCCGAGCACGCTGTTCGGACGGTAGGTGGCCAGGCCCTTCAGGCCGGCTTTCCAGGCCTGCATGTAGAGATCCTGGAAGTCCTCGTACGGGTAGTCGGCCGGCACATTGACGGTCTTCGAGATCGAGGTGTCAATGAACGGGGCAACCGCAGCGACCATGTCGCTGTGGGCCTTGGCGGAGATTTCCAGCGCCGTGACGAAGTAGTCCGGCAGGTTGGCGACATCACCGCCACGGTGCTTGTACAGGCGCCAGGCGTAGTCCTCGACCGAGTATTCCTTGATCGTGCCGTCCTGCATGCGCTTCTTGCGGTTGTAGGTCCAGGAGAACGGCGGTTCGATGCCGTTCGAGGCATTGTCGGCGAAAGCCAGCGAAATGGTGCCGGTCGGCGCGATGGACAGCAGGTGCGAGTTGCGCAGGCCATGCTTGCGGATCTCGGCCTTGACCTCGTTCGGCAGGCGGGAGGCAAAGTTGCCGCCGGACAGGTAGAGCTCGGCGTTGAACAGCGGGAAGGCGCCGCGTTCCTTGGCCAGTTCGACCGAGGTCAGGTAGGCGGTGTCGCGCATGAATTCGCTGATGCGCGAGGCCATGGCACGGGCTTCGGTCTTGTCGTAGCGCAGGCGCAGCATGGCCAGCGTATCGCCCAGGCCGGTGAAGCCGAGGCCGACGCGGCGCTTGTTGGCGGCTTCCTGCTGCTGGCGTTCGAGCGGCCAGTGCGTGGCGTCGAGCACGTTGTCGAGCATGCGGGTGGAGATGCGGACGACTTCGGCGAAACCGTCGAAATCGAATTCGGCCTGCTCGGAGAACGGATTCTTGACGTACAGCGTCAGGTTGATCGAGCCCAGGCAGCAGCAGCCGTAAGGCGGCAGCGGCTGTTCGGCGCAGGGGTTGGTCGCCTCGATCACTTCGCAGTAATTGAGGTTGTTGTCCTTGTTCATGCGGTCGAGGAACAGGATGCCCGGCTCGGCGTGGTCGTAGGTGGACTTCATGACCTGGTCCCACAGGTCGCGGGCGCGCACCTTGCGATAGACCCACATGCCGTCTTCGCGCTGGTAGGCGCCGGCAGAGCGCATGTCGGCATTCGGCTCGGCGCGGTGTACCAATTCAACATCGGTGTCGGCATCGACCGCTTCCATGAAACCGTCGGTGACGCCGATGGAAATGTTGAAATTGGTCAGGTCGCCGTGGTCCTTGGCGTGGATGAAGTCCTCGATGTCCGGATGGTCGCAGCGCAGCACGCCCATCTGGGCGCCGCGGCGGGCACCGGCGGATTCGACGGTTTCGCAGGAGCGGTCGAAGACGCGCATGTACGAGACCGGGCCGGAGGCACGCGACTGGGTGCCCTTGACGCGGGCGCCCTGCGGACGGATGGACGAGAAGTCGTAGCCGACACCGCCGCCGCGACGCATGGTTTCGGCGGCCTGGGCGAGCGCGGTGTAGATGCCGGGACGGCCGTCGGTATTCTCGACGATGGAGTCGCCGACCGGCTGAACGAAGCAGTTGATCAGCGTGGCCTGCAGATCGGTGCCGGCGGCGGAATTGATACGGCCGGCCGGGATGAAGCCGTTTTCCTGGGCCCACAGGAAGCGGGCTTCCCAGTGTGCGCGATCAGCTTCCTGCTCGATCTGGGCCAGCGCCCAGGCAACGCGCTTGCGCACGTCGTGAACGTTGGTTTCCTTGCCCTTGGCGTATTTTTCGATCAGCACCTCGCCGGAGATTTCCTGTTCCGGCAGGGGGGCGAACTCAGGCGGCGCGGGAATATCGGTCAGTGAAAGCTGTTCTGCAACCTTACTCATGGATGGCTCCTCTCGACAGTTTCGGTTCTAGTGTTCGAATGGGGCGAATCTACTATATCTAGTGGGTCGATACAATATCTTGACTAGATATGGTGTTTGTGGATGATGCTCGCGTGATGTCGTCATGTGCCGGAAAAGCCCGAAAAAACAACGCCCCGGCTCACATCCATGAGAGCGGGGCGGGGTGAAAAAATCTTTTCCGGAGGGGAGCGATATACCGTCACGGCGATCTGGGCGTCGTCTCGCTAGGCGGTGCGCTGCCCAGGGTGTCGGCCAGCAGTTCGAGCTCGCTACTGCGTGGGTGCGTGCGCCGCCAGACCAGCCCGATGCGCCGGTATTCGCCGCTGCGTAACGGCCGGACGGCAACCAGCACCGGATTGACGTGGCGGGTTGCCAGCGCCGGCAGCAGCGTCCAGCCTCGACCGGCGGCGACCAGATGGAGCAGGGTTTCCAGGCTGGTAGCGCGGCAATCGACCGTATCGTCGGCCTGTTGTTCGCGCCGCCGGCAGATTTCGAGAGCCTGGCCGCTCAGGCAATGGCCGTCGGTGAGCAGCAGCAACTCGAGGTCGTCCAGTTCCCCGGCTGCCACGTTGCCTTGTCCGGCGAGCGGATGCCCGGGCGGCAGGGCGACGCTGAACGGTTCATCGAACAAGACACGCCCTTCGTAGATGTCCGGCGACAGCGATTCGGGCAGGGATTGCACGCTCGCTTCGCAGTTCGCGCAGTCCGGCGAACGGACGAAGTTCGCCAGCGGTGTGGGCAGCGCCAACAGCGCAGCGTCGAGAGAACCCTCGGCAAGTCTGGTGCAGAGGTCGGCGGTGAGGCCTTCCTGCACCATCAGTCGCAGCTTGGGGAAGGCCGTACCGACCGTCTGCAGCAGATCCGGCAAGTAATAGGGGGCCAGCGTCGGGATGATGCCGAGCGTCACGGCTCCTTCCAGCGGGCCGCCGCGCAGGCGGGTCAGGGCGAGAATGCCGTCGGCCTCGGCGAGCAGGCGCCGTGCCCGTTCGACGATCTGCTCGCCGATCGGGGTCAGGGTCGGCCGGCTGCCTTGCCGGTCCACCAGCGTCTGGCCAAGGTAACCTTCCAGCTTGCGCAGCTGGATCGAGAGAGTCGACTGGGTGACATGGCAAGCATCGGCAGCCTGACCGAAATGGCGAAGATCGGCCAAAGCGACCAGGTAGCGCAGTTCACGCAGGGTCAAGCAACTTCCTTCTGAAAACGGGAGTATCGGGACCCGAGGCTAGCAAGCTTTGCCGCCCCCGTGAAATTGATAATCTCAATTGGCGTTATCGAGGTTAACGTGCCGGCCGGGCAGCAGGAGCCCCCGGCCTGGCCGGGGGGAGCTGTCAGGCCCGGTGTCTCATAGCTTGCGCTCGAAACGATCGAGGTCCATCACCTTGGCCCACGCCTTGACGAAGTCCTTGACGAACTTTTCATGGGCGTCGCTGCCGGCGTAGTGCTCGGCGACGGCGCGCAATTCCGAGTTGGAGCCGAAGAGCAGGTCGACCGGCGTCGCCGTCCATTTGGCCTGGCCGCTCTTGCGGTCGCGGCCCTCGTACAACCCCGAATCGGCCGACTTGGACCAGACGGTCGACATGTCGAGCAGATTGATGAAAAAGTCGTTCGTCAGCACGCCGGGACGGCTGGTGAACACGCCGTGCCGGGTACCGCCGGCGTTGGCGTCGAGGGTGCGCAGGCCGCCGACGAGGACGGTCATTTCCGGCACGGTCAGTGACAACAGGCTGGCCCGGTCGATCAGGCTCTCGGCCGGCGACAGGCGGGCGTCCTTGCCGTAGTAATTGCGGAAACCGTCGGCCTTGGGTTCGAGCACGGCGAAGGAATTGACGTCCGTCTTCTCTTGCGTCGTATCCATGCGACCCGGCGTGAACGGCACCTGGACGTTGTAGCCGGCTTTTTTGGCGGCGGCTTCGACGGCGGCGGAACCGGCGAGCACGATGGTATCGGCGAGCGATACTTTCTTGCCGCCCTTGAGGCCGGCGTTGAAGTCGCGCTGGATGCTTTCCAGCTTGGCCAGTACTTTCGCCAGTTCGCCCGGGTCGTTGACGGCCCAGTCTTTCTGCGGCGCGAGGCGGATGCGCGCGCCGTTGGCACCGCCGCGCATGTCGGTGCCGCGGAAGGTGGCGGCCGAAGCCCAGGCGGTGCGGACGAGCGCGGCATTGCTGAGACCGGAAGCGAGAATCCGGGATTTCAGCGCTTCGGCGTCCTTGCCGTCGATCAGCTTGTGATCGAGCGGCGGGATCGGGTCTTGCCAGATCAGGGCTTCCTTCGGCGCGTCGGCTCCGAGATAGCGGGCGCGCGGGCCGAGGTCACGGTGGGTCAGCTTGAACCAGGCTTTGGCGAAGGCAAGTTCGAAGTCCTTCGGGTTCTCCATGAAGCGGCGGGCGATTTTCTCGTAGGCCGGATCGAAACGCAGCGACAGGTCGGTGGTAAACATGATCGGCGCGTGGCGCTTGTCCTTGATGTGGGCGTCGGGGACCATGGTCGCCGCCGACGGGTCGGACGGAATCCATTGAATCGCGCCGGCCGGGCTCTTGGTCTGCACCCAGTTCCAGGCGAACAGATTCGACAGGTACTGCGTCGTGAAGGCCGCCGGGCTGGCGGTCCAGGCGCCTTCCAGGCCGCTGGTGATGGCGTCCTCGGCCTTGCCCTTGCCACACTTGTTCTTCCAGCCCAGGCCCTGTTCCTCGAGCGGTGCACCGGCCGGGTCCTCGGCGAGGCATTTTTCCGGGTTGCGCGCGCCGTGCGCCTTGCCGAAGGTGTGGCCGCCGGCGATCAGGGCCACGGTTTCCTCATCGTTCATTGCCATGCGGCCGAAAGTTTCGCGGATATCCTTGGCGGCGGCGACCGGATCGGGGTTGCCGTTCGGCCCCTCGGGATTCACATAGATAAGGCCCATCTGCACGGCGGCGAGCGGGTTTTCCAGCTTGCGGCCGGCCTGGTGGCGGGTATCGCCAAGCCACGTCTTTTCAGGACCCCAATAGACGAGATCGGGCTCCCAGTCATCGGCGCGACCGCCGGCAAAGCCGAAGGTCTTCATGCCCATTTGCTCCATGGCGACAGTCCCGGCCAGCACCATCAGGTCACCCCACGAAATCTTGGCGCCGTATTTCTGCTTGACCGGCCACAGCAGGCGGCGCGCCTTGTCGAGGCTGACGTTGTCGGGCCAGCTGTTGAGCGGCTCGAAGCGCTGCTGGCCGCCGTCGGAGCCGCCGCGGCCGTCCATGGTGCGGTAAGTGCCGGCGCTGTGCCAGGCCATGCGGATGAAGAACGGGCCGTAGTTGCCGTAGTCGGCCGGCCACCAGTCCTGCGACGTGGTCAGCGTGGCCCTGATGTCCTTCTTGACCGCCTCGAGATCCAGCGTCTTGAAGGCCTTGGCATAGTCGAAGCCTGCGCCGAGCGGATTCGATGCCGGATTGTGCTGGCGCAGCACGGACAGGTCTAGGCGGTTCGGCCACCAGTCCTTGTTGCTCATCGTGGCCTTGGTGGGCGCCGGTTCGGCGTGCAGCGCCGGGGTCAGCGCCAGCAGTACGGCGCACAAGCCTGCGCGGCCGAGCCGATGCCGGGGGGAAAGAGATCGCGCTCCATGTTGATTGCTCCTTTGTTGTTGGAAGGAGCAGGGTAGCGAGCGCGAGAAAGGCGGGGAAATTGATAATCTCAACCGCCCCGATTGAGGATATCGGTGCTGCCATCCCGGCCGCAGGGGCGGCCGGGGCAGCGGCGCTCAGAGTCCGAGCAGGGTTTGCGCGTGGTGCGCCATCATCCATTCTTCATTGGTCGGGATGACCAGCACATCGACGCTGCTGTTGCCGGCCGAGATGCGCAGTTCATGGCGGGCGTTGGCTTCCGGGTTGAGGCGGATGCCCAGCCATTCGGACTGCAGGCAGACGCGGCGGCGCACTTCGGCCGCATGCTCGCCGATACCGCCGGTGAACACCAGGGCGTCGAGGCCGCCAGCGGCAGCGACCAGCGAACCGAGTTCGCGGGCGATGCGGTAGCAGAACAGGTTCACCGCTTCCTCGGCTTCCGGCTTGTCGCTGGCGAGCAGGGTGCGCATGTCCTGGCTGAGACCGGAAACGCCGAGCAGGCCGGATTCCTTGTACAGCATCTTGGTCATGTCCTTGACCGACAGATTCTTGGTTTCCATCAGGTGCAGCACGACGCCCGGATCGAGGTTGCCGCAGCGGGTGCCCATGACCAGGCCGTCGATGGTCGAGAAACCGAGCGTGGTGGCGACGCACTTGCGGTCGACCATGGCCGCCATGCTGGCGCCGTTGCCGAGGTGGGCGACGACGACGCGGCCACTGGCGCGGCCGGAGTGCTGCGGCAGGGCGCGGGCGATGAATTCGTAGGAGAGACCGTGGAAGCCGTAGCGCTTGATGCCTTCGGCGGTGATGCTGCGCGGCAGGCCGAAGGTCTGGGCGACTTCCGGCTGGCTGCGGTGGAAGGCAGTATCGAAGCAGGCGATCTGCGGCACGCTGGGCAGCAGGGCCTGCAGCGCGATGATGCCGGCGACGTTGTGCGGCTCATGTAGCGGGGCGAGCGGGATGAAGCTCTGCAGATGGCCGAGCACGGTGTCGTCGATGACCGTCGGCTGCGAATAGCGCTCGCCGCCGTGCACGACGCGATGGCCGACGGCGACGATCTGCCAGTTGGCGTGGCTGGCGGTGAACCACTTGAGCAGGGCGTCGAAGGCCTGGGCATGATTGACCTTGCCGCCTTCGAGCACCTGGTCGGCGATGCGTTCGCCAGCCCTGTTCTTGGCGGTCATCCGGGTCGTTTCGGCGCCGATGCCGTCGATCTGGCCGGAGACTTCGGCATCCGGGGAGATCGGATGATCGAGCGGGAAGAGGGCAAACTTGATGGAGGACGATCCGGCATTGATCGTCAGGATTCCTTGTTTCATGTCAGGTGGTTCCGTTCTTGCGGTTGGCGTGGGCGATCAATGCGGCAATGACGCACGATGCGGTTCGGGTTTCGGCGCTGTCGGCGCGGCTGGTCAGCACGATGGGCACCTTGGTGCCGAGCACGATGCCGGCCGTCAGGGCGTTGGCCAGATATTCCAGCTGCTTGGCGACCATGTTGCCGGATTCGAGATCGGGCACGACGAGGATTTCGGCATGACCGGCGACGGCGGACTTGATGCCCTTGGTCTTGGCGGCAACGATGGAAATGGCGTTGTCGAAGGCGAGCGGGCCGTCGAGGATGCCGCCGTTGATCTGCCCCCGGTCGGCCATCTTGCACAGGGCGGCCGCATCGAGCGTGGACTGGATCTTCGGGTTGATCGTCTCGACCGCCGACAGGATGGCGACCTTGGGTTCCGGAATTCCGATGACGTGGGCGAGGTCGATGGCGTTGCGGATGATGTCGGCCTTCTCTTCCAGCGTCGGGGCGATGTTGATGGCGGCGTCGGTGATCAGCAGCGGCCGGTGGTAGGTCGGCACGTCCATCAGGAAGACGTGGCTGATGCGACGGCTGGTGCGCAGGCCGTTGGCGCGGGCGACCACCTCCCCCATCAGCTCGTCGGTGTGCAGGCTGCCCTTCATCAGCGCCTCGGCATCGCCGGTACGCACCAAGGAGACGGCGTTGGCAGCCGAGTCATGGCTGTGCGCGGCATGGATGAGGCGGATGCCGTGCAGATCGATGCCGAACTCCTCGGCAACGGCGCGTATCTTGTTTTCCGGGCCGACCAGGATGGGTTCGATGATGCCAGCCTGGAAAGCCATGACCGGCCCTTTCAGCGACTCCTCGTCGCAGGGATGGGCGACGGCGGTGGGAATCGGCTCCAGGCCCTTCACGCGGTCCAGCAGGTGGGCGTAGCGCTCGCGCTTGTCGTCGATGCGGATCTGCGGCATGCGCACCTCTTCCAGGCGCGATACCTTTTCCAGCGGGGCGAGGATTTCAGCAGAGCCGCGCACCACCTGCAGGCCTTCCTGGTTGGTGCATACGCAATCGAAGATGACGTGCTTGTTGTGCTCGAACTTCTGCTTGGCCGTGACGGTGATGGTGATGCTGTCGCCGATGGTGACCGGCCGGGCGAAATGCAGGCTCTGGTCGACCAGGATGGTGCCCGGGCCGGGGAACTGGGTGCCGAGCACGGTGGAGATCAGCGAGCCGCTCCACATGCCGTGGGCGATCACTTCGCGGAACATGCCGCTTTCGGAATACTTCGGATCGACGATGGAGGGATTCACGTCGCCGGTCAGGATGGCGAAGAGCTTCACGTCCTCCGGCATCAGCGTGCGTGTCAGCGAAGCCGAGTCACCGATGCGGATTTCATCGAAAGTCTTGTTGGCCAGGTAACGGGGTTCGGTTTGTTGGTTCATGCGGGCTTGCTCCAGTGCTTCAAGCGATCTTCAAGTGGGGGCGGCAGAGGCGGGCAATACGAGGCTCCACGCATTCCGGTTCCCGGCGCGGCCGGTCAGTCGCGCTGCACACGACGGCGCTCGCGGCTGAGCAGGGGCAGCGGGACGTTGACCGAAAGCCCCTTGCGATGCGTCTCCAGCAGGTCGATGACCCATTGGTTGGCCTCGTAGGTGAATTCCCGGGCGTCCAGCGGGGCGCCGGTCAGCGCTTCGGCGAACAGGGCGACGGCAGCCGAGCGGCTGACCCCGTATTCACAATGCACCATCAGCGAAATCTCGAACGGCGCGGCGTGCAACTCCTCGATGAAGGTGCAGATCTGCGCCGCCATGCGGTGGTCGAACAGGCCGGGCAGGGACGGCATGTATTCGTCGGCCGGAATGGCATCGAAAAAGGACAGGCGGAGCACGTGGCGGAACAGCGGGTCGAGTTTCGCCTCCGGCGTCGTCGGATCGGTAATCGAGATCACCGCCATGTAGGGCGACCCGCGCAATTGCTCGGCCAGCTTGCGCGAGGTGTATTGAATTCGGCTGACGGTCATTGCGTTACTCCATGAAGACCGGATCGGAGAACACAAGGGTACCGTCCTTGCGCATCATCAGGTTGTCGGCCTTGATCAGGTCGGGTAGCGCGCCGTATTCGTTGGAAAACACTTCCAGCGCCTTCAGCGATTCATGCACCGCGTCGCTCCAGCCCATGGGCGTGACGTTCAGGTGATGCAGCGCGATCCGCCCCATGTCCTGGGCCAGGTTGCGCCACATCATGCAGGCGTCGAAATAGGAGGTGGACAGCTTGGTCGCCACTTCGGCCGCTTCGCCGTGGCCGGGCAGCGGGTAGAGGCGCTCCACTTCGACGATATGGAAGGGAAAGCCGCGGCTGGAACGCCCGAAGGTGCCGTGGTCGGCATACACCACCGGAAAATGGCGGCCGGTGGGCCGGTCCTCGGCCGTGTAATAGGCATAGTCGGTGGGCGAGGAGAGCACTTTGTAGACCCGTTCCTGGCCGTCGACGGTATCGGCTTCGAGCACGATGGTGCTCTCGCCGCGGCCGATTTCGCGGCGGCCGCGCAACAGCGGGTGATCCGGCACGGGGTCGGGGAGCAGTCCTTCGATATCAGCCATGATGGTCTCCTCGCTTGCTTCGCACGACGGCGGGCAGACGCGCCGTCGGGGAAAACCGGACCCCGGGCGATGCCTGGCGGGGTCCGTGGCGCCTGGGGCGATCAGGCGACGATGTGGGCGCCGGCGTCAACGTAGATGGTCTGACCCGTCATGCCGGAAGAGCCGGCGGTGCACAGGAAGGCGGTCAGGGCGCCGACTTCGTCGATGGTCACGGTGCGGCCGAGCGGTGCCTTCTCGGCGTCGTTTTCGAGCAGCGTGTTGAAGTTGGCGATGCCGGAAGCGGCACGGGTCATGATCGGGCCGGGCGATACGGCGAAGACGCGAATGCCCTTGGGGCCGAGGTCGTAGGCCATGTAACGGACGGCGGATTCGAGCGCGGCCTTGATGATGCCCATGACGCCGTAGTTGCGGACGACGCGTTCGGCGCCGAGGTAGGACATGGTGATCAGCGAGCCGCCGTGCGCCATCAACGGCTCAAGCGCCTTGGCCATGCGCAGGAAGCTGTGGCAGGACACGTTCATCGCCGCATCGAAGCCTTCCTCGGTGGCGTCGATGACGCGACCATGCAGGTCGTCGGCGTTGCAGAAGGCCCTCGAGTGAAAGGCGAAGTCGAGTTCGCCGAAGGTTTCGCCGCACTGCGCGATGACCCCTTCGAGGCAACCCGGTTCGGCAACGTCCAGCTTGACGAACAGCTTGGCGCCGAGGGCTTCGGCCAGCGGCTGCGTGTAGCGGGCGGTCTTGTCGTTCTGGTAGGTGACGGCGATCTCACCACCCAGTTCGACGATGGCCTTGGCAACCGCGTAGGCGATCGACTTGTCGTTGGCGATGCCGGTGATCAGGCCTTTCTTGCCGGCCAGGGGAAGTGCTGGATTCGTGGTGTTCATGCTGTTTCATCCTTCCATACGTTTTGGGGACTAGTGCGCCGCATCAATCTTTTCCGAAATCGTCGATTTGGCGAGCTAAATTTTATGCTGTAGTGCAGCAATATTCTTGCACAGCCAAATTACGATTTGTTGAATATCGGGGCTTTGTTATTTGATCTAGAGCAACAAACCATCATCTAGGGGTGCTAGTCTGTTCATGTCATGGGCTGTTGACGGGAGGTCGTCGTGGCACTCAATACAATGCATGCCGAAGCGGTTGCCGGCGTGGTGGATCGGGTGGTTGCCCGCTATCGGCGCGACCCCTCCAACATGGTGCAGATCCTCCGGGAAATCCAGGAAAGCTGCGACTGGATCTCGCCGGAAGCGATTGACCGGCTGCAATCGACCCTCGGCGTTCCGCGCACCAAGATAGAAGGCGTCGCCGGCTTCTATTCTTTCTTCTACACCGAGCCGCGCGGCAGGTACCGGGTTCTGTTTTCCGACAACATCACCGACCGCATGCTCGGCAACCGGGCCTTGATGGAACGCCTGTGCAACAACCTGTGGGTCGAGCGCGGCAAGGTTTCGGAGGATGGCCTGGTCAGCGTCGGCAAGACGGCCTGCACCGGCATGTGCGACCAGGGGCCGGCGCTGCTCATCAACAATACCGCCATGCCCGCGCTGACTGCCGAGCGCATCGACGAAATCGCCGAACTGATCCGCAACAAGCTTCCCCTCTCCGAATGGCCGGCGGCCTTTTTCAAGGTGGAAGACAACATCCGGCGCGCCGACATCCTGCTCAATGCCGATTTCAAGCCTGGTGAGGCGCTGCTGGCCGGTCGGGCACGGGCGCCGGACGAGGGGCTGATGGCCTCCAACATGCGTTCATGGCGCGAAGGACTGCCCAGCGGCATGGGTGGGCCGATTGCCGTGCTCGACGAAATCAAGCGTGCAGGCCTGCGCGGTCGCGGCGGTGCCGGCTTCACCACCGGCATGAAGTGGGAGGCCTGCCGCAATGCCCAGCTCAAGGCGGGCTACCAGCGCATCATCGTGTGCAACGCCGACGAAGGCGAGCCGGGCACCTTCAAGGATCGTGTGCTGCTGTCGACATGCGCCGATCTGGTTTTCGAAGGCATGACCGTGGCGGCCTACGCGGTGGGGGCGACCAAAGGTTTTGTCTATCTGCGCGGCGAATACCGCTACCTGCTCGATCACCTGAACGCCGTGCTGGCTCGGCGCCGCCGCGAAAAGCTGCTGGGCGAGAACATTCTGGGCATTCCGGGGGCGGATTTCGACATCGACATCCATGTCGGGGCCGGCGCCTACATCTGCGGCGAAGAGTCGGCGCTGATCGAATCGCTCGAAGGCAAGCGCGGCACGCCGCGCAACCGGCCGCCTTTCCCGGTCACCAACGGCTATCTGGACCAGCCGACCATCGTCAATAACGTCGAGACCTTCGCCGCGGCGGCGATGATCGCGCTGAAGGGCGGCGACTGGTACGCCGGCATCGGCACCCGGCATTCGACGGGAACCAAGATCCTGTCGGTATCCGGCGATTGCGAACGGCCGGGCATCTACGAATATCCGTTCGGCGTCAGCATCCGCCAGGTGCTGGCCGATTGCGGCGCCCGGGATACCCAGGCGGTGCAGGTCAGTGGGCCATCCGGCATCTGCCTCGCGGAGGCCGAATTCGACCGCATCATCGGCTTTGAAGACATCCCGACTTCCGGCGCCTTCACGGTCTTTGACAAGACCCGCGACATGTTCGAAGTGGCGCGCAACTACGTGCATTTCTTCCAGCACGAAAGCTGCGGCTTCTGTACGCCGTGCCGGGTCGGCACCTCGCTGCTCAAGAACCTGATGGACAAGCTGCACTACGGCGCCGGTTCGCCTTACGATTTCAGCGAAATCGAGAAGCTCAACCAGCTGCTGCAGTCGATGAGCCATTGCGGCCTCGGACACACCGCCTGCAACCCCGTGCTCGACACCATTGCCAAGTTCCGTCCGGCCTACGAGAAACGCATGAACCAGCAGGATTTCACGCCGGCCTTCGACCTCGACCGCGCGCTGTCGGCGGCACGGCAAATGACCGGACGCGATGACGCCGCCGCCCATCTGGCCAATGCCCATGGAGGTGAAGCATGAGCCTGACCTTTACGCTCGATGGCAAGACCATCCCCTTCGAGGACGGGCAGACCATCATCCAGGCCGCCGGCAAGGCGGGGGTGTTCATCCCGCACCTGTGCTACCACCCGGAGTTCAAGCCGCACGGCTCGTGCAAGCTGTGCACGGTCAAGGTCAATGGCCGCCACACGGCCTCCTGCACCATGCGCGCCATGCCCGGCATGGTGGTCGAGAGCGATACCGAGGAGATCAACGCCGAACGCCGGGCGCTGACGCAAATGCTGTTCGTCGAGGGCAATCACTTCTGCCCGTCGTGCGAGAAGAGCGGCAACTGCCAGCTGCAGGCCACCGCCTACCACCTCGGCATGATGAGCCCGCATTACGACCACTTCTTCCCGAACCGGCCGGTCGATGCCTCGCATCCCGAGGTATTGCTCGATTTCAACCGCTGCATCCTGTGCTCGCTGTGCGTGCGGGCCAGCCGCGATGTCGATGGCAAGAACGTCTTCGCGCTGTCCGGGCGCGGCATCAAGACGCACCTGATCGTCAACGCCAGGTCCGGCCAGCTCGGCGACACCGACTTCGCGCTGGCCGACAAGGCGGCGCAGGTCTGCCCGGTCGGCGTCATCCTCAGGAAGCGCCAGGGCTTTGCCGTGCCCATCGGCGAACGCAAGTACGACAAGGCGCCGATTGCCGAAACCGTCACAGAGGGCAAGTGAAATGAGCAACAAGAAAAAGCTCAAGGTGGCTACCACCTCGCTGGCGGGCTGCTTCGGCTGCCACATGTCCTTCCTCGACATCGACGAGCGCCTGTTCACGCTGCTCGACCACATCGAGTTCGACCGTTCGCCGCTGACCGACATCAAGACCTGCAGCCCGGATTGCGACATCGGCATCATCGAGGGCGGCCTGTGCAATGCGGAGAACGTCCATGTCCTGCGCGAGTTCCGCCAGAACTGCAAGATCCTGATCGCCATGGGCGCCTGCGCCATCAACGGCGGCCTGCCGGCGCAGCGCAACCACCTGCCGCTGACCACCATCCTCGAAGAGGTCTATCACACCAGCCCGGGGCTGGCCAACGGCATGATCCCCAACGATCCGGAACTGCCCCTGCCGCTCAACCAGGTGCACCCGATCCATGAAGTGGTGCAGGTCGATTACTTCATCCCCGGCTGCCCGCCCTCCGGCGATGCGATCTGGAAAGTGCTGACCGACTTGCTGGCCGGGCGCGAACCCGCGTTGGGGCACGGCTTGATGCATTACGACTGAGGTGGCCCAATGACCTACCAACTCGAAACCGCCCAACATCCCATATCCCTGCGCCGCGTCGCCATCGATCCCGTGTCGCGTGTCGAAGGCCATGGCAAGGTCACCATCCTGCTCGACGACCAGAACAAGGTGCATCAGGTCCGTCTGCACATCGTCGAATTCCGGGGCTTCGAAAAATTCATCCAGGGCCGGCCGTACTGGGAAGTGCCGGTCATGGTCCAACGCCTGTGCGGCATCTGCCCGGTGTCGCACCATCTGGCCGCCTCCAAGGCGCTCGACGTCATCGTCGGCGCCAAAAAACTCACCCCGGCCGCCGAAAAGCTGCGCCGCCTTATGCACTACGGCCAGATGCTGCAGTCGCACGCGCTGCACTTCTTCCATCTCTGTTCCCCCGACCTGCTGTTCGGTTTCGACAGCGACGTGACCCGGCGCAACATCGTCGGCGTCGCCCTGGCGCATCCGGAAATCGCCAAACAGGGCGTGCTGCTGCGCAAGTTCGGGCAGGAGGTGATCCGCGTCACCGCCGGCAAGCGGGTGCATGGCACGGGGGCGGTGCCGGGCGGGATGAACAAGTCGCTGACCGTCGCCGAACGCGACGAACTGCTCAAGGACATCTACCACATCGTGCAATGGTCGCGCGATGCGGTAAGCCTGATCCAGAAGGTACACACGCAGGACCCCGGGCTGTACAACAGCTTCGGCATCTTCCGCTCCAACTTCATGTCGCTGGTCGGCCACAACGGCGACCTCGACTTCTACCACGGCACCCTGCGCGCCCGCGACGACAACGGCAAGCTGATCTTCGACCATCTCGACTACCAGAACTACAACCAGGTCATCGAGGAAGAGGTAAGGCCGTGGAGCTACATGAAGTTCCCGTACATCCGCGCCATCGGCAAGGAGCATGGCTGGTACAAGGTCGGCCCGCTGGCGCGGGTGCAGAACTGCAAACAGATTTCCACCCCGTTCGCCGAGCGCGAGCGCAAGGAATTCGTCGATTACGCCGGTGGCACGCCGATGCATGCGCCGCTTGCCTACCACTGGACGCGGATGATCGAAATGTTGCACGCCGCCGAGGTGATCAAGGAACTGCTGCATGACGACGACCTGCTGTCGGACGACTTGATGGTCGAAGGAGAGCGCCAGATGGAGGGCGTCGGCGTCATCGAGGCCCCGCGCGGCACGCTGTTCCACCATTACCAGGTCGACGAAAACGATGTGATCACCATGGCCAACCTGATCGTCTCGACGACCAACAACAACCAGGCCATGAACGAAGCCATCCGCCACGTCGCCCGCCGCTACCTGCACGGCCGCGAAGTGACCGAAGGGCTGCTCAACCACATCGAGGTCGCCATCCGCGCCTTCGACCCCTGCCTTTCCTGCGCCACGCATGCACTGGGCAAGATGCCGCTCGAAGTCGAACTGCTCGACGTCGAGGGCAACCGGGTGCACAGCCTGAGCCGGTCATGAAGGCACCGGTCGTCGTCTTCGCCGTCGGCAACCCCAGCCGCGGCGACGACGCCATCGGCCCGGAACTGCTCGGCCGGCTGGCCGCCTGGCTGGAAAAGGAAGGGCTGGCCGAAGGCGTCGAACTGATCGAAGACTTCCAGCTCAACATCGAATACGCCCTCGACCTGGCGGGCAGGGAACTCGCCCTGTTCATCGATGCCGGCGAAAACACCCCGGCCCCCTACGTTTTCGAGCGGATTTTCCCCTCCGCCATTCCCAGCCACTCCACCCACGCCCTGCCGCCGCAAGCCGTGCTCCAGGTCTATCGCCAGATGGAAGGCCAGGAACCACCGCCATCCTTCGTGCTCTGCGTACGCGGCGAACGCTTCGACCTCGGCGAAGCGCTGACACCGGAGGCGCGGGGCAGGGTGGTCGAGGCGATGGAATTGCTGGAAGGATTAATCAGGCAGCCGGATTTGGCGGCTTGGTGTGGTTGTGCGGATGGGGGGCTGTTGTTCGGCCTTAACTGCCGTTCAGCCATCGCCAGATGAGCGACAGGTGTAGTGGGGTCAGCGGACTTTCAGGCCAGCACTGCGGGGCAGCTCAGCTTTCCTGGCTAGCGAACGCGAACTCCCGACCCAATCTTCGCGGATCTCTTACTTGAGTGGTCGTTAGCAACCATCCGGCTCAAATACAGCACAAATCGCAGCAGAAAACCGTTTCCAAGGATATGCCCATAACACTTCTGGTCGTCTATAACCCCTAACCACGAATCATGATCAGCAGCATCTTGAACCCGCCCATGGGATTTACCGCGTGCGGGATATTGGCCGGCAGCAGCAAGCTATCGCCCTCTTCCAGTGTATGGCTAACGCCGCCCACCGGAACTTCAGCACGGCCTTCAACACCTATTACCAAGGCATCGTAAGGTGCGGTATGCTCGCTAAGACCCTCATTGCCGTCAAAGGCAAACAGGGTAACGTTGCCAACGGGGTTCTTGATCAGCATCTGGCTGACGACTGCCTTCTCCTGATACTGAAGCAGCTGTTTAAGGTTGCGTACTTCAGGGACTGCATTTTCCGTACTCATCGCTATTATCTCCTTGGAGTAGGCAGACATTACGCATGGCTGCTCACCTCGGATAATCATTCATATGCTTTCATGATGAGCGATTGAAAAATGCCTCCAATCGCTCATCTGAAGTGGCACCGTAGCAGCGCCCGCCTTGGTTTCCTCAATGCGGTCCGACAGTGCGTTCTGTCCTAAAGCCGTCCCAATTCTCAGTGCTCGATCGGCCGGAATCCTGCATCGTCGAAATACTTGCCGTAGTTATCGAGGGCGCCAATAACCTTGACTGCGCCGTTCACGCGTTTGACCTCTTTCATCTTGCCGGCCATCTCCTCGGCGCCAGCCAGCAGGTCTGCGACGATGATGTGAAGCTGGGCATCGGCGGCTGGCGGAAGCTTACAGCTGGCGACGATCTGACCGACAGCGCCTTCCACCTGTTTAGCCAGCCCATCGTAGGACTTGGCCGACATCTTATTTTCGTGGATCGCGTGCAGCGAGGACGCCATCGACTTACGAATTTCCCCCATGGCTGTTCGCAGCGGAGCATCGGTTTCCCATTTCTTGCCGGCGTTGAGTTGCAGGGTGGCCGATACCGAGCCATGGCCATGATCGTGTGCATCGTTCGCGGCCAGCGATGGGCCGGTGGCAGCAAGGAAAAGGACAGTCAGAGCGGCAAGGATATAGGGTTTCATGAGCATAATTCTCCAGATGAATAAAGGTTGATGGGAGCAAGCGTCAGCTACTCACATCCATTCAACGTTCGGGGGGCGCAAATGTTCCCGTCAGTCGCGGTGAAGGCGCTCGACGCCTGAGGGGCCTGCCGGCTGTGCAAGTAGTAATGCAGCGAGCCGTTCGCGTTGTGCAGCATCAAGTAACGCTCGCTCCCTTAGCAGTTGCTCGATCACCCGTTTTTGCTGAATCTCCTGCAGCGCCGCGATAGCGACGCGTTCGGCATCAATCTGGGCGAGATCGGGGGACTCGGCAAAAATGGCACGGATCATCCGGCTGCGGTGTGCCTCGATTGCCGTCGTAACGTCGGCGAGCTGGACAAGAAAATTTCGCTCTGCCTCGTGCCAGTGACGGGTCTGCGTTACATCGAGTTCGAGGTAGCGCGGTAACCCCGGAAAGGCGTCGGTGTTCAATTCCCGGTATGCGGCTGCACCGAGTACCCCGACGTTAATCAGGACAGAAAAAGCGAGCAGGGTTCGTAGCAGTTGGGGCTTCATTTGATCACTCCTGTCTTGTTGGGATATTCGGCATAGCAGCTGTCCAGACCGAGGCAGAGTCCGCCTGGCGGGATAGAATCGAATACGCTCATGGCCGTCTCTCGCGGTAGGGCGGCACTGCCACTAAATAGAACCCCACCAATGGCGATGCCCAGCGCGATTGAGACCGTGGCCCCAATTCCCGCAGGCAGCAGGCCAAGCCAGCCTAGCGTAGGTGTCCACCGGTGCGACCTGGCCGGTCCAGGAAGCTGTCCCGCTATGACGCTGGCGAGATCGAAACCAAGGCTATCTTTGGGTAACTGGGCGAAGTCAGCGGACAAGGCGGCAAAGTCGGCGAGGCGCTTTGCGCAAAGCGGACATGCAGCGATGTGCGCAGTAATACGGAGGCGAGCAGGAGCAGGAAGTTCTGCATCATGATAGGCGGACAGGTCGATGTCAGTAGCGTGGACTTCATGTGGATCAGTCATCTGGACTCTCCCCGGCGTAGTGACGGAAATTGGTAAGGGCTGCAGCACGTGCTCGGGCAAGGCGTGACTTGACCGTTCCTTCGTTGATCCCGAGTATTAAGGCGAGCTCCGCGTAGCTCATGTCCTCTAGTTCACGGAGCAGGAGGATTTCGCGTTGATCAACTGGGAGCGTGTCAATGGCGCGCTGAAGCAAGCTAATGCGCTGCCGGTCGGAAAATTGTTTCTCAGGAGATGGTGTGTAATCTTCCACTATGTCGTGGGAGGGATCAGCGTCGAGCGATACGAACTCAATACGCTGCCGGTGCCTCAGCAGGTCGAGAGCCGCGTTACGTGCTATTTGGAACAGCCAAGTAGTGAAGCGCGCCTCAGGTCGCCAATCCGGTAACGCCTTCCAGGCCTTCAGGAAGGAATCCTGGGTCAAGTCCATTGCCTCGTCACGCGTACCAAGCATGCGCAACAGGAAACCAAACATGCGATCCTGATGGCGGCGCACCAGACCTGCGAACGCTCGCAGGTCGCCAGCTCGGGCTGATAAGGCCTGCGCCATGTCTGCATCGTCTATTCCGGTTTTGTCGTCCATCCCCGTTTTTTCCTCGTCGCTCCAATGACGAAATTCGCATTGAGTCGCTTATGAAACGCCCGGCGGAAATAAATGTTCCATGCTTTTCCATTACGGTCATCGAGCATTAGCTGAGGAGAATCAGTAACAGACAGTAGCCGGCCACGAGCAGACTTTCGCCGCCCATACCTTCGCTCTACCGTTGGTAGTGGTGGTCGAACTGCTGCTTGCCGTCTTTGGCGTATTCAAATGCAGATAAATGGAAATACATCCCAGATCCGCTGGCAGACTTACCTTTGTCTATCCAATGCTTCGTCTGCCATGGATAACGGATCATCGATTGGCTCGAGATGTGTCATGACGTGCGCGTGCGGAAATTGTCTGCAAAGTGACGCTTCAATCTCCTCAGAAAAATCATGGGCTCTTTTTACTAACCAATCGCCAGGTACTAACACGTGCAAACTGATAAATACTCGCCTTCCGGCTTGGCGGGTCCGTAGCGCGTGAAAGCAAACCCCTTCTGTATCAAAGGTGGAGAGAACTTGTTCTATCTGAGCGATTTCCGACTTTGGTAGTGCAACATCCATCAAGCCAGACGCAGAACGTCGCATAAGTTGCCAGCCCGTCCATACAATGTTGGCCGCAACCAAAAGGGCAATAACCGGGTCCAGCCAGTTCAGCCCTGTGAGCCAAACCAACGTCACTCCGGCTATTACGCCAACAGAGGTCCAAACATCGGTCATGAGGTGATGCGCATCCGCCTCCAGAGTGATCGACTTATGCTCGGTACCCGCTCGAAGCAATACTCTTGCAACGCCAAAGTTTATGATCGATGCAAGCACCGAAACCAAAAGGCCAATACCGACCGCTTCCAGTGGCTGTGGATGTATTAGACGCTCGACTGCTGTGTAGCCGATGCTCGCCGCTGCAACGACAATTAGAAATCCTTCAAAGGCACTCGAATAATATTCGGCCTTATCATGACCATGTGGGTGTTCCGCATCCGCTGGCATGATCGCAATGGAGAGCATCCATAGCGCCATCAAGGCACCTGCCAAATTAACGAACGACTCAATCGCATCCGACAATAGACCGACGGAGCCGGTCAGCCACCATGCAACCCCTTTGAGCAGAATGGTCGCAACCGCAGCCGCAATCGATATGAAGGCGTATCGGCGCAGGTCAATCGGGCCTCTGCTAGTCATCTTCACGGCGATTTCCTCCCGGCATTCGGATGTCGTGCTCATCCGCACTTCGATGGCATTCAACGCAGTTTTTATAATCTCGAATACCTTCTTCAATGTGCTCTCGGCGAATCTTTTCAGGGGTGTGTTCGTGGCAACCGTAACAGGTGTATTGGCTGTAGTCGTTTCGTACATGGCACGTCACACACTGAACACTGTGGTCGCGGTCAAGTACGAAGAATTTGTCGTGATTGAACGTGGCCGGTGTCCACCTTTCCTGGCTGTGGCATTGAGCGCAATTACCGGTAATCTGCTTGTGTAAAGAATCAGCCGGCGGTCTATGGCATTCTTGACACTGCTCACGGGTTGCGGCCTGCAAGAGCGCATGGCTGAAGTGTCCATGTATCTTGAAGCGCTTCACGCCAGCATGATCGCTATGACACGCCACACAATCTTGTTTCGTCAGCTTTTGATGAAATGCCGTTGAGGTCAAAGGCTTCTGAATGGGTTGCCCTTTGGTATCTAGCCGACCGATATCATCTGACTTGTGACAGGTTGTACAGCGCTCCGAAGAGGCTCCTCGAAGTCCTGCATGGCAGGCAAAGCAATCAGTCTCTAATTGCCGATGTCCAACGATGAGCTTTCCGGGGCTAACCATCAAATGTGGATAGGCGAACGTTAGGACTACCAAGACAAGCAGGTTGGTAGCGATCACCCATTTGACAATGCGATTCATTGCCAGCCCCAGAATAGAAATACGCTAATGATGTGACCAAGACTCAGCACGGCGAAAACGATAAAAATCGGGATATGAACTTTGCGCCACTGAGTCATTGCATCAAAAGTCACTGAATCCCAAAAAACTGCTTGCTCGACTTCAGGTCGAGATAGACCGCGCAATTGGTAGCTGTCACGTTGTGACTGAACGTGTTCGCGGGAGCGTTGCAGCAGCATCTTGCCGACCAACCCGCTAATGACATTGATACCCATGGCCACAGTGGCCAGCCAAGGAAGAATGGCGTTGAAGTGAATGCCTGCATGAATCAGAACTAGCAATGACCCAAGCCAGGCAGCCAGTTCATGCATATTCAGATAGCTCTTCGGATTCCCCGTCTTGATGTATTTCCGCTTACGTAGTGAATACATCAGGGATCCGATGATAAGTATCGTTCCAGGAATGCCCAAGTATCGTCCGACCCACACCAGATTCAATCGGTGCAAGAGGTAATCTCCGGCAAGCGTCAAAACACCAAGGAGCAACACCAGGAAAGCAAAGGGCAGGATGTGCTCTCGCCAAAGGGTGGAGGGAAAAATTGGCATCAGGCCTCCAGAACGACGTCAGTGACAGGGATGCATACGCAGAGCAGACAGTTACCAGGCTCTGAATCGAAGTCAGGCGAATGTGAAAACTTCACCTCTCCACTTTGAATTCGCGTTTCGCAGCTACCACAGCCACCAGCACGACACCCCGACTCAACTTTTACCCCGTTGCTTTCTGCAAACTCCAGTAGGCTGTTGGACGTGCCGTCCCAAATGAACTGTTTGTTAGATTTGGCGAAGGTCACCATCACAGTTTCGGTACAGCTCTCGGAAACCTTCGGCTCGATGGATGATTTGCGTTTTATCGACGCAGGTCCGAATGCTTCAAAATGAATTCGTGAGTCCGGAACTCCCCAGTCTTCAAGGGCATCGACCAAGCTTTCCATCATCGGCGTCGGACCGCATATATAGAAATCGAACGGTTTCAGCGGTAACTCTGTCCTTAACAGCGCGACATCAATACGACCCCTATGGTGAAAATCGCGCGCCATCATGTCACCCGGTAGCGGCGCGCTAAAGCAGATGTGCAGCTTGAAATTCGGGTGTTGGGCTGCGAGCGCCAGAAGATGCGCCTTCATAATCACTTCAGCGCTATTTCGCACGCCGTAAAACAGCCAAACTTCACGTTCAGGCTGGTGATTCACGATCCAGTTGAGCATGCTCAACATCGGTGTGATACCGATTCCTCCGCCAATCAGTACAACTGGAGAGGCTTCGTGGTTGAGATAAAAATGTCCTGATGGAGCCCGAACTGCCAATGATGTGCCTACGTGTACATGGTCGTGGAAAAAATTGGATGAGCGGCCAGGAGGTAGGGAGGTGCCGTTAGGCGTTGGGACGCGCTTTATCGAAACCCTGTAAGTATCATGAGCAGGCGAATCCGAGAGGGAGTAGCAACGGATGAGTTCTTCCGCCGTGCCTCCTGGAGTCGGGATGGCCAGTTTGAAGGTAAGAAACTGTCCTGGCTTGAATACGGGAAGTGACTGCCGATCCTCTGGACGTAGATAGAAGGAGCAAATGGCTCCGTTACCATCTTCAAGGGTTTTCTGAATAACCTTGAAAGTCCTGAATCCTTTCCAGCCCTCGGAAGCAGTGTCAGTCTGCAAACTATCGGACAGAGTTGCAGGACTCTTGCCATTGGCCTGATCCTGCAACGATATATAGCGCTGCCAGTGGCGCCAGAAGACAATGCCCAGCCAAAGTGCCAGCTGAACAACAATGCCCAAGGCTATCCACAGGAGGAGCATGGCTGAGGTCATATTGCTCTCTATTGGTTCAATGGCAACATGCCAAATTGATTGGCCAGTCTAGCGTAGTGACCTTAGCTGAGTCTTAAGGAAGAAGAGTTAGACCAAGTTCAGGCAAAAACACACATAGCCAAACCATGAAGAGGGAAATATTCCCACAAATAAATTGACTGTATTCAATTAGACGGCCCCTCTATGCATAATTTGCTGTTCTACCGGCTGAGACAACAGACCATTTAGCCGAACGATGCCGCTAAGAATTTGAGTGGCTTTCAGGGGGCCTTAAGCTTCAGCAAGTACATTGGGCAGGAACAGAAAACAATTCCTCTCTGCTATCGCCAATGCACAAAACAAAATTTCTCGTCAAACGATCGCGCCACGAACGGCGAGTTAAGGACCTTGGACCTCCGGAAGAGGGCGAGCGCAGAGTAACCCCAGAGCGGCGGCATCCAGTGGTCGAGTTCGTAGAGTTTGACGACCACATAGAGATTGGAAAAGTGGTCGAAGGGATTGGTCCTAAAGACTGACAATCGAGGCGTTCAATATAAGCCGACAGACAGAGACGTGGGGCCGTACGGTACAAGCCTTTGTCTGATTCTGAACTGTCGCTATGTGGCGACATGAAGTATCGCGTCGTAACAGACACATCCCGGTTTCAGGCGTTTATTTGTCGCTAAGAAACGACATATCCGTGATTTTTCGCCATCACAGATTTTTCTAACCAACTGATTTTTCGTCAGTTCACGGGCTTGGCATCTGTTTTGCGTTGAATTATGGGCGGTTACAGCTTTTTGGCGTTATCGCCGCAAAAATGCTTCTCAAGTGTCCGAAAGAAATGAAGATGGATAAATCAATGATCAAAGGGGTCGTCATCGGTTCGATCGCGATGGTGGCGATCAGTGCCAGTGGTGTGACCGGCTACAAGATGCTGAATCAACCAAAATCGGCCGAAGTCTTGGCTGTCGAGGAAATCAAGGAAAAGATTAAGACTCCGCATAAGGATTGCCAGGATATCCAGGTTCAGAGGCGAGCCCCAGTTCAGGATGAGCACCGAATTGCCGGCACCGTGATTGGCGGCATTCTCGGAGGTGTGGTCGGCAACCAGATCGGGCGGGGTAAGGGTAATACTCTGGCGACGGTGGCTGGCGCAGCAGCTGGCGGCTATGCGGGCAATACCGTGCAGAAGGGCATGCAGGACCGGGATACGGTCTCGGCAATTGAGCATCGCTGCCTAACTGTCTATGAGACCTCCGACAAACTGGTTGGTTACGATGTGACCTATCGTCTTGACGGAAAGGAAGGCCGGGTTCGCCTAGATCACGCCCCGGGCAAGACGATTCCCACCAAGGATGGACAACTGCTTCTTGAATCTCCTACAGCAGCAAATTAGCTGAAAACGCCGTTTCCATTGCTTTACACAATATTCTGAAGAATATGGCTGGCCTGATTGAAACAAGCAAATCACCAAATGGTCTGCCATCGCCTATGGACCCGAATACTAGTGTTGGTTTCGGGCAAAGGTGAGATTGGCCTAATGCTTGATGTGATGTCACACCCGACGAATCGCCGAATCGGATCGACCTGAATGGCTCGATCCGATTCTCAAGAACCTTTGGCTTTTCTGTTAAATCGTACTCTAGTTTAAGCAATACCAGCAGGTAGTAGTTTTAGGCGTCAGGATCCAAAGCGCTTGTTGTTGGGATTAAGTTGGTTCGCATGGTTGTTCAGCGCATGACGATGGGCGTCATTATTGGGGTTGAGGCTATTGCTGCGGTCATTATTGCTATTGAGCAACAATTGTTCGTTTAGGTAATAACCATGGGAGCCAAGGCCCAAATTGACACGCACATCGACAATGTTGACACCGGAATAAGGCCTATCCAGCAAGTAAAGGTAGTTCCAGATGTCATCTTTGTCACCGATGTCGATATCCACGTTAGCGCGTTTGGCCGTAACAAAGGGATCCAGTTCGCAAAGACAACGAGCGCCAGGACGGGATTCATCACAATGGCTGCGTAGTAATACCGGCTCAACCCTACCCAGCATGTCGCAAAGTTCCTCTACCGTTTTGCATTGGTGCAGTCTAGGGCTACCGCCGGCTACCCAATGGCTTCGCCGGCGATGCGACGTAGGCATGAGACGCGTTTTGTGGATGCTGGCCAGCATGGTGACTTGCTTCCAGCTAAGGTAGCCAGCTTGTTGAGCGACAGCCTCCAAGGATGCGGCGAGTGGTAAGCCGGTAGTGCCGCGGTGTTGCTTGGCCTGCCGCTTAAGCTTTTCTAACGCGGTGGCACTGATGGTGTTGGTTTGCATACGTTCTCCATGTCGTAACGCGGAAAAGCAGTGCCCATTGCCGCTACCCGCAAAACCATGGGGAAGACGATTGCAAAACAAAAAAATGTCGTTCCGGCGAACCAGATGAGCCTAGATGGGCAGCTCGCATCGACTTGTGCGATGGGCAAATTATACCGAGCAATGGTGTGCAGGCAAGAATTGCCATACAACATGGCGCAGAAAAATACCTACATACTCATTTGGCAGCGTTCCTTCGCTCTTAGCCGGGGAGAAATTCGACATAGCACCAGAAAGCACTCACTCACCGGAACCACGGATCTGGCTACACCGCTCCACGCTACTAACGACGTTTCCATTGAGCACCATCAGTTGCCGAGTGACAGCTAATCACCACATTGCTGTCTGATCCTTAGCGCTGAAGCAAGGTCGGCTTTGGCCGA
>CALJZP010000183.1 GCA_937983545.1 uncultured Azonexus sp.
TCCTGCACCGAGACGGCGCCTTCGGCAAAGCCGGGCAGCGCCTCGACCGCTACCGGCCGGGCAAGCGCCAGAGCGCTTTCGCCAACCGGCGATGCGTCGATGCCGGCTGCCTGCAGGCGCGCCAGATAAGCGTCGCGCGTCGTCTGCCGGACATTGACCCGCAAGCCCATGGGCGGCGGCGCGTTGCCGGCCGCCACGATGCGCTGCCAGGCATCCGGATAAGCCGCCTGCAATTGGGCCAGCCACCAGTCGGGATGCTGTGCCGAAACCAGCGGATCGTGAGCGGCAGCGGCCGTAAGCTCCGCCTGCTGGCGCAGAAAATTGCGCAGCACGCCGTTGACCAGGCCGCGGAATTTGCCACCGATCAGTTCGCCGGCTGCGAAAACCGCCTGATCGACCACGGTATGCACCGCCTCCGGCCGCGTCTCGATGCGGTAGAGCGAAACCAGCAGCAAGGCCCGGATTTCGTCAGCCGCCAGCGGTCGCTCGAGCAGACGGGACAGGAAGTAATCGCCCCGGCCGTAGGCGCGCAGGCTGCCATAGACGAGATCCTGCACGGCTGGCCGGGCAACCGGATCGACCCGGCCGAGCAGACCGTCGGCCAGGCTCTGCCCGGCGAAAACGGCAGCATCGATACGGGCGGCCTGCAGCAGGGCGTAGGCGAGTGAAGAGAACGGCAATCTGGACATAGGCCGTGATTATCGCACGCGGCATAATGGACCAATGCGCCCTTTCCTTCCGGTTCTGCTTTTCCTTTGCGTCACCCAGCCCGCCCTGGCCTGGAATGCCGCCGGGCATCGACTGGTCGCGGCCATTGCCTGGCAACAGCTTTCGCCGCCGGCCCGCGAAGCCGTCAGCGCCACCCTCGCCCGCCATGCCGACCACAGCCGCTGGATCGACAAGGCGCGCTCGTCCGACCCCGCCGCACTGTTTGCCGAAGCCTCAACCTGGCCGGACGACATCCGCAACGACCCCCGCTTCCACGAGGAGGAGCGCGATCCGCCGACGCCGCCGCTGCCCGGCCTGCCCGACACGGCCCGCCACAAGCGCTGGCATTACGTCGACCTCGATGCCGACGGCAAGGTCCGCCAAGGGGAACTGGACACCCGGATCGAGCAGTTGATCCGGCAATTGAAATCCGGCCGTTCCCCCGAGCAGATGACCTACGCCCTGCCCTGGCTGCTGCATCTGGTTGCCGACATCCACCAGCCCCTGCATGTCGGCCGCCATGGCGACGAAGGCGGCAATCTGGTCGAGATCGAGAATCCCCACAACCAGCGCCTGCCCTTCAGCAGCCTGCATCTCTATTGGGACGACCTGCCCGGTCCGCCGTGGCTGCGCGGCAAACGGCTGGGCGACAAGGCCAACCACCTGCTCGACCAGTACGCCCCGCCGGCACAGGAAACCATCGCGATCTGGCGTGACGAAAGCCACCGCCTGCTCGCCACGGCCTATCCGACCGCAGCCGGCAGCCTGCTCCCCATCATCGACGATGACTTCCATCGGCGCAGCCGCGACACGGCCAACCGACGCATCGTCGAGGCGGGCTATCGACTCGGTCGCCTGCTCGACACCCTCTTTGGCCATGCCGCTTCACGCGGAACGCCATAGAATCACGTCATGAACGGATTGCACCTGATCGCCGACCTGCACGACTGCCGCTGCGACCCATCGCGACTGCTCGATGCCCCGGGCCTGGAAATCTATTGCGTGGACGCCTGCCAGCGCCACGGCCTGACGGTCGTCGGCCGGCTGTTCCATGCATTTCGCGATGCGACAGGGCAAGCGGCAGGTGTGACCGGCACGGTCGTCCTGGCCGAGTCGCACCTGGCGATTCATACCTGGCCGGAAATCGGCGCCGTCACGCTGGACCTGTATGTCTGCAACTTCAGCGGCGACAACAGCGGGCGAGCGCAGGCCCTGTTCGCCGAGATTCTCAGCCGCTTCGAACCGGCCCGCATCGAACGCCATGCGGTTAGCCGCGGCCAACTCGCACTCCCGTAGCAGCCGGCTGCTACCCGATAGGCGGCGAATATCTCCACAATGCGTTGCACGTCGCCAGCGATTTTGCCGGCGCCGATAACCAAAATGGAGACAAACATGGCTGCCAAGAAAATTCTGATGCTGACCGGTGACTACACCGAAGATTACGAAACCATGGTGCCCTTCCAGGCCCTGTTGATGCTGGGGCACACCGTGCACGCCGCCTGTCCCGGCAAGAAGGCCGGCGAGCAGGTCCGCACGGCGGTGCACGATTTCGAAGGCGACCAGACCTACAGCGAAAAGCCCGGTCACAATTTCACCCTGAATGCCGACTTTGCTGCGATCAAGGTCGAGGAATACGACGCCCTGGTCATCCCCGGCGGTCGTGCGCCGGAATATCTGCGCCTCAATCCCGAGGTGCTGGCGATGATCCGGCATTTCGCCGGCACGCAGAAACCGATTGCCGCGATCTGCCACGGCGCGCAGTTGCTGAGCGCTGCCGACGTGTTGAACGGGCGTTCATGCAGCGCCTACCCGGCTTGCGCGCCCGAAGTGCGGGCCGACGGCGGCCGCTATGCCGACATCCCCGTCGACCAGGCCCATGTGGATGGCAATCTGGTCACCGCGCCAGCCTGGCCGGCGCATCCGGACTGGCTGGCCAAATTCCTGGTTCTGCTCGGCACGCAGATCACACTTTGATAATCTGAAGGGGCAGGCAACCCGCCTGCCCAGCTGGAGCCATCCCATGTGCGAGATTTACGTCAAAGCCGACCCGATGCTCTACGAATCCCGGGCCCGCTCGTTGCGCATCCACGGTTTCGTCACCAAGATCCGGCTGGAAAACCTGTTCTGGGACATCCTTGCCGAACTGGCCGGCAACGAGGGCATGACGACCAACCAGTTGATCGCCAAGCTCTATGACGAAATCGAGGAATTCCGCGGCGAGGTCGAGAATTTCGCCTCCTTCCTGCGCGTCACTTGCCTGCGCTATCTGACGCTGCGCCACCAGAAGGCAGGCGAGAAGCCCAGCCTGGCTGTTGTCGGAACCCTCCCGCCGCCGCGCCTGGCAACGGCCTGAGGGCCCCTCGCTTAGCGCATCGCGCGCAGCCGGGCAATGCGCTCTTCGGTTGCCGGATGGGTCGAGAACAGGCCGCGCAGACCGCCAGCCGACAGCGGGTTCATGATCATCATCTGCGCGGTTTCCGGATGCGCCTCGGCCGGCGCCATGGGAATCCGGCCTTCGGCATACATCTGGATCTTGCCCAGCGCATCGGCCAGCGCATGCGGATCGCCGCTGATGTCGGCGCCCCCGCGATCGGCCTCGAATTCGCGAGCCCGCGAGATGGCCATCTGGATCAGGCTGGCAGCCAGAGGCGCCAGGATCGCCACCAGAATGCCGACCAGCGGATTGACCGAACGACCGTTCTCGTCACGTCCGCCGAAGAACATGGCAAAGTTGGCCAGTGCGGAAATCGCGCCGGCCATGGTCGCCGAAACGGTCGAGATCAGGATGTCGCGGTGTTGGACGTGGGCCAGTTCATGCGCCATCACACCGCGCAATTCACGCGCCGACAGCAACTGGATGATGCCGGTCGTCGCCGCCACCGCCGCGTGTTCCGGATTGCGCCCGGTCGCAAAAGCATTCGGCTGCGCTTCGTCGATGATGTACACCTTGGGCATCGGCAATCCGGCCTTGTGCGCCAGTTCACGCACCATGGCGTAAAACTGCGGCGCGCTGGTCTCGTCGACCTGCCGGGCGTTGTACATCTTCAGCACCATGCTGTCCGAGAACCAATAGGAAAACAGGTTCATCGCACCGCCGAAGACCAGCGCCAGCAACATGCCCGACCGACCGCCGATCATGCCGCCGACGATGCCGAACAAAGCCATGATGGCGGCCATCAACATGGCTGTCTTGACCCAGTTGAACATGGCATTACCTCCGCAAAACGATTGGTCCGGACGGTTAACTATAGCCGCCGGACAAAATATCAAGCGGGCAGGTCGAAGCGGTCGCCCTCCTTGAGCGGATGTCCGGCCAGGAATTGCTGCACCGGCAGGCGCTTGCCGCCCGCCTTCTGCAATTCGCTCACCGCCAGGGCACCCTCGCCGCAGGCAACGATCACCTCCCGCTTGTCCACCGACAATATGCAGCCCGCCTGACCACTGCCCGCCACCGGCCGGGCCTGCCACAGCTTGACCGTCTGCCCGGAAAACAGGGCTTGCGCTCCTGGGAACGGGTTGAAGGCACGGATATGGCGATCCAGTTCGGCCGCCGGCCTGGTCCAGTCGATCAGCGCCTCGACCTTCTCGATCTTGTGCGCGTAGGTCACGCCTTCGGCCGGTTGCGGCGCAGCCGAGAGCGGCAGCTTGCCCAGCGCCTCGACGCACAGACTCGCCCCCAGCGCGGCCAGACGATCATGCAGCGTGGCCGCGGTGTCCGTATCCTCGATCGGGAAAGCCCCGCGTAGCAGCACCGGGCCGGTATCCAGCCCGGCCTCCATCTGCATGATGCAGACGCCGGTTTCCGCGTCGCCGGCCAGCAATGCGCGCTGGATCGGCGCCGCACCGCGCCAGCGGGGCAGCAATGAAGCGTGGATGTTGAGGCAACCGAAACGCGGCATGTCGAGCACCGCCTGCGGCAGGATCAGGCCGTAGGCAGCAACGACCATCACCTCGGCACCGACGGCGGCAATCCGGACCTGCGCCTCGGCATCTTTCAATGTCAGAGGCTGAAAGACCTCGATGCCCCGTTCCTGCGCCACTTTCTTGACAGCGGACGGCTGCAGGCTCATGCCGCGACCAGCCGGCCGGTCGGGCTGGGTCAGCACCAACGCCACATCGTGGCCTGCGGCGACGATGGCCGACAGCGCTTGTGCCGCGAATTCCGGCGTTCCGGCAAAGATCACTTTCATGCGGTGACGCGCGCCTGCTTGGCCAGCTTGCTCTTGATGCGCCCCTGCTTGAGCTGGGACAAGTGATCGACGAAGACGATACCGTTCAGATGGTCGATCTCGTGCTGGATGCAAACGGCCAGCAGGCCATCGGCCTCCATGGTCTGCGCCTGGCCGTCGAGATCCTGGTAGTTGATGGTCACCCGTTCGGCACGCTCGACCTTGTCGTAGATGCCGGGAACCGACAGGCAACCCTCTTCGCCGATCTGCTCCCCCTCGCAACGCGACAGCGTCGGATTGATGAAGACCAGCAGATTGTTCTTCTCCTCCGAGGTATCGATCACCACCAGGCGCTGGTGCACATCCACCTGGGTCGCCGCCAGACCGATACCGGGTGCTTCGTACATGGTCTCCGCCATGTCCGCCGCCAGTTTTCGAATGCCGTCATCGATTTTGGCAACGGGTTGAGCCACCTTTTTCAGGCGCGGATCGGGGAAACGCAAAATGGGTAGAAGAGCCATGTCAAAAATGGAATAAAAGCTTGCTCGCTTAGGTTATTACGTGCAGAATCTAAAGCAATTCCGAGGTACGAAAACGCAAAATCGCTTGACGCTACTGAGACCGCTTCGGTGGCATTGCGTTCCACCGGCACGAGAGGTTACGACTATGGTTCGCATTATATCCGCGCTCATCTTGGCCGTGACGGCCGTCTGCGCATCCGCCGCCGATCCGCTGCAGCTCGTCGACAACCCGCCGGACCGCCACGTCGTCGTCAAGGGCGACACCTTGTGGGACATCTCAGGCAAGTTCCTGAAACAACCCTGGCGCTGGCCGGAAATCTGGCAGATGAACAAGGATCAGATCAAGAATCCGCACCTGATCTATCCAGGCGATGTCGTCATGCTCGACATGTCCAGCGGCTCGCCCCGCCTCAAGCTCGGCAAACGGGTCGGCGATGCCGCCGGCGGCTCCGGCAAGCTGCAACCGAGCGTGCATAGCGCGCCGGTCCAGCAAGTCATCCCCAGTATCCCGGCGGGCGCCATCGAACCCTTCATTTCGCAGCCACTGGTCATTGAAGACAGCGAACTGAATACCGGCGTCAAGATCGTCGCCATGCAGGAAGACCGCATGCTGGTCGGCACCGGCGACACCTTCTACGCCAGTGGCATTCCGGATGCCTCTGTAACCAAATGGCACGTCTTCCGCAAAGGCAAGCCGCTGAAAAATCCGGATACGGGCAAGATCATCGCCTACGAAGCCTTCTTCCTCGGCAATGCCCGCCTGGTCAAGCCGGGAGAACCGGCCATGTTGCGCGTCTCCCTGTCCAAGGAAGAAATCGCGCGGGGCGACCGCCTTGCACCGGCCCCGGAGCCGCAAATCATTTCCTATGTGCCGCATCGCCCCGAGCAGGATATCTCCGCCCGTGTCATCGGCATCTACGGCGGCCTGCGCGAAGGCGGCGCCAATTCGGTCATCGCACTGAATGTCGGCAAGAACAACGGGATGGAAATCGGCCATGTCGTCGCCCTCTACCGCAAGCGTGTCTCGCTCGACGTGGATACCGACGGACGTCGTACCGCCACCCCCGTTCCCGACGAGCGCTATGGCCTCGCCTTCGTCTTCCGTGTCTTCAATGGCGTCAGCTACGCGCTGGTCGTCGAATCGTCGAAGGCCGTCATTTCCGGAGATTCGGTCAGGAATCCGTGAGCGATACCAACGCCCTGGCCGCCTGGCTGCGGCTGACCCTGATCCCCGGTATCGGCGGCGAGACGCAAAGAAAGCTTCTCGCCGCTTTCGGTTTACCCGAAGCCATTTTCGCGGCCGGCCGCCTCGAAGCGCGGCGCGTTGTCGGCGACCGCGCCGATCTGTTGTTCGATACCGACCCCACGGATGCCATCGCACGCAGTCTCGAATGGGCCGACCAGCCGGGACAAACCATCCTGACCCTGGCCGACCCGGGCTACCCGCCGGCCCTGCTCGAAATCGCCGACCCGCCGAGCCTCCTGTACGTGCGCGGCAATCCCGACCTGCTGAACAGGCGCGGACTTGCCATGGTCGGTAGCCGCAATGCCACACCGCAAGGCGCCCAGACTGCCGAAAATTTTGCCCGCCACCTCGCAGCGCGGGGCCTGTGCATCGTCAGCGGACTGGCGCTCGGTATCGATGCGGCCGCCCACCGGGGCGCACTGGCCGCCAACGGCGATACGGTCGCCGTCATCGGCACCG
>CALJZP010000184.1 GCA_937983545.1 uncultured Azonexus sp.
GCCGACATGGCGCTGGCCGCCGTTGCCGCCGTGCTCAACCTGCCGATCCGCGAAGCACCGGTGACCCGTCCGGCTGCAGCCTGATTACCTGAGACGGCCGAGGAAGCGTTCGCGCGCCTCGGCCAGCGCGGGCAGGGCGGATGCGTCGAGCAGTTCGCTGCAGGTCCGGTAGAAATCGTCGAATGCGGCGAGCACCTTTTTCTCCTCCACCTTGCGGCGCAGGCCGGGCTTGTCGTCTTCGCGGACCGGCACGTCAAGGGGCTTGAGGATTGCGTAGCGGGGAATCATCTGCTGCCCGCCGTTCTCGGAAGAGGCCGTGACCGGGCCGGTTTTCACGAAAATCTTGCCGTCGTATTCGAAGCGATCGCCGATCGCCAGGTGTTGCAGTTTCATGTTCGGTGTTTCCGGATTGCGCTGGCGCCAGAGTGTACAGGATTCTTCGCTTGCCAAAAATCGATTACTGTACAAAAATACAGCTAACGAATTTTGCAGGGAGCAGACCATGAAGCTCACGCCACGCCAGCAGGAAATTCTCGATTTCATCAAGAACACCGTCGAAGTGCTCGGCGCGCCGCCGACGCGGGCGGAGATCGCCTCCGCCTTCGGTTTCGCCTCGCCCAATGCGGCGGAAGACCACCTCAAGGCGCTCGCCAAGAAGGGTGCCATCAATCTCGAGCCGGGTTCGGCACGCGGCATTCGCCTCGTCGAGCAGCTGGGCTTGCCGCTGATCGGCAGCGTGGCCGCCGGTTCGCCGATCCTTGCCGTCGAAAACGTGCAGGCACGTTATGCCTTCGATGCCGGCATGTTCAATCCGCGCGCCGATTTCCTGCTCAAGGTGCGCGGCCTGTCGATGATCGACGTCGGCATCTACGACGGCGACCTGCTGGCCGTACACAAGACCAACCAGGCCCGCGACGGCGAAATCGTCGTCGCGCGCATTGACGAGGAGGTCACCGTCAAGCGCCTGCAACGCAAGAGCGGACACATCGAACTGATTGCCGAGAATCCGGATTTCGAGCCGATCATCGTTCGCCCCGGCGAAGTCGAATTTGCCATCGAGGGCGTTGCCGTCGGCCTGATACGCGGGGCAGGCTCGAAACTGTCATGAACGCCTTGCCGTTGCCGGTCGCTTTGGCGGATGTGCTGGCCAGAGGCGATGTCTGGCGCGGCGATACGCTGGCCTCCCTGGCGGAGGCCGCCATTCCCAGCGGCCATCCCGAACTCGACGCCGAATTGCCCGGCGGCGGCTGGCCGCGTGGCACGCTGACAGAACTGCTCGTCGGACGTAGCGGCGTCGGCGAAATGAGTCTGTTGCTGCCGGCCCTTTCCAGGCTGTCGCAGGCCGGAGGCTGGCTGGCCCTGGTCGCGCCGCCATGGCTGCCGCATGCGCCGGCCTGGGCCGCGGCAGGTATTGTGCTGGAGCGGCTGGTCATCGTGCGGGCCGGCAAGGATACGGCCTGGAGCATCGAACAGCTGCTTGCCTGCGGCGGTTTCGCCGGCGTGCTGGGCTGGCCGGGCGACGGAGTCGATGCCAAAACCCTGCGCCGCCTGCAGGTTGCGGCTGAAGGACGCTCGGCATTGGCCTGTTTGTGGCGCTCCATGGCCGCGGCAGAGATGCCGTCGCCGGCGCCGTTGCGGGTGGCGCTGGCGAATGGCGACGACGCGCTGAACATCCGTATCCTGAAGCGACGCGGCAGGCCGGCATCACGGCCGCTCGAGCTGCCGTATTCATCCTCCATCCCTCGCCCTGGGAGACGTTTGCGTGCTGTGGCTGGCCCTGTCCTTTCCCGGATTGCCGATCGAGGCCTTGCCGCTGCGCCAGCCGCCTAGCGCGGTGGTCGTGCGCGGCCGGATCATGCTGGGCGATGCGGAGGCCGTTGCGGCCGGCATTTGCCCTGGACAAAGACTATCGACCGCACTGGGCCTGCTGCCGACCTTGTCGGTTTTCGAGCGCAACGAAGCACGCGAACGGCAGGCCCTCGAAAGCCTGGCTTGCTGGGCGGGACGTTTTACGCCCACCGTCAGCCTGGCGCAACCCAACGAACTCCTGCTCGAAATCGGTGCTTGCATCCGCCTCTTCGGCGGCATCGAGCCGATTGTCGGCGCCGTGACGGCCGGCTGTGCCGAACAAGGGCATGCTCCCGGCTGGGCGGTGGCCCCGACGCCACTCGGCGCGCGCTGGCTGGCGCGTGCAGGCAGCGGAACGATCCATCGCAAAGCAGCCAGTCTGCACGCGGCGCTCGCCGATTTGCCGTGCCATATCCCCGACTGGCCGGCCGAAGCCATGACCCGTCTGGAATCCTTCGGCCTGCGGCGGCTTGGCGGATTACGTGACATGCCGGGAAGCGGCTTGCGGCAGCGTATCGGCAACCGTCCGGTGGACGACCTGGCGCGTGCCTGGGGGGATTTGCCGGACCCGCAAACGGCTTTCACCTTTCCGGAAGATTTTGCGATCGAGCTCGAACTGCCATCCCGCGTCGAGCATGCCGAAGCCCTGGTCTTTTCCGGCCAACGCCTGTTTTCGGCATTGGCCGGCTGGCTGAATGCCCGGCACTTGCTGCTTCGTCGCTGCACCTTGCGTTTCCGGCATGACGATGCCGAACCGAGCGATCTCTCCCTGCGTTTTGCCGAACCGGTCGCCGACGAGGCGCGCTTTCTACGTCTGCTGCGCGAGCATCTGGGGCGCTGGCAATTGCCAGCGCCAGTCGAAGCGGTGCGCCTGCAGGCCGACGAACTGGCCGAAAAGACAGGAGCGAGCGTGCCTCTGTTTGAAGGGGCCGCAGGCGGCGAGGGGCATCTGGCGTGTCTGGAGCGCTTGCGCGCCCGGCTCGGCGAGCGCGCCGTGCAAACACTGGATGTCGTTTTCGATTATCGGCCGGAATGCGCAAGTCGCGAGCGGGATGCCGTGATCGCCTCGCGCCCGCCGGCGAACAATGCGCCCGGCAAGCCGGCAACGCCCCCCGGCTCGGCGCGTCCGCTGTGGTTGTTGCCGACCCCGCAGCCGCTCGCCGAACGGGCAGGCAGCCCGGACTGGCACGGACCGCTCAAGCTCTTGTCCCGCGCCGAACGGCTGGAAAGCGGCTGGTGGGACAGCGGTGAGAAAGGGGCGGCCGGCGATGTCCGGCGCGACTATTTCGTGGCCCGCAATCCGCAAGGAGAATGGGCCTGGATTTTTCGCAATGCCGAGGGCTGGTTCCTGCATGGCTTGTTTGCCTGACACGGGGGAGTCATGTCGCTGCCTGCCTATGCCGAGTTGCATTGCCTGTCGAATTTCAGCTTCCTGCGCGGCGCCTCGCATCCGGATGAACTGATCGAACGGGCTGCGGAGCAGGGTTATGCGGCACTGGCGCTGACCGATGAATGTTCGCTGGCCGGCATCGTCCGGGCGCATCAGGCGGCCAAGCGGGCGGGCTTGAAATTGATCGTCGGCAGTGAAATGACACTGACCGATGGCCTCAAGCTGGTGTTTCTGGCCATGAATCGCGAAGGTTACGGCAATCTCTCGGCGCTGATCACCCTGGCGCGCCGGCGTGCGGGGAAGGGGCATTACACGCTGCAGCGTCATGACCTGACGGCCGTTTCACCAAGCGGGGCAGTGCCTGATTGCCTGGTTCTCTGGATTCCGGACGAAAAGCCTTCCATCGAGGATGGGCGTTGGCTGGCCGAACGTTTTCCCGATCGGCTTTGGATTGCCGCCGAACTGCATGCCGGACCGGACGATGCGGGAAAACTGGCCGATCTGCTCGTCCTGGGCCGGGCATGCCGCTTGCCGCTGGTGGCGGCCGGCGATGTTCATATGCATGCCCGCAACCGGCGGCCGGTGCAGGATGTACTGACCGCCTTGCGCCTGAAGATGACCCTCTTCGAGGCCGGCTATGCGCTGTTTCCCAACGCAGAACGGCACCTGCGGACGCGGCTGCGCCTGTCGCGCCTCTATCCGGACGATTTGCTGGCCGAAACGCTCAGGATCGCCGAGCAATGCTGCTTTTCACTCGACGAATTGCGTTACGAATACCCCGAAGAGATCGTCCCGCCGAATCATTCGGCCAGTTCCTGGCTGCGCCACGAAACGGAGCGCGGCCTGCAATCCCGCTATCCGCAAGGGGTTCCCGATGCCGTTCTGCAACGCGTCGAACACGAATTGGCCCTGATCGCCGAACTCCGATACGAAGCCTATTTCCTGACCGTTTACGACATCGTGTGCCATGCGCGCAGCCTTGGGATTCTCTGCCAGGGGCGCGGTGCGGCGGCCAATTCCACCGTCTGCTTCGCGCTGGGGATTACCGAGGTCGATCCGGCGCGTTCCGCCATGCTGTTCGAACGTTTCATCTCGAGGGAGCGCGGCGAACCGCCGGACATCGATGTCGATTTCGAGCATGAAAGACGTTCCGAAGTCATTGCCTATATCTACGGCAAATACACGCGTGAACGCACGGCATTGACTGCGGCGCTGATCACCTACAGAACCAAGGGCGCCCTGCGCGATGCGGGACGGGTTCTCGGTTTCGAAGCGGCGCGCATCGATGCCCTGACTGCTTCTCTGGCCTGGTGGGACAAGCGGGAACAACTGCCCGGGCGCTTTGCCGAGCAGGGGCTCGATCCCGCGTCGCCGCGCGTCGAGAAATGGCTGTGGATAGCCGGACAATTGCGCGGATTCCCCCGTCACCTGACCCAGCATGTCGGTGGTTTCGTCATGTCGCGAGGTCCGTTGGCCCGCCTGGTACCGGTTGAAAACACGGCCATGCCGGAACGTACGGTGATCCAGTGGGACAAGGACGATCTCGATGCCGTCGGCCTGATGAAAGTCGATGTGCTGGCGCTCGGCATGCTGTCAGCGTTGCGGCGCATGTTGTCCATGTTGAGCGAGACGACAGGCCGGCGCTGGCATCTGGGCGACATTCCGGCCGAAGACCCGGCCACCTACGCCATGCTCGGCCACGCCGACAGCATGGGCGTCTTCCAGGTCGAATCGCGTGCCCAGATGTCCATGCTGCCGCGTCTCAAGCCACGGTGTTATTACGATCTCGTCGTCGAGGTGGCGCTCGTCCGGCCGGGTCCGATCCAGGGCGACATGGTGCATCCTTACCTGAAGCGGCGACAGGGCAGGGAGCGCATCGAGAAAATTTCGCCGACGGTCGACAAGGTGCTCGAGCGCACCTATGGCGTACCCATCTTCCAGGAGCAGGTCATGCAGCTGGCCATTGTCGCCGCCGGTTTCACCCCCGGCGAAGCCGACGAGCTGCGCCGCGCCATGGCTGCCTGGCGGCGCAAGGGCAACCTGCAGCGCTACCAGGACAAATTGCGGGCCGGCATGGCCGCCAACGGCTTGCCAGCCGAATTCGCCGAACGCATCACCTTGCAGATCCAGGGCTTCGGCGAATATGGCTTTCCCGAATCGCATGCCGCCAGTTTTGCCCTGCTGGTCTATGCCTCGGCCTGGCTCAAGCGACACCACCCGGCCATCTTCCTGTGCGGCCTGCTCAACAGCCAGCCGATGGGCTTTTATTCGCCATCGATGCTGATCCAGGATGCCCGCCGCCATGGTGTCGTGGTCTTGCCCCCGGATGCCGGCAGCAGCGACTGGGATTGCACACTGGAGCAGGCAGGGGCCGTGCGCCTTGGTCTGCGCGAAATCGGCGGCTTTGCGCAGGCTGCCGCCGAACGCATCGCAGCAGCGCGAAAAAATGCGCCTTTCCGCGACGTTACCGACCTGGCGGTGCGTGCCGGGCTGCAACGCCGCGATCTCGACCGGCTGGCCGCCGCCGACGCCCTGCGCAGTCTGGCCGGGCATCGCAGGCAGGCCGCCTGGGCCGCCACGGCAGCGGTGGTGCAGGGTGATCTCTTCGACGGCATCAAGCCGCCGGAGCAGACCGTCACGCTAAGCCCGCCGACTCAAGGCGAGAATCTTGTCGCCGATTATCGGCATCTCGGCCTCACGCTGCGCGAGCATCCCCTGAGCTTGCTGCGCCCGCACCTGGCGGGGCGCCGTTTCGTGCCGGCCGACGAACTCAGGCTATGCGGAAACCGGTCGCTGGTCCGCGCTGCCGGTATCGTCGTCGGCCGCCAGCGGCCGGGGACTGCAACCGGCATCGTCTTCGTTACCCTGGAGGACGAAAGCGGCCTGACCAACGTCGTCATTCATCCCCAATTGGTCGAAAGGCAGCGTCGTGAACTCCTCGGCGCCAGCCTGCTCGGTGTCTTCGGGCAATTACAGGTGGAAGGCGAAGTCGTCCACCTGGTCGCCAAGCGCCTGGTCGATCTGTCCGCCTGGCTGGGCGGCCTGGAAACCTTCAGCCGGGACTTTCATTGAGAAATTGCCCGCCTTCCTCAAGTCGCGCGCGGTGCCGAAACGAGCATCGCCAGCGTATTCACCGAGCGCAAATGCTGGCGCGATCCTTCATCGTTCGCCTCGATCACGATCCCGTACTTCTTCTTGAGCGCCAGGACCAGTTCCAGGGCGTCGATAGAGTCCAAACCCAACCCATCGTCGGCAAACAAAGGGGTGTCATCGCCAATGTCGGCGGGTTGCACATCTTCGAGATTCATGGTCTCGATAATGAAGGCTTTGAGTTCCTGGTGCAGTTCGTTCATGGTCGTTTCAATTCAATTTCTTGCGTAGTTGCAGGCCCGAGAAGTTCAGGATGGCTTTATCGCCCGATTCGATGACCCGCAGGGTGTCGCCGCGACTGGTTCCCAGTCCGGCCGTAACAACTTCGTGGTCCGATACGGGGTTGAAGGCGATGCGCAATAGCAGGTCGGGGACTTCGGGGAAGTGCGCTTCACCGATAAGCAGCCCGTTCTCCTCGCGGAGCAGCAGCCGGTCAGGCTTCGGGCCATCGAGGGGGCTGGCGACTTCGTAATGGCCGAGGCTTTTCATGAAGCGTTCCGGAACCTTGCCGGGGCTGAGTCGTTCACCAAAGATCATCGATTCGCTCCCCATCTTCCCCACGATGATCTGCCGCCCATCGACATTGACCGCCGACAAGCGAATGTCTTCGAATGCCCCGACGCGTACCGGCAACATGCCCAGCACCTTGTATTTGATGGTAAGCAAGCCATCCTCGTGTGGCACGAGGCGGAACTGGTGACCAACCGCTTCGACGTCGATCGCTCCGGATTTCGTGCTGATCTTTGCCAATCCGACCATCGAATCGAAATAGCCGTTGAAGAATCTCAATTCTTCATCCGTCGGTTTCCGTTCAACGGCATGCACAGGCGATGCCGCTTCCTGACGAATGCCGGTTTTGGCTTCCAGCATCAGGCGTAGCGCTTCGGCGGCAATTTTGCTCACCGCCAGATGCGACGTGGCTGAATTGGTCAGGATCACAACGCCCAATTTGTGCTCGGGTAACATCGCCATCATGCTGTGCGAATCCGGAAGCGACCCCCCGTGGCTGGCTACGGGACCACCGCCCGGAACGTCGATGCCGCTCATCATCCAGCCCAGCCCGACGTATTGCCCGAAAGTCAGCGGAAAATCCTTGTTCTGGATGCGAAGCATCTCGTTCAGTGATGACCGGCCGAGAATCCTTTGCCCGCCAACGTCACCGTCGGCAAAGTGCATTTTCATGAACTGCGCAAGGTCAATCACATTGCTCAGCAAATTGGCTGCCGGCATGTCGCGCATCGAGAAAACCTCGGTTTCCTTGTTGCGATCATAGACTTTGGTGACGGGGCGCTGTGAAAAGCGGGTCTGGTTCATGCCCAGTGGCTGGAAAAAATGATGCTCCATGTACGTATCGAACGGTTCGCCGCTGACCTGCTGGATGGCAGCGCCCAGCAAGGCCATGCCCAGATTGGAGTACGAGAAGACATAATTGGCCGGGAAGGCTTGGTATTCGTCACGGATCGAATCGACCACGGTCTCGAAGCGACCGGGGTTGCGAACGAACAGGCCGTGCAGGAAATTGGACGGCAAACCCGAGTGGTGACACATGATGTTGCGCGGTGTGATCGGCGCCGAATTCGGAAAACGGCTTTTGATCGAAAACCCGGGCAGGGCCGCGCTCAACGGGCGATCGATATCCAGCTTGCCTTGTTCGGCCAACTGCATGGTGGCGGCTGCGGTAAACACCTTGGCAATCGAACCGGCGCGATAGACGGTTTCCGGGGTGGCCGGTGTCCCGTTCTCAAGATCGGCGTAACCAAATCCCTTTTGCCAGACGATCCGTTGGTCGTCCACCAGGGCAATGCTGACGCCGGTGATGTCGTTTTGGCTCATCTCGCGCTCCACCATCCAGGCAAGATAGGCACGGGTATGGCTGTAATCTCCGGGCGAGATGCTGACTGCGGCAGGGGGAGCAATGGCACAAGCGCCGAGCAGGGCGAGGGTGCCAAAAACAACCGGAAGAAAGCGTGCAAGCATCGATGGCGACAGCGTAATGAGATGTGAATTATAAGCGGATAAGCGGAGCCCCCCGTTGGTGAAATAGCTGACAAATTCACTCGAGTATTCTAGAATTATCCCTCTTTGAATTGGGGAGATCAGGTTTCATGTTCCGGAATTTGCGTGAGGATATCCGTGCGGTCTTTGACCGAGATCCGGCGGCGCGCTCGTTCTGGGAGGTTCTGACCTGTTACCCGGGGATTCATGCCCTGATTCTGCACCGTATCGCCCATTGGTTTTGGGGGCATCGTTTTCGCTGGCTGGGCCGGTTCACGGCACATCTGTCGCGCATGTTGACGGGTATCGAAATTCATCCCGGCGCCACCATTGGCCGCCGATTCTTCATCGATCACGGCATGGGCGTGGTGATCGGAGAAACCGCCGTCATCGGGGACGATGTCACGCTTTATCACGGCGTCACGCTCGGTGGCACGTCATGGAACAAGGGCAAGCGTCATCCAACGCTCGAGAATGGTGTCGTCATCGGGGCGGGAGCCAAGGTATTGGGACCCATCACGGTCGCCACCGGCGCCAAAGTGGGTTCCAATGCCGTGGTGACAAAAGAAGTCCCGGCAGGCGCAACGGCGGTCGGCAATCCTGCCAGGATTCTGGACAACTCGGCGCAGGGGCGCCAAAGGCAGGCGCAGGCCGAGAAGATGGGATTCTCGGCCTATGCGGTCGGGCGCGATCAGGATGATCCGCTGGCCAAGGCCATTCACGGCTTGCTGGATCATGCGGCAGAGACCGATCGTCGCCTTGCGTGCCTGGTTCGGGAACTGGAGGCGCAGGGCGTCAAGTGTGACAGCGATGTTCAGGCTGTCGACTCTTTCGATCCGCAATACCTGAGTAAAATAGTTGACTAATCGGCAGCAACTTGCTTATAGTTGACTTAATTACTGGGCTATTTTCAGGAGTTCGAGAATGCGTTTGACAACCAAAGGGCGTTTTGCCGTAACGGCCATGATGGATCTGGCCTTGCGTGGCGAAGAGGGGCCTGTGGCACTGGCCAGCATCAGCGAGCGCCAGAAGATTTCCCTGTCTTATCTTGAGCAGTTGTTTGGCAAGTTGCGTCGTCACAAGCTGGTGGATAGCGTCCGCGGCCCCGGCGGCGGCTACTGCATTGCCCGCCCGCTCGATCAGGTGCCTGTGTCCGAGATCATTCGTGCCGTAGACGAGCAACTCGATGCCACGCAATGCGGTGGCAGGGAGAATTGTCACGACGAGCATCGCTGCATGACACACGACTTGTGGACGACGCTGAATACGAAGATGTACGAATATCTTGCTTCGGTCACGCTTGAGCATCTGGTTCAGCGCGAACGGCAGAAGCGGTCACCCGGCATGGCGGTCCTCGAAGATCAGCGCCGCCTCGGTCCGCAACCGCGAGCCAGAAATTCGCGCGACAAGGTTTCCGCCATCGTCTGATTTCCAGCCATGTTTCGCCCTGTCTATCTCGACCACAACGCCACAACACCGATAGATCCGGTGGTGTTGGCGGCCATGCTGCCCTGGCTGGAGAGCCAGCACGGCAATGCATCGAGTCGTCATGAGTATGGCCGGCAGGCTCGGCAGGCAGTCGACGAGGCACGGCAGCGTGTTGCGGCGGCGGTGAATGCGCACCCCACTGAAGTCATTTTCACCAGCGGTGGTAGCGAGGCCAACAACCTTTTCATCAAGGGGGCTGCGGGATGCCTGAAGGCGGGGGTCATCGCCGTGAGCGCCATCGAACATCCCTGCGTTCTGAAGCCGGCCTTGCAGCTTGAGGCGCAAGGCTGGCAGGTGCGTACGCTGGCTGTCGATGCAGACGCCCGTATCGACTTGGCAGACTTTTCTGAAGCGCTGCGACTCAGGCCAAAGTTGTTGTCCGTCATGGCGGCCAACAATGAGACCGGCGTTCTTCAGGATATCGAGCGGCTTGCCGGCGAGGCCAGGGGCCATGGATGGTTTCATACCGATGCCGTTCAGATGTTGGGCAAGCAGGCAATCGATTTCCGGGGGCTGAATGCCGCGGGACTTCATGCGATGACGCTGTCGGCGCACAAGGCTTGCGGCCCCAAGGGGGCAGCCGCGCTGATTCTGGACAAACGCATTGAAATTCAGCCGCAGATTGCCGGTGGCGGCCATGAGCGCGGCTTGCGTTCAGGTACGGAGAATGTGGCAGCCATCGTCGGGTTCGGTGTTGCGGCGGAACTTGCGGCGCGTCGCGTTGCCGAATTGCCGGCTCGTTTGCGTGTCATGCAGAAAGTGCTGGAGGCAGGGTTGCTGGGATTGGGCGCTAAAATATTCGCCCAAGGCGCAGCGCGATTGCCCAATACCAGCTACTTTGCATTCCCAGGCATCGATGGTGAAACCCTGGTCGGCAAGCTGGATCGCGAAGGCTTCGCAGTGGCCAGCGGCGCGGCCTGTTCCAGCGCCAATCCGGAACCCTCGCACGTACTGCGGGCGATGGGCGTGGATGGCGAGCAGGCGCGAGGTGCGGTACGCGTCAGCTTGGGCTCAGGCAATACCGAAGCCGACATAGAACAATTCATCAACGCCTTGCAGGCTACAGTCGGACGCTTGCAAGGACTGACAGCCATGGCTGTCTGAACAACCCGACTTTGCGAGAATAACGATGAAACTCCCGATCTACCTGGATTATTCGGCCACCACCCCGGTTGACCCGCGCGTTGCGGAAAAAATGATTCCTTACTTGTGCGAGGACTTCGGCAACCCGGCTTCGCGTTCGCACAGCTTCGGCTGGGTGGCCGATGCGGCGGTTGAGGAAGCGCGCGAGCAGGTGGCTGCACTGGTCAACGCCGACCCGAAGGAGATCGTCTGGACTTCGGGCGCAACCGAGTCGAACAACCTTGCCATCAAGGGCGCCGCCAATTTTTATGCCGGCACCAAGGGCAAGCACATCATTACCGTAAAGACCGAGCACAAGGCCGTCCTCGATACGGTACGCGAAATGGAGCGTCAAGGCTTCGAGGCAACCTACCTGGATGTCCAGGAAAACGGCTTGCTTGATCTTGAGGCTTTCAAGGCTGCGATTCGACCCGACACCGTGCTTGCATCGGTGATGTTCGTCAACAACGAAGTCGGCGTTATCCAGCCCATCGCCGAACTGGGTGAAATCTGCCGCGAGAAGGGTGTCATTTTCCACGTCGATGCCGCCCAGGCAACCGGCAAGGTGGAGATCGACCTGCAGAAACTCAAGGTCGACTTGATGAGCTTCTCCGCGCACAAGACTTATGGCCCGAAGGGCATCGGCGCCCTGTATGTTCGCCGCAAACCGCGTATCCGCCTCGAGGCCCAGATGCATGGCGGCGGTCACGAACGCGGGTTCCGTTCCGGCACGCTGGCGACGCACCAGATCGTCGGCATGGGCGAGTGTTTCCGCCTGGCCAGGGAAGAAATGCTCGAAGAAAACAAGCGCATCGGCGCCTTGCGCGACAAGCTGCTCAAGGGACTGCAAGATATTGAGGCAACCTACGTCAACGGGGATCTGGACCAACGCGTCGCACATAACCTGAATATCAGCTTTGCCTATGTCGAAGGCGAATCGATGATCATGGCCATCAAGGATCTGGCGGTCTCCTCGGGATCTGCCTGCACCTCGGCCAGCCTTGAGCCGTCCTATGTCCTGCGCGCCCTGGGGCGCGACGATGAATTGGCCCACAGCTCGATCCGCTTCAGCATTGGTCGGTTCACGACAGAAGAGGAAATTGACTATGCAATCAAATTGTTGCATGTGAAAGTTGGAAAACTACGTGAGCTTTCGCCGCTATGGGAAATGTACAAGGACGGCATCGATCTGAGTACCGTTCAATGGGCTGCGCATTAAGTTACCGGTCATGAGCCGCTCGTTATGAGCAGGCTTTGGCCGGCCATCAATAACGAGAAACAACAGCGGAAAACCAACAACCGAATTTAGGAGAAACAACATGAGCTATAGCGTAAAAGTCATTGATCATTATGAGAATCCACGCAACGTCGGCTCCTTTGCCAAGGAGGATGACGGCGTGGGTACCGGCATGGTCGGGGCACCTGCCTGTGGCGACGTCATGAAACTGCAGATCAAGGTCAACAAGTCCGGTGTGATCGAGGATGCCAAATTCAAGACCTATGGCTGCGGTTCGGCCATTGCTTCGTCTTCGCTGGTGACCGAGTGGGTCAAGGGCAAGACCGTGGATCAGGCGCTGGCCATTAAAAATACGGAAATTGCTGAGGAACTGGCCTTGCCGCCGGTTAAAATCCACTGTTCGATCCTGGCCGAGGATGCCATCAAGGCAGCTGTGGCGGATTACAAGAAGAAGCACGGAGAATGACCATGGGCGTCACCTTGAGCGACAAGGCGGCAAAACACGTCGCCAACTTCCTGACCAAGCGGGGCAAGGGTATCGGCTTGCGCCTCGGTGTGCGTACCAGCGGCTGTTCCGGCATGGCGTACAAGCTGGAGTTTGTCGACGAGGTGAACGAAGACGATCTGGTCTTCGAAAGCGCAGGCGTCAAGGTGATTGTCGACGCCAAGAGCCTGCCTTACCTCGACGGAATGGAGCTGGACTACGCCCGCGAAGGCCTGAACGAAGGGTTCAAGTTCAATAACCCCAACGTCAAGGATCAGTGCGGCTGCGGCGAATCGTTCAACGTCTGATGGATTTCAAGGCGGATTACTTCGTCCTGTTTGGAATCAAGCCGGTATTCAGGCTTGATCTGTCGGATCTGGATTCGCGCTATCGCGATATCCAGGCCCAGGTCCATCCGGACCGGTTCGCCCATGCCGGCGAAGCCGAAAAGCGCCTATCCATGCAGTGGGCAACGCATGCCAACGAAGCCTACCAGGCACTGAAAAAGCCGCTGGAGCGGGCCAAGTACATGCTTCACCTGGCCGGGCACGACATTCAGGCCGAAAACAACACGGCCATGCCGGCTGACTTCCTGATGGAGCAGATGGAGTGGCGCGAAGCCGTGATGGAAGCACGTAGCGGTGGCGATCATCACGAACTGGAACGCCTGCATAACCGCCTGCGCAGCGATATCAAATCCCGTTACGAAGAACTCGGGCAGTTGCTGGATGATGCCCAAGATTTTACTCTGGCAACGGATCGCGTCCGCCGACTGATGTTCCTGGAAAAACTTTTGTACGAAATCGACGACGCATTGGCGTCGCTGGAAGAATAAACAATGGCTTTGTTTCAAATCGCCGAACCCGGCGAATCGGCGGCTCCGCACGAGCACAAGCTTGCCATCGGGATCGACCTTGGCACCACCAACTCGCTGGTTGCCACCGTGCGCAGCGGCATCGCCGTTTGCCTGAACGACGATCAGGGACGTCCCTTGCTGCCATCGGTGGTTCGCTATCACGCCGACGGCAGCACGGAGGTCGGCTACGACGCGCAGAAGAATCAAGCCGTCGATCCCAAGAACACGATCGTTTCCGTGAAGCGTTTCATGGGACGAGGCACCAAGGACATCGCCCATATCGAGTCGATGCCTTACGACTTCATCGAAGCGCCGGGCATGGTCAGGGTCAAGACCCATGCCGGTATCAAAAGCCCGGTGGAAACCTCGGCGGAGATACTGAAAGTCCTTAAGGCACGCGCCGAAGCAGGGCTGGGTGGTGACCTCGTCGGGGCCGTCATCACGGTTCCGGCCTACTTCGACGACGCACAACGCCAGGCCACCAAGGATGCGGCTCGACTGGCTGGGCTCAATGTCTTGCGCCTGCTTAACGAGCCAACGGCGGCGGCGATTGCCTACGGCCTGGATAACGCGGCGGAAGGTGTCTACGCGGTTTACGACCTGGGTGGCGGCACCTTCGATATCTCCATCCTCAAGCTGACCAAAGGCGTATTCGAAGTCATGTCCACCGGCGGCGATTCCGCCCTGGGAGGTGACGATTTCGACCATCGCATCTATTGCTGGGTCATCGAGCAGTCCAAGCCGCAGCCGTTGTCCCCGGAAGATTCGCGCCGCCTGATGATGCGCTGCCGCGAAGCCAAGGAATTCCTGACCAACAATCCGGAAGCACCGATCTCGCTGCGCCTTGCCAGCGGCGAAATGATCGACGTCAAGCTCGATGTGGCGACCTTTGCCAACATTACGCAAACCCTGATTTCCAAGACCCTCCAGCCGGTCAAGAAGGCATTGCGCGATGCGGGCCTTAGAGCCGAAGACATCAAGGGTGTCGTCATGGTCGGCGGTGCCACGCGCATGCCGCAAATCCAGAAGGCAATCGGCGATTTCTTCCGCCAGGAGCCGCTGACCAATCTCGACCCAGACAAGGTTGTTGCGCTCGGCGCGGCCACGCAAGCCAATTTACTCGCCGGCAACAAGACGGGCAAGGATGACTGGCTGCTGCTGGATGTCATTCCGCTGTCGCTCGGCCTAGAAACCATGGGTGGCTTGACCGAAAAGGTCATCCCGCGCAACTCGACCATCCCGACTGCTCGTGCTCAGGAATTCACCACCTTCAAGGATGGCCAGACCGCGATGGCCATTCATGTCGTGCAAGGCGAACGGGAAATGGTTTCCGATTGTCGCTCCCTGGCCCGTTTCGAACTGCGCGGCATCCCCCCGATGGTAGCCGGGGCGGCACGTATCCGTGTCACCTTCCAGGTCGATGCCGATGGTCTTTTATCGGTGACTGCGCGGGAACAAACGACGGGTGTCGAGTCGAGCATTACGGTCAAGCCATCCTATGGCCTGTCGGACGATGAAATCGCCGGCATGCTCAAGGATTCGATGGCACATGCCAAGGACGATGCCGTGGCACGCGCCCTGAAGGAGGCGCAGGTCGAAGCCCAGCGCATGATCGAGGCGACCGAAGCGGCTTTGGCCGAAGATGCCCATTTGCTCAACGAGGCCGAGATTGCCAAGATCAAGGCCACGATTGCCAAGCTCGCAGAAACCATGGCTGGCGACAATCGCCGCCTGATCAACATCGCCATGGACGATCTCGGTTACGAAACACAAACCTTTGCCCATCGCCGCATGGATCAAAGCATCAAGAAGGTACTCTCCGGACGTAATGTTGACGACATTGAGGTTGGAGAAGAGGGAGAAAAGGCATGACCCAACTCATCGTGTTGCCCCACGTCGAACTGTGCCCGGACGGTGCGGTCATCGAAGCGGAGGAGGGCAAATCCATCTGTGAAAATCTGCTGCACAACGACATCGAACTCGACCACGCCTGCGAAATGTCCTGCGCCTGCACCACCTGCCACGTGAACGTACGCGAAGGCTTCAACTCCCTGGAGCAGGCTGAGGAAGTCGAGGAGGATCTCCTGGACAAGGCATGGGGCCTGGAACCCAACTCGCGCCTTGGCTGCCAAGCCATCGTCGGCAAGACACCACTGACGGTCGAAATCCCGAAATACAGCATCAACATGGCGAAGGAGGGGCATCGCAAATGAAATGGACCGACATCAACGACATCGCCATCGAACTGAGCGAAGCCCATCCCGACAAAGACCCGCTGAAGGTCAATTTTGTCGATCTTCGCGATTGGGTAATGGCCTTGCCCGGCTTCAACGACGATCCCAAGCATTGTGGCGAGAAAATTCTCGAAGCGATTCAACAGGCGTGGATTGACGAAGTATCGTGAAGCAATCGGGAATACGGTTGGCTGCACCCTTCTTTTAACAAAAAAGCCCCGGAATACTCCGGGGCTTTTTTTCTGGACATATCAAGACAGCATCGCAAGTCTGGGAAAACGGTATTCCAGGTTGCGATATCAATCGACAAATTCGCCGCGCTTGAACTCGCGGTCAGGAAACATCGGTTGCTTTTTGGGCGGTTTGGGAACGGGCCAGTTGTTGGCCTTGGCCCATGCCTTGATATCGGAAATGATGCCGGGTGCTTCGCCGTTGGGACATTCGTGCAGGCAGACCCAAACTTTGCCATGCTTGCCGATGACAGGTTTGGGCGGGGTGTCGAAGCGGCCCCAGCCGATGACCGGGCGGATGTAGGAGAACGGGCCGTATTTATCCTTGCCGTAGGACGTCACGTCAATGTAGGGGTGCTTGTCGCTTTGCAGGTAATAGCCCCATTCGCGGCAGCCGAAGTTGCCGTTGGTTGAATAACTTTTTGCGGAGAATCCTTTTTTGTAGCGTTCGTCGTCACCGTTGGTATGACTGCAAATTGCCGGGATATATGCAAGTTCTGCGTCGCTACGGCCGGTATAC
>CALJZP010000185.1 GCA_937983545.1 uncultured Azonexus sp.
GACCCCGAAGGGCGGCGCTACGGTAGCGCCGCCCCCCCTTTATTCAGCAGCGACGGGACCTTCGACGACGGCGCACTGCGCTTCCGGCACATCCGCCTCGCTCCCGAAACAGCAACCGAGGCGCCGGTGAACACCCCAAGATGGCCGTGGCAAGGGCAAATGACCCAAGGATTGCTTGCACATTGCTCAATTTTGGCGCAATCTAACGGAACTCTTATTTGCTAAAAATAACATAAACAGGGGGAACTGATGTTTACACGTCTCACGCTGCGTACGCGACTCGCACTGATCGTTCTGGCGGCATTGGCCGGGATGCTCCTGCTGGCGACCATCAGTGCGGTGCAATCCCGCTCCAGACTGATGGAAGACAAGAAGATGCTGATTCGCTATGGCACGCAAGGCATCTTCAATGCGGTCATGCACCTCCAGAAGCAGGAAAACGAAGGCAAGCTGACGCGCGAGGAAGCCCAGCGCCAGGCCAAGGAAATCATCCTCAACGCCCGCTATGGCGGAACCGACGGCAAGACGGAGTACTACTACGCCTGGTCCAACGAAGGGGTCGGCGTTGTCCACATCAAGCGCGAACTCGAAGGGCGCCCGATGATGGAAATCCTGAAAGACAGCAAGGGCCGTTACACGCTCAAGGACATGAAAACTGTCCTGAGTACCGCCCCGGAAGGCTTCCTGGATGCAGAGTTCCCGCGGCCCGGTGGAACGGAAGCGGTACCCAAGTTGCTGTTCGTGATGGCGGTACCCAACTGGAACTGGATGCTCGGCACCGGCATCTACACCGACGACGTTGACGCGGATTTCCGCAAGAACCTGATCCAGTCGTCACTGGAGGCACTGGGTCTTGCCCTGTTGATTGGTCTGCTCGGATTTTTGATCTCCCGCAGTGTTCTCGACCAGATTGGCGGAGAACCCAGAATGGCGAATGAAATCATGCAGCGCGTCGCCAATGGCGACCTGACTGCGCGCCTCGGGAACATGCCGGAGGGCAGCCTGCTGCACTCGCTCGGCAACATGGTCGGCTCGCTGCACCGGATGATCAGCAGCATCAATTCCGATGCCGCGAAGCTGGTCACCCACGCCGAGCACATCGCCCGCGCTTCCGACGAAGTCGCCCAGGCAGCCGAACAGCAGACCGACTCGACATCGGCAATGGCGGCAGCCGTGGAGGAACTGACGGTCAGCTCCACCCACATCTCCGACAGCGCCCATGAAACGGCCCGGGAAACCTCCGAAGCAGCCGAACTGGCCGCGCAAGGCAGCGCACGCGTCCTGCAGGCAAGTAGCGCCATCGAGAAGATCGCGTCGACGGTATCCGATGCCTCCGGCCGCATCCATGCGCTGGAAGAACGCGCCAGGCAGGTGTCCACCATCACCAGCGTGATCAAGGATATTGCCGGCCAGACCAACCTGCTGGCCTTGAACGCCGCCATCGAAGCCGCACGCGCCGGCGAACAGGGACGCGGCTTCGCCGTCGTGGCCGACGAAGTGCGCAAGCTGGCCGAGCGGACCTCCAGCGCGACCCTGGAAATTGAACAGATGATCAGCGGCATCCAGGCCGATACCGTCGGCGCGGTGGAAGCCATGAACGCCGCCCTGCCCGAGGTTCAGGAAGGCGTCCAGCTGGCCTCCTCGGCATCGGATTCGCTGCTCGCCATCGAGAACAGCGCACGCCGCACGCTGGAACGCGTCGGCGAAGTCGCCGATGCGACCAGGGAACAGAGCTCGGCAAGCACCTCGATCGCCCAGCGTGTCGAGCAGATCGCCAACATGGTCGAAGAAACGACGGATACGATCCGGGGTACGACCCAATCGGCGCACGAACTCGAAACCATCGCCGGCAACCTGCGGGAACTCGTCGGCCGCTTCAAGACCTGAACGTCAGGGGGCTGGACAGGCCCCTCGCCGACTACGACATCGTCCCCGCCTAGCCGCGGACGATGTCGCGGGCGGCCTGCGCTTCCTCGGGAGCCTAGCCTACACCGCCCCATCGCCGCGCAGGGCTGCTATCCGTTCCGGCGAATAGCCGAGCCCCTGCAAGACATCGTCGGTATGCTCTCCCAGCGCCGGGCCGATCCAGGACGTAGCGCCCGGCGTTTCAGACAGGCGCGGCACGATACCCGGCATGCGGAAGGCCCGGCCATCCGGCAGGGTAGCCGACTGGAACATCTGACGGGCGATGAACTGCGGATCGGCGAACATGTCGAGCGCCGAATAGACGCGCGACGACGGCACCTCCGCCGCCGCAAGGATCGCCAGCACCTCGTGCTCGTCGCGGGCAGCGCACCAGGCGTCGATCAGGCCATAGATTTCCTCGCGGCGCGCGTCCCGTCCGGCGTTATCGGCAAGCGTCGGATCGTCGGCCAGATCCTGGCGCCCGATGGCCGTCATGAAACGCCGGAAGATGGCATCGCCGTTGGCGCCGATGGTGACATGCTTGCCGTCGCGCGTGGTGTGCGTGTTCGATGGCGTGATGCCGGGCATGATGTTCCCGGTCCGTTCGCGCACGAAGCCGAACACATCGCACTCGGGCACCAGCGACTCCATCATGGCGAAAACCGCCTCGTAGAGCGCCACATCGACGACCTGCCCAGCGCCGCCATTGACTTCCTTGTGGCGCAGCGCCATCAGCGCGCCGATGGCGCCCCAGAGTGCGGCAATCGAATCGCCGATCGAAATGCCGGTACGCACCGGCGGCCGATCCGGAAAGCCGGTGATGTAACGCAGCCCGCCCATCGACTCACCGACCGCGCCGAAGCCCGGCTGGTCCTTGTACGGCCCGGTCTGGCCGAAGCCGGAAAGGCGCACCATGACCAGCCCCGGGTTGTCGGCCTTCAGTTGCTCCCACCCCAGGCCGAGCTTTTCCAGCACGCCCGGCCGGAAGTTTTCGACCAGGATATCGGCCCCCGCGATCAGGCGGCGCACGAACTCGCGCCCTTCCGGATGCTTCAGGTTGGCCGTCACCGATTTCTTGTTGCGTGCCTGGACGTACCACCACAAGGACGTCCCTTCGTACAGCTTGCGCCACTTGCGCAGGGGGTCGCCGCCGTCCGGCGATTCGACCTTGATCACCTCGGCGCCGAATTCGGCCATGATGCGGGTGCAGAAGGGACCGGCAATCAGCGTACCGAGTTCGATGACGCGCAACCCGGCGAGCGGCTTCGCAGCATCCTTCATATCAAGGCTCCCAGTGATCAACGTGCATTTTCCGGCCGAGCAGCCGGTCTATCGTAACCCCGACCGACTGCGGGGCGCCACTGGTTGCCAGGCTCAAGTGGCCGCTGCCGCCGCCGAGCAGGCCGCCGGCTGCCAGCAGGCGTTCGAGCTGGCGCGCCACCGCCTCGCCGGTGTCCAGCAAGCGCGTCCCCTCGGGCAGGCGCCGGGCTATCGAGGCGGCAACCCAGGGGTAGTGCGTACAGCCCAATACCACGACATCCGCCCCGGCCTCCGCCAGCGGCGCCACATAGTCATCGAGCAGGCGTTCGACCAGCGGGCTGCCCGGTCCCTCGCCCTCGATGGCTTCGGCCAGCCCCGGACAGGCTTGCGTCACGACGCGCAATTGATTCGCGTGATTGCCGACCAGTCGCTGGAAACGTTCGCTATTCAGCGTCCGGGTCGTTGCCAGAACGCCGATCACGCCGCACCGACTCAGCGCGGCGGCCGGTTTGACCCCCGGCTCAAGGGCGACGATGGGCAAATCGATGGCGGCGCGAATGGCTTCGGCCGCCGCCGCCGTGGCCGTATTGCAGGCGACGACCAGCGCCTTGGCTCCGCGACGCGCCAGCGCCTCGGCAATGACCACCCCCCGCTCGCGGAGAAAGTGCTCGGAACGGTCGCCATAGGGTAAAAACCGGGTGTCGGCAAAATAGAAATAATCTTCATGCGGCAAGCGCTCGCGCAGGGCGTGCAGCACGGTCAGGCCTCCCAGGCCCGAATCGAAGACGGCAATGTGCTGGTTATTCAAGATTGGCCTGACAAAAAAGAAGCCCCCTTGGCGGGGGCCTCATTCAATCACAATCGGCAGCGAATTACATCCGGGCGATCATCGCGTCGCCGAATTCCGAGCAGGAAAGCTCGTTTGCACCGTCCATCAGACGTGCGAAATCGTAGGTCACCTGCTTGTCGCCGATGGCTGCTTCCATGGAGCGGATGACCAGATTGGCCGCCTCGACCCAGCCGAGATGGCGGAGCATCATTTCGGCCGAGAGAATCAGTGAGCCCGGGTTCACCTTGTCCAGGCCGGCATACTTCGGCGCCGTGCCATGGGTGGCCTCGAAGCAGGCGTACTTGTCGGAAATATTGGCCCCCGGCGCAATGCCGATGCCGCCGACCTGCGCCGCCAGCGCATCGGAAATGTAGTCGCCGTTCAGGTTGGTGGTGGCGATCACGTCGTACTCGGCCGGGCGCAGCAGGATCTGCTGCAGGAAAGCGTCGGCGATGGCGTCCTTGATGGTGATTTCGCGACCGGTCTTCGGGTTGGTGAAATGGCACCATGGACCGCCGTCGATCGGCTGGGCACCGAATTCTTCCTGCGCCAGCTTGTAGGCGGTGTCACGGAACAGACCTTCCGTGAACTTCATGATATTGCCCTTGTGCACAATGGTCACCGACTTGCGGTCGTTGTCGATGGCGTACTGGATGGCCGCGCGCACCAGGCGCGTGGTGCCTTCGACCGAAACCGGCTTGATGCCGATGCCCGAGCTTTCCGGGAAGCGGATCTTCTTGACGCCCATTTCCTCCTGCAGGAACTTGACGACCTTTTTCATGCCGTCCGAACCGACGGCCCACTCGATGCCTGCGTAGATATCCTCGGTGTTCTCGCGGAAAATGACCATGTTGGTCAGTTCCGGATGTTTCAGCGGCGACGGAACACCCTTGAAATACTGAACCGGACGCACGCACTGGTAGAGGTCAAGCTCCTGGCGCAAGGCGACGTTCAGCGAGCGGATGCCGCCACCGACCGGCGTCGTCATCGGGCCCTTGATCGAAACCGAATATTCCTTCAGCGCATCGAAGGTTTCCTTGGGCAGCCACTCGTCCGAACCGTACAGTCGGGTCGATTTTTCGCCGGCGTACACTTCCATCCAGTGAATCTTCTTTTTCCCGCCGTACGCCTTGGCAACCGCGGCGTCGATGACCTTGATCATCACCGGCGTGATGTCGATGCCGATGCCGTCGCCTTCGATGAACGGAATGATCGGATTGTCCGGAACCGGCTGACCCGGAACGATTTTCGAACCACCTTGCGGAACCTTGATGTGAGAAGTCATAGTCACTCCATGCGTGATTTCGGTATTGCCCGGCGGCCGCGTAGCCTTGCCGTCCCGCCGCCAGAGCGGGACATTATGGGGCATAAGCGGCTGAATCGTTCAATCGCCTCACTCGTCTTTTCACCCCCTCGCTCGCCGCATCGCGGAGCCGGGAGACGACCTAGGTTCCGACCGCGCCAAAGCGCCGCGACAGCCGCGCCGCCGGCGACTCCACCCAGCGGTGAAAACCCCAGGCGACCGCCAGGCTGCCAGCGAAGGCGACCGCCAGCCCGGTTGCGGCGGCGGCCGGCCAATCCGGCGCGAAGCGTGCCCAGACTGCGCTGACCAGCAGCAGAACGGGAAAATGAACGAGGAAAAGGCTGTAGGAAATGCGCCCTATCCCGGTCAACACACCGCCGCGCGGCCAAAGGCGCCCCCAGCCGGCGCGCTGCGCGACGTAGAGCAACAGGCCGACGGCTATCGCCATGAGCAGCCGCCACCGCCAGGCGAACAGTGCGGCGAGCAGCAGCAAGCCCTGAAACACCCAGAATTCGGCTTTGCCATCAAGGCGAGGAGCTTTCTGCACCAGCACCCCCAAATAGAAATAAGGCCAGAAATACAGCGCCCAGGCGTCGCCGGCCGCATCGAGATTGAAATGGAACAGCGCATAAGCCGCGGCACCCCAGGCCAGCAAGGCAAATGCCGCCTGGCCGTAACGCCCGCAGCCTTGCTGCAGGACCAGCCCGAGCGCATAGGCGACGCCGAGCTGGAAGCTGATGCCGACGAACCACAGGCCCGCCGACAAGGCCTCGTAACCCAGGATGTCCTGCAGCAAGAAAACGTGGGCCACCAGCTGCTTCGCGGTGGCCGGCTGCCCGAGCAATTCGTCATCGACCCAGCCACGCGCGAAGCCGATGATCGCCGGCATGGCGAACACGACGGCCAGGCAGGGCAGGCCCAGCCGGCAGTAACGCTGCAGGGCGAAGCGGCCGAGATGACCGAGCGTCCAGTCGCGGCTACCCAGCGTGTGGGCCGCTACGTAGCCCCCGACGACGAAGAACACTTGCGTCGTGCGCGCATACTCCGCCAGCCAGTCCAGCACACCGCCCTTCAACGGCTCCGCCCAATCGCTCGATGGCACATACAGGGCGAAATGATGAAACACGATGGACAACGCCGCGAATGCGCGCAGCGCCAAAAGAAAAGACGGTTGAATCACAGCGCCGACACAGAGAAACACAAGTGGCGAATTGTTGCATCCGATGCGCTGCAAACAAGCCGCTCGTCACACAAACAGGTTTGTTTTTTATATTTTCGTCACAGTCGGTTACAAACAAGCCATAGTCAGATGCCAACAAGTGTGACCCGACCTCCAGGGTCGGATACCAAGGCGGAGCGACCGCCGCGCGATGCGCCGGGAGCGTAGCCGCTCTCGGGCCGGAGGTGTCCCAAAGGCTGCTCGCATGATCGATAGCG
>CALJZP010000186.1 GCA_937983545.1 uncultured Azonexus sp.
CTGGCGAACCAGGGCATCAAGGGTCTGCCATAGATCGGCATTCTTGACCGGTTTCTTGTCCGAGGTTTTCCAGCCGTTGCGTTTCCAGCCGTGGATCCACTCGCTGATGCCTTTCAGCACGTATTGCGAGTCGGTGTAGACCTTGCCGACGACCGGGCGTTTCAGCGCTTCGAGCCCGCGTATCGCGGCGGTCAGTTCCATGCGGTTGTTGGTGGTTTCCCTCTCGCCTCCCCACAACTCCTTTTCATGCGGGCCGGAGCGCAGGATAGCGCCCCAGCCGCCGGGTCCTGGGTTGCCCTTGCAGGCGCCGTCGGTAAAAATTTCTATGGTGTCTTCAGTGGCCATGTGTTTCTTTTTGGGTAATGGGGCGCAGCGCCTTGGCGCGCACCGGTTTTTTCTTCCAGTTCGGGGTGATCAGGTGCATGCCGTGCATGCGCTTGATGGCGTGCAGCACGTAAACGCCCCCCGAAACGTTCCACCAGCGATCGCCGGGCTGGTCGACCATCTGCCATCGCTGGAGCCAGCGCAGCCGATCCAGCGGGGGAATGAAACAGCCCAGGCTGCCCTGGGCGATCTCGAATCCGAGCAGTTTCAGCCAGTCCTTGAGGCGGTTCAACGACAGGTAGCTGCCATTCCACGGAAATTCGCCGCTGCGGTCGAAGCGGCGTTTCAAACCCCAGAGCGACAGGGGATTGAAGCCAATGACGACGACCTGCCCTTCGGGGATCAGGACGCGTTCGACCTCGCGCAGAATCTGGTGCGGCTCGTCGCTGAACTCCAGAACATGCGGCAGGACGACCAGGTCCGTGCTGCTCGAGGCGATCGGCAAGGCATGGAAATCGCACAGGAAATCGCCGCCGGGCATGTCACCGCCTTTCTGGCGGAGGGGAATGCGGTTGGCGCGCAGATAGTCGAGCTGTTGCAAGCCGATTTGTAGCGCATGGTAGCCGAAGATATCGGTGAGCATGCGGTCGACCTGCGCCTGCTCCCAGTCGAGCACGGAGCGGCCGGCGGCCGACGCGAGCCAGCGATCGAGACCGGGAATTGACATCCGGGGCGAGTCGCTCGATAGTTCCGGCATGTTTGACGTGTCGTTCATTCCCGCATTCAAGGACAATTACATCTGGCTGCTGACCCTGGGTAAGCGCGCTGTCGTCGTCGACCCCGGCGATGCGGCGCCTGTGCTTGCCAGGCTGGATGCCGACGGACTGAGTCTCGAAGGCATCCTGATTACGCATCACCACGCCGATCATCAGGGGGGCGTTGCCGAACTGTCAGCACGCGGTCCGGTCAGGGTCTACGCGCCGGGCAACGAGTCTATCACAGGCTGCACGCACCCCCTGTATGGCGATGAAGTCATCGATGTTCTCGGCCAGCCCGTCACGGTGATGGCCGTGCCCGGGCATACCCTCGGGCATCTGGTCTATCGGGCCGAGGGAGCCCTGTTCTGCGGCGATACCCTGTTCGGGGCGGGCTGCGGACGACTGTTCGAAGGGTCGCCCGCGCAGATGGCGGATTCGCTCGACCGCATTGCTGCCTTGCCGACGTCGACGCGGGTTTATTGCGCCCACGAATACACCGAGATGAATCTGCGCTTTGCACTGGCGGTCGAACCGGACAACACCGCCTTGCAGGCCAGGGTCGTGCAGGTGGCTTCGTTGCGAGCCGCTGGTCTGCCCAGTGTTCCCTCCACCCTGGGTGAGGAAAAAGCGACCAATCCCTTCCTGCGTTGCGGCGAGCCTGCCGTAATCGCGGCTGCGCTGCAGCATGGCGCGGTCGCGCGTGACCGGGTGTCAGTCTTTGCAGCCATACGGAATTGGAGAAACGGTTTTTAGGGTTTTCTTTGCAGGATGCGGCTGCGGGCCTTGGCCAGCGTATCCAGTACCCGGGCTGCGTTGAACGGCTTGATGATGAAGCCGCTGGCACCGTTCAGGATCGACTCCTGCACCGTTTCCGGATCGGAACTGCTGGTCACCATGATGATCTCGACGTTCGGCTGTGCTGCCTTGATCTCGGCCAGGGCAGTGATGCCATTCTTCTCCGGCATCATCACGTCCATGCAAACGATATCCGGTTTGAGGCGGCCGACGATTTCGACAGCGACCGATCCATTGCGGGCCTCGCCGACGACGTCGTATTCCTGATTGCGCAGCATCCCCCGCAGGATGCTGCGCATCATGTCGTTGTCGTCGGCAATGACGATGGAGATTCTGCGCTTATTCATGTTGCTCAAGCGGCGTCCGCCCGGCAAATCCGGTCTCGCCCTTCCTGCTTTGCGCGGTACAGGGCCTTGGTGGCAGCCTGAATCAGGTCGTCCGGCGGGTTGTCGAAACCCGGCGCGGCAGAGGCGATGCCGATGCTCAGGCTGACCTGGCCGAAGGGCGATGAAGGATGAGGGATTTTCAGTTCCTGTACGCCACTGCGGATTTTCTCCGCAACCATCAGTGCGCCGCCGATGGATGTCTCGGCCAGGATAACCGCGAATTCTTCTCCGCCATAGCGGGCGACGGTATCCGAGGGACGCTCCGAGTGCCGGCTGATGATCGCCGCAAGCTTGCGCAGACAGGCGTCACCGGTTGTGCGGCCGTAGGTGTCGTTGTAGAGCTTGAGATAGTCGACGTCGCATATCAACAGGGCCACCGGGTTGGAGTGGCGACGGGCACGCCGCCATTCAACCGACAGGGCCTCCTCGAAATAGCGCCGGTTGGCGATACCGGTCAGGCTGTCGCTGGATGAGATGCGGGTCAGCTCCTGATTTGCCGCGTCGAGCTTGCGCGTCAGCGAAAGGAGCGATGTGCGCATCAGGACCAGGCGTTGCATGGCGCGAATTTTTGCACCCAGGGCAATCTCGCTGATCGGGCTCAGCAGGTAGTCGTCGCCGCCAGCGGCGATGCCTTTCTCGATGTTGTCGTCCTGATCGGTTGGTGACAGGAAAATGATTGGTGTCCAGTCGCCCGGCTTTTCCGTGGCCCGTATCTGACGGGTCAGGGCTAGGCCTTCGATGGAGGGCGAGGCAATGTCGAGCAGGATGAGATCGGGTGCCTCGCTTGCGAATGATTCAAGCGCGGCTTGGCTGCTTTCGGCAGCGATGGCGAGGGCGCCGCAGCGTTCGACGTACTGCTTGAGCAGGGAAGGGGTGGATCGGCTGTCTTCGACAATGAGTATTTTCATGGAGCGGCCGCGAACACGATTGTCTCAGTCTAACGGCAATACTGGCTGAAGAAAACCAGTGCGCCTATCGCAATGCTCACCGCGACCGCGCCCCATGCGATCCCCCAAATCAGGGACTGCCGCGTTTGATGGTGGGCGGAACGCTGTTTGTATTGAAGATAGCGCTGAACTTCACCGAGAGTCAGGATGGCCGAAAAGGCAAAAAAGATCATGCCGACGAACATGGCGATGATGGTGCCATTGGTCATTTCCTGGCAGGAAGCGCCCGTACGGCGCATGAAGACAAGAATGGCATCGGTTTTGAAGGCAAAGGTCGCTACCAGGTAGGCAAGTCCGGCAAAGGTGCCAATCAATCCGATGCCCAGCCAGGTTTGCCAGCGCTTGAGTTGGCTTAATGCGCCACCGATTTCGTCAATCAACCACTTCATATGTTTGTGCTTATACAGGTCTGTGTTACTGGTATGCTAGATTCAGTGATCCGGAGCAATAGAGGCAGAATATCATGGTGGAGCGGGGGGCGAATCATTCAGTAGCATTGTTACGACTTTCTGCCGCGCTCAAATCCCGGCGCAGCCTGAATGTCGGGAAATGGCTGCTGATATTTCTGCTTGTTTTCGGCGCTTTTGGTTATTTTGCGGCGCCACCGCTTGTAAAGAGCATTTTACTCAAGCAGCTCTCGCAGCAGTTGCATCGCGAAGTCAGTATCGAACGGATAGCCATCCATCCTTACGCGCTTTCCGCCCGGGTGAACGGGCTGTCGATCAAGGCCGAAGGCGGCCGGGAGGTGGCCGGTTTCGACGAGCTTTTCGTCAACCTGTCTTCGGCATCGCTGTTCAAGCTGGCCGCCGTCGTCGATGAAATCCGTCTTGAAGGTTTGCGCGTTGCCGTGACCAGAGTGGCCGACGGCCGTTACGACATTTCGGATCTACTCGACGAGTGGATGAAGCCCAAGGATGAGCCGGATACCGGGACGCCGCGTTTCTCCCTGAACAACATCCAGTTGATCAACGGCAAGATCGTGTTCGACGATCAGCCGAAAGGCAAGGTGCATACGATCAGCGACATCAATCTGTCGCTGCCCTTTGTGTCGAGCCTGCCGTACCAGGCCGAGGTGCTGCTCAATCCGTCGTTCTCCGCCAGCATCAATGGCGCCCCGCTGGAGCTGACCGGAAGCAGCAAGCCGTTTTCGGCGACGCATGAAAGCCACCTGAATCTCGACCTGGATCGCTTCGATTTGGCCGTCCTGCAGCCCTATCTGCCCGAGTCGCTGCCGTTCCGGCTGGCTGGGGGAACGCTCGATACGGAAATGAAAGCCATGTTCAAGGAGGTTTCCGACAAGGTTTATTCCGTTTCGATTGTCGGGGCCGCCCATGTTTCGGGGCTGAATCTGACCGAGACCAATGCAGCACCGCTGCTTGCCTGGAAGCGGCTCGATGTTGAACTCGACAACATCGATCCGATCAATCGCATCGCGGCAGTCAAGCGCATCGGACTCGACGGCCCGGTGTTCAGTCTGGCGGTGACCAAGCAGGGCGAATTCAACGTTTTTCGGGTGTTGGAAAAAATGGCCGCCAAGGCGCCGGAAAAAGTGGAGCCGGCAGCTGCGCCAGAAAAGCCGTTCGCCTGGACGCTGGGTGAGTTCGCGCTGACCAACGGCCTGTTGCGCTGGCAGGATGAGTCGAACGCCGTGCCGGTGGCTGGTGAGGTGCGAAATCTCCACGTAGCGGTCGGCAAGGTCGACCACAAACTGGTCGAGCCGATAGAAATTGCCGAGGTGGCATATCAGGTCGATCTCGGCGAGCGTTTCCGTGTTGAGAAAATGTCGGTCAAGGGCGTCAAGATCGATTTGCCCGGGCATCGTATCGATATCGCCGAGGTAATCAATACGGGGGCGCGTGCCCGCATGTTGCGCAACAAGTCGGGCAAGATCGACTGGGTCAGTTCACCGGTGTTGAAGACCATCCGTGCCAGCGATGCCAAGCTAGAGGCCAAAGCCAAGGAAGAAAAGCCGTGGATTGGCAAGGTCGGCAAGCTCGCCATCGAGGGTCTCGGCTTCAGGTTCGAGGACCAGACGACCCAACCGGTTGCCGTTCAGGAAATCGACGGGTTCAACCTGCACGGCGAAGGGCTGACCAACGAGCCGAATCAAAAGGGCAGGATTGCCCTGAAGACCACGATCAACAAGAAGGGCAGCCTGAACGTCGACGGCAGCCTGCAGGTCTATCCGCTGGACGTGGCGGTCAAGGTCGAGACGCTGGCTGTTCCGCTGCTGCCGCTCGAACCGTATCTCGGCCAGTTCCTGAATGTCTCGGTGAATCGCGGGCAGGTTTCGAACAAGGGCGAGGCCACGGCCAAGCTCGACACCGCGGGCCTGAAGGCGGGTTACAAGGGCAATTTCACGCTGGGGGATTTTGTCGCTGTCGACAAGGCGAACAGTGCCGATTTTCTCAAATGGAAGTCGCTTTACTTCGGTGGCATCGACTTCAGGCTGGAGCCGATGGCCATCAATATCGGCGAGATCGCGCTGACCGATTTTTACTCGCGCCTGATCCTGAACAAGGACGGCAAGCTGAACGTGGCTGATATCATCAGGAAGCCGGATGCGGATGCCGCCGCGAAACCGGAGAGCAAACCGGATGCGGCGAAGGTGGTCGACAAGGCCCCGGCCAAGGCCCCGCTGCCGATCAAAATCGCCAAGATCACGCTGCAGAACGGCACGGTGAATTTCTCGGACTTTTTCGTCAAACCGAACTACACGGTGAACCTGACCAAACTGGGCGGTCGGGTCAGCGGCCTGTCGTCGGCGGCCGATACCGTCGCCGACATGGAAGTGCGCGGCAAGTACGCCAATTCGGCACCGGTACAGATACTGGCCAAGCTGAACCCGCTGGCCGCCAAGTCCTATCTGGATTTGAAAGCCGATATCACGGGCATTGATCTGACTGGTTTCTCGCCCTATTCAGGCAAGTACGCCGGCTACGCCATCGAGAAGGGCAAGCTGTCGCTCAACGTTGCCTACAAGCTGGAAAACAACCAGCTGGCGGCCGAGAATCGCCTGTTCATCGACCAGTTCACCTTTGGCGACAGGGTGGAAAGCCCGGATGCCACCAAGCTGCCGGTGAATCTGGCCATTTCGCTGCTCAAGAACAATCGGGGCGAGATCGACCTCAATCTGCCGATATCCGGTTCGCTGGATGATCCGCAGTTTTCCGTCGGCGGCCTGATCGTCAAGGTAATCGTGAACCTGATCGTCAAGGCTGCGACCTCGCCATTCGCCTTGCTGGGCTCGATGTTCGGTGGGGGCGAAGAGCTTTCCAACGTCGAATTTGCTCCCGGCCGGGCGGGCTTCGACGCTGCCGCGACAAAGAAGCTGGAGACTCTGGCCAAGGCGTTGGTCGAGCGCAATTCGCTGAAACTGGAGATTGCCGGCCGGGCCGATCCGGAAAGCGACAAGGAAGGGGTCAAGCGGGTGGCCATCGAGCGCGCGGTGAAGGCCGAGAAGCTGAAGGATCTTAAGAAAGCGGGTGAAGGCAAGTCGCTGGACGACATCGAGATTGCCCCCGAGGAATACAAGACCTACCTGACCCGTGCCTACAAGGAAGCAAAATTCCCGAAACCGCGTAACGTCGTTGGATTGCAGAAGGACCTGCCGGTCGAGGAAATGGAAAAGCTGATGCTGACCAACCTGCCGGCCAGCGACGACGACATCAGGACCCTGGCTGACCGCCGGGCCGAGGCCGTGCAGAGTTGGCTGGTCGAGCAGGGCAAGGTGCCGCCCGAACGGGTTTTCCTGTTGCCGCCGAAGGTCGAGCATGACGACAAGGGCAAGGGTAGCCGCGCCGATTTTTCCTTGAGGTAAGCAGTCGATGAGTGAAACGATGGGGCTGGCCGTCATGGCCGGCATGATGGTGGTCATCCTTTTGCAGGTGGCCTTGTTGTTGCGGGGCAACCGCAGGCAGGACGACGAGCAGCGTTTCCGCGCCCTGCAGGAGACGCAGGAAAAAGGCTTGATGCGCCTGGAGCGGGAGTTGCGCGAGGAGTTGGCGCGCGGTCGCCGCGAAGATGCGGAAGAAGCATTTCGTGACCGCGAGGAACGTGCCCAGTCCTCCACCTTGCTCAGTCAGGCGGTCACCACGCAGGTTGGTCAGTTCGGGGCGCTGCAGGCCGAGCGCCTGGAAGCTTTCGCCCGCGAGTTGAACCGCTTTTCGCTGGGGCTCGACGAACGTTTCGAGCGCCTGAAGCTGACCGTCGAGGGCCGCCTGACGGCGATGCAGGCCGACAATGCCAACAAGCTCGAGGAGATGCGCCGAACTGTC
>CALJZP010000187.1 GCA_937983545.1 uncultured Azonexus sp.
ATGAAGTCCTCCAGCCATTCGTGCAGGCCGTGCGCCAGAATGTCGCCGATCCGCCCGTAGTGCAGCTGGGCATGCAGCAACCCACCCTGACGCAGGGTTTCGCCCGACTGCCGATTGGCGATCAGGTCCAGATTCTTGATCACGCCATTCATACAGAAATGCAGCGAACGCGGCATGTCCTTATTGAGGATCAGCAGCTCCGCCACGCGGTCCGGCGTGATCACATCGCGATATACCTTGCGATAGACCTCGAAGGCCGACACCGAACGCAGCAGCGCCGCCCACTGGTAGAAGTCGGTTGCCCCTTCGTCGCCGTGCGGGCGCAGCACGTGGTATTTGAAATCGAGGATGCGCGCCGTGTTGTCGGCCCGTTCCAGCAAGGTGCCGAGGCGGATGAAGTGATAGGCCTCGTCCTGCAGCAGCGTGCCGAGCGTCGTACCGCGCATCAGCGAGGAGCGTGTCTTGACCCATTCGAAATATTCGCCGATACCGCCTGCATTCAGTTGCTCGAAGGTGCGCCCCCGTGCCTCCAGCCAGGTAAAGTTCAAGGTCTCCCACATCTCGGTGGTCAGCGTACCGCGCACGGCATGGGCATTTTCCCGCGCCATGCGCAGGCAGCTGTGGATGGACGAGAAATTGTCCGCATCGCTGACCATGAACTTCAGCACGTTCTCGCCGTTGACCGCGGAATACTTGGCGGCATACGCCTCCTCCAGGCTGTTCAACGCGATGATGGCGCTCCAGCTCTGGTTTGCCGCCTCCTCGGATTGCGGCACCATCGACATCTGGTAAGTCACATCGAGCAGACGGGCGAGGTTCTCGGCGCGCTCGATATAGCGCGACATCCAGAACAAGTGATCGGCAGTACGACTCAGCATGACTCATCCTCCAGAACCCAGGTGTCCTTGGTACCGCCGCCCTGCGACGAATTGACGACCAGCGAGCCCTTGGTCAGCGCGACACGAGTCAGGCCACCGGGCACCATATTGACGCACTCGCCCGAGGACAGGACGAAAGGGCGCAAATCCAGGTGGCGCGGCGCAATGCCTTCCTCGACAAAAGTCGGGCAGTTGGACAGGGCCAGCGTCGGCTGGGCGATGTAGCCGTCTGGCTTGGCAATCAGTAATTGGCGAAAGTGCGCGATCTGTTCCTTCGTCGCGGCCGGGCCGACCAGCATGCCGTAGCCACCGGCACCGTGCACCTCCTTCACGACGAGTTCCGGCAGGTGATCGAGCACATATTTCAGGTCGTCCGGCTTGCGGCACATGTAGGTCGGCACATTGTTCAGCTTCGGTTCCTCGCCGAGGTAGAAGCGGATCATGTCCGGCACGTAGGGGTAGATTGACTTGTCGTCGGCGACACCGGTGCCGACCGCGTTGGCCAGCGTGACGTTGCCGGCCCGGTAGGCCTGCATCAGGCCGGGCACGCCCAGGGCCGAATCGGCGCGGAACACCTGCGGATCAAGGAAGTCGTCATCGATACGACGATAAATGACATCGACGCGCTGCGGACCTTGTGTCGTCCGCATGTACACCACATCGTCCTTGACGAAGAGATCGCGCCCCTCGACCAGTTCCACCCCCATCTGCTGAGCCAGGAAGGTATGTTCGAAATAGGCGCTGTTGTAGGCGCCGGGCGTCAGGACCACCACCGTCGGGTTGCCGATCCCATTGGGCGAGACGGCACGGAGTTTCTCCAGCAGCAGGTCCGGATAATGCTGTACCGGTGCCACCTTGTGGCGGGCAAACAGTTCCGGAAACAGGCGCATCATCATCTTGCGGTCTTCGAGCATGTACGAGACCCCCGACGGCACCCGCAGGTTGTCTTCGAGCACATAGAACTCGCCAGCGCCGGCACGCACGATGTCGACACCGGTGATGTGCGCGTAAATCCGCCCCGGCACATCGATTCCTTGCATGATCGGGCGGTACTGCGCATTGTTCAGCACCTGCTCGGCCGGGATGATCCCCGCCTTGAGAATCTCCTGATCGTGGTAGACATCCCACAGGAACATGTTGAGTGCCTTGACCCGCTGGCGCAGGCCGGCCTGGAGCGCCTTCCACTCGGCCGAAGGTATCACCCGGGGAATGATGTCGAACGGAATCAGGCGCTCCTTGCCCGCTTCCTCGCCGTAAACCGCAAAGGTAATGCCCACCCGGTGAAAGGCCAGATCGGCCTCCGCCCGCTTGCGCTCGATGCGCTCCGGCGGCGTCGCCTTCAACCAGTCTTCGTACCCCTTGTAGTGCGCCCGGACGCCGCCCTGGGCGTCATACATCTCGTTATAGAAGTTCATTTTGGACTCGTCGCTGAGGAAGCTCTTGTTCCGGATTCAGCAGGTTCCATGCCACCCGGAAATACCCATCAAATCATGCGCCGAATACAACTTCATGACTATTGACGCACTGCAAAGGTGCGCCTGATTTTCAACATGGTGCAAATAAAAAAACCCGCTGGATTTCTCCAGCGGGTTTTCCGGAAACGACCGCGAATCGCTTAGACGCGTTCGAAGATCACGGCGATACCCTGGCCGCCACCGATACACATGGTGACCAGGCAGTACTTGCCGCCGATACGGTTCATTTCGTAGATCGCCTTGGTGGCGATGAAGGCGCCGGAACAGCCGACCGGGTGGCCGAGGGCGATGGCGCCGCCGTTCGGGTTGGTCTTGGCCGGGTCGAGACCGAGAACCTTGGAAACCGACAGGGCCTGGGCGGCGAAGGCTTCGTTGGATTCGATGACGTCCATCTGGCCCAAGGTCAGGCCGGCCTTCTTCAGGGCCAGCTTGGTTGCCGGGATCGGGCCTTCGCCCATGACGTCGTTCGGCACGCCGGCAACGGCATAGGAGACCATGCGGGCAATCGGCTTCTGACCAGCGGCTGCAGCCTTGGCAGCATCGGCGAGCACGAAGAAGGCAGCGCCGTCGTTGATGCCGGAGGCGTTACCGGCGGTGACGGTACCGTCCTTCTTGAAGGCCGGCTTCATCTTGGCCAGCGACTCCATCGTGGTACCACGCTTCAGATGCTCGTCGGTATCGAACACAACCTCGCCCTTACGGGTTTGCTTGACGATCGGCATGATCTGCGACTTGAAGTGGCCGGCATCGATGGCGGCAGCAGCACGACGCTGCGATTCGACGGCGAAGGCGTCCTGGTCTTCACGGGAAATACCGTGCTTGGCGGCCAGGTTCTCGGCAGTGATACCCATGTGGCCGACGCCGAACGGGTCGGTCAGCACGGCAACCATGGCATCGATGGCCTTGGTGTCGCCCATGCGGGCGCCGGAACGCAGTGCCGGCATCAGGTAGGCCACCTTGGACATCACTTCGACGCCGCCGCCGATACCGTAGTCGGAATCGCCAAGCAGGATGTTCTGGGCAGTGGTGACGATGGCCTGCAGGCCGGAGGCGCACAGGCGGGAAACCTGCATGGCGACGGAATCCATCGGCAGGCCGGCCTGAATGGAGGCAACACGGGAGACGTAGGCGTAACGGGAATCGACCGGCATCGTGGTGCCGACGGTCACGTAGTTGATGGCTTGCGGATCGACGCCGGAACGGGCGATCGCTTCCTTCATCACGGTACCGCCCAGATCGCACGGATCCATGTCGGCCAGCGAGCCACCGAAAGCACCGATGGGGGAACGAACAGCACTCAGAACGACAACATCTTTGCTCATGAAAACCTCCTGATATAAGTATTCAGCCCACCAGACTAGCGAGCCCCAGCAAAAAGAGCAACAACATCCACACCACCGTGGCTCGCCAGACGAGGCCCACGGCACTCTGCATGAAATCTACGTCGGCCGGATCGCCCAACCCGAGTTCCCCGCGATCGGCAACTTCAACGCCATCGGCAACAGGCCTCCCCAACTGCACGCCCAAAGCCCCCGCACCGGCTGCCAGCACGATACCCAGGTCGCGATCGGGCCACTGCGCCGGCTGCGTCCGCCAGCAATACACCGCATCCTCGAAGTCGCCCACAATGGCGAATGCCGAAGCGGTCGTCCGCAAGGGCAGCCAGTCGATCACACTGAACGCCTGACGGGAAAACAGCGCAAACTGGTTTTCCTCATCGACCCGCTCATTCCAACGATCGCGAACGATCAGCGCAAGGCGATAGAGCAAGGCGCCACAAGGCCCGGGGAGCAGGATGAACCACAGCAACACGGCGAAGACATGCCGGTGCGAAGCCGCCAAGGCCCCCTCAATCGAGAGGCGCGCGATGTCTTCCGATCCCAGGTTGTAGGTCGAGCGCCCTTGCCACTCGGCGAGCAAGGTACGCGCCCGTTCCATATCGCCGAGGCGCAAGGCCAGCTGGATCTCGGTGTAGTGGTGACTGAACTGTCGGAAACCCATGGTCAAGTAGAGCGCGCCGACGTTGAGAAGCAGGCCGAACAAAGGATTCAGCGCATACAAGGCGCCATAGGCGATGCCGACCAGAACGACCGGCAGCAGAACAGCAAAACACCAGGCCAGAACGCCGTGGCGATAGGCGCCGGCATTAAAACGGGACTCGATGAATTCCGCCCACGCACCCAGCGGCTCGGCGATGATGCGACGGTAATCGAGGGGCTGCAGCTGCTCGATGAGAAAGACTGCAATCAGCGAAAGAAGACTCATGTGGGGCTGAGGATTGCCGTGTTCGGCTTATTTTCGTATTGCAAAACGCCACGATACCACAAGCTCATGGCGCCAGGAGCAGCCCGAGCCGTTCGGACAATGAGCGGATCATGCCGGCCGTCGCCCCCCAGATGAAATAGTCTCCATAGGGCATGGCGAAGTAATGGCGCAAGGCTCCGCGATAATGCAGCGAATGTTGCTGGTGATTGGCCGGGTCGATCAGGAAAGCGAGCGGAACCTCGAAAATCTCCGCAACCTCGAAGGGATCGGGCTGCAGGTCAAAGGGGGGACGAACCAGCGCGACGACCGGTGTGACGCGAAACCCGGTACCCGTCCGGTATTCGGGCAGGAAGCCGACAATTTCCACCCGCTCCCGCGACAGGCCGATTTCCTCCTCTGTCTCGCGCAGAGCCGTATCAACCGGTGACTGGTCATGCGCTTCGACACGACCGCCGGGGAAGCTGATCTGCCCGGCATGATCCCGGAGGTGGGCCGTCCGCTGGGTGAGCAGGACCGTATGTCCGTCATCCCGCAAAACAATCGGAAACAGGACGGCCGCCGGGGTCAAGGGTTGATCCAGCGCACCATCTTCCTGAACGAAATGACCGGCCTTTTGCTCCGTGAGCAAACTGGCTCGCAGTCGATCCAGATCGACCGTCATTTTGCCAGGGAGTCTTCCTCGATTTCCGCATTCACCGATGCCAAGGCATCCTGCAGGGTTTCTTCGGACAGATCATTGATTGTGGTGGCCACCAGGTCGGCCGACTCGACCGCCCCCACCGGCAACCGCTTGCTGTCCAGGCTGGCAATCAGTACCGCCGCTGAACCGGCCACACGGAGCAAGGCCTGCCGCTCCCCCATCATCAACTCGATCTCACGGCGCAATAGCGCGATTTCCTGATCTTTTTGCGGCATCTTTCTCTCCTAGAATCGTTTTTTAAGTGTCATGGTGCTGCCGTCACGGAGCATTTCCATCCGGTTCAGAAAGCTCATGCCGAGCAGGGCGACCGGCATCTCCGTCTGATGGATCAGCGCATCGACGTTGTGCAGCGTGACATCGCCGATACGGACGGTATCCAGTTGCACCTTGCTCACCACGGCCTGGCCGTTGGCCGTATTGGTCATGGCTTTCTGGCCGCGGTTGAAATCCACACCAACCCGCCGGGCATCGGTGGCCCCCAGGGAAATCATCGTCGCCCCGGTATCGACCAGAAAGCGGACCGAGGTGCCGTTGATCGTACCGGTCGTATAGAAATGTCCCTGACCATCGGCCGTCATGATGATCTTGCCGGATCCGTCCGAATTCACCGCGCCGATGGCATGCTGACCGACGCGCAACGGACGCTTCTTGCCACCAATCTCGAGCATGACCTGATCGTTCTGGATGGAGAGCACCTTGACGCCATCGACTGTGTGCCCCACCGGTACGGCTTGTGGTTCGGAACCATTGATCATCAACATGGCCTTGCTGCCCATGATGCCTGCCAGACCGACATCCTGGGCGCCTGCTGCAAACGGCAGCAAAACAAGCAGCCAAGCGAGGAGCGTAAAATGGCTGTTCATTTTTCCGGATATTTTTTCCGCCATGAAGCCCGTCGCCATCTTTCGCCACTCCCCAACAGAAGGTCCCGGCTATTTTGCCATATTCCTTGAGCGGCAAGGGATTCCGTGGCAATTGATCGCCATTGACGAGGACGAAAGCGTGCCCGAAAACCCGCATGACTATTCCGGTCTGTGCTTCATGGGCGGCCCGATGAGCGTCAACGACCCCCTGCCCTGGATCGAACAGAGTTGCGCATTGATCCGCACGGCGGTCGCCGCCGGCATACCGGTCATCGGACACTGCCTTGGCGGCCAGCTGATGAGCAAGGCGCTGGGTGGCGAGATCACCCGCAATCCGGTCAAGGAAATCGGCTGGGGCAACATATTCGGGGAAAGCCACGCCGTGGGCAAGCACTGGCTGGGCGATCTCGCCGGACAGAGCGGTAACGTCTTTCACTGGCATGGTGAAACCTTCAGCATACCGAATGGTGCAACGCGTTTGCTATCCAGCCCGGACTGCGCCAACCAGATGTTTGCCCTCGGCCCTCATCTGGCGATGCAGTGTCACGTCGAAATGACCCCGGACATGGTCGCCCGATGGTGCGAGGACTGGACAACAGAGGTTCAGGGCGCTGCCGACCAACCCAGCGTACAAACGCCGGAGCAGATGGCGAACGAACTTTCCTCCCGCTTGCCCGGCATGCGGCGCCTGTCCGAACAGCTCTATTCGGTGTGGATTCGCGGCCTGACCCGCTGAAAGCAAAAAGGGCGGCCACTGCCGCCCTTTCCTGCACTGGCAAGGTAATCAGCAAACAACCGCTCAGTCGCGGAAATTTCCCGCCTTGATCGGAAAGTCGGTCACTTCCTTGCGGATCAGCGCGATGCAATCCTGAAGGTCGTCACGCTTGGCGCCCTGGACACGCACGGCATCGCCCTGGATGGAAGCCTGCACCTTGAGCTTGGCATCCTTGATCATCTTGACGAGTTTCTTGGCCAGCTCGGTCTCGATACCCATCTTGATCTTCAGGTCCTGCTTGACCTTGTTGCCGGAGACTTTTTGCACCGGCTGGTGATCGAGGCGCTTGGTGCTCTCGACCTCCTTCTTCTCCATGGCCGGGAAAAGGATGTCCTTGATCTGGTCCAACTGGAAGTCCGAATCACCGTGCAGGGTGATGACCTTGTCCTTTTCGTTGAACTCGACCTTGGCCGAAGTGCCCTTGAAGTCGTAGCGGTTGTCGATCTGGCGAACGGCGACGTCGATGGCATTCTTCAACGCCACCATGTCGGCTTCGGATGTGAAGTCAAAACTGGGCATGGCATCTCCTCAAATCAAAAAACCCGGCGCGACGGCCGGGCTGGCTGGCTCACCGGCTGCTTAGCCGAAGTGGCAAACGTAGTGGTACGGCTCGTCGCAGGCAATCTCGAAGCTGGAGTTGCCCGGCACGTTGAAGGACTGGCCATCACCGTAGGTTTTCCACTCGCTTTCGCCCTTCAGCTTCACACGGCACGAACCGCCAACACCTTCCATGACTTCCGGCGCACCGGTATTGAAGGTCAAGCTGGACGGCAGGATCACACCGACCGTCTTCTTGGTGCCGTCGGCGAGAACCACGGTGTGGCTGACACACTTGCCGTCGAAATAAACATTGGCCTTCTTGACCACCGAAACGTTGTCGTATTGCGACATTTAAATACCCCAGATTTTCTGAATGACACTCTTGGCGATAAAACCGACCATACCAAAAGCCAGCACGAAGAAGAGTACGAAAGTACCCGTCTTGCCGGCCTTCGACTTCCAGGCAATCTCACCAATGATGAACAGCATGAAAAGAATGAAGGCGCCGACGCCCCAGGTCGAGAAGAAATCCGCGATCTGTTCTTCGTTGAACCCGAATACGGTGCCGTCCATCGCTTAACCCTTCTTTTTCGCCGCCGGTTTCTTGGCAACAGCCTTGGCCGGCGCGGCAGCCTTCTTGGCGACCGGCGCGGCAACAGCCTTCTTCACCACGGCCTTGGCAGATACCGGTTTGGCAGCCGCTTTCGGTGCCGCCTTGGTGGCTTTGGCCGCCGGTTTGGCAGCGGCCTTGGCTACCGGCTTTACTGCTGCCTTGGCCGCAGCGGCTTTCGGCGCAGCCTTCTTGGCCGCCGTCGGCTTGCCGGCCTTCTTGGCAGTCAGGTTGGCGGCAATGCGCATGCGCAGCGCGTTCAGCTTGATGAAGCCGCCGGCATCGCGCTGGTCGTAGGCACCGGCGTCGTCCTCGAAGGTGGCGATGGTCGAGTCGAACAGCGAATCGGTCTTCGAATCACGGCCGACGACGATCACGTTGCCCTTGTACAGCTTCAGGCGGACGGACCCGTTGACGGTCTGCTGGGTGTGGTCGATCAGCACCTGCAGCGCCTTGCGCTCCGGACTCCACCAGTAGCCGTTGTAGATCAGGCTGGCGTAGCGCGGCATCAGGTCGTCCTTGAGGTGGGCGACTTCACGGTCCAGGGTAATCGATTCGATGGCGCGGTGCGCGCGCAGCAGGATGGTGCCGCCCGGGGTTTCGTAGCAGCCGCGCGACTTCATGCCGACGTAGCGGTTCTCGACCAGATCGAGACGGCCGATGCCGTGTTTGCCGCCGATTTCGTTCAGCAGAGCCAGCACTTCGTGGGCCTTGAGCTTCTTGCCGTTGACGGCGACAACGTCGCCCTTGGCGAATTCGAGGTCGAGGTACTCGGCCTTGTTCGGTGCCTTTTCCGGCGACACGGTCCACCGCCACATCGACTCTTCGGCCTCTGCCGCCGGATCTTCCAGGTGACGGCCTTCGTAGGAGATGTGCAGCAGGTTGGCGTCCATCGAATACGGTGAGCCGCCCTTCTTGTGCTTCATGTCGATTTCGATGCCATGCTTTTCGGCGTAGGCCATCAGCTTCTCGCGCGACATCAGGTCCCACTCGCGCCACGGCGCGATGACCTTGATGCCCGGCTTCAACGCATAGGCGCCCAGCTCGAAACGCACCTGGTCGTTGCCCTTGCCGGTCGCGCCGTGACAAATGGCGTCGGCGCCGGTTTCATTGACGATCTCGACCAGGCGCTTGGCGATCAGCGGACGGGCGATGGAGGTGCCGAGCAGGTATTCGCCTTCATAAACGGTATTGGCGCGGAACATCGGGAAGACGAAGTCGCGGACGAACTCTTCGCGCACATCGTCAATATAGATGTTCTTCGGCTTGATGCCAGCCTTCAGCGCCTTGGCGCGCGCCGGCTCGAGTTCTTCACCCTGGCCGAGGTCGGCCGTGAAAGTGACGACTTCGCACTTGTAAACATCCTGCAGCCACTTGAGGATGACCGAGGTATCCAGACCGCCCGAATAGGCCAGCACAACCTTCTTGATGTCGCTCATTTGCGTTCCCTTGTTTCGATTTTGACTCAATCCAACCGCTCAGCCTTGGATACGGCCCAGCAGCAAATATTCCATCAGCGCCTTCTGAACATGCAGGCGATTCTCTGCCTCATCCCAGACCACCGACTGCGGGCCGTCGATCACCTCGGCAGTGACCTCCTCTCCGCGATGGGCCGGCAGGCAGTGCATGAACAGAGCCTGCGGATCGGCCACGCGCATCATGTCACCGTCGACGCACCAGTCGGCGAATGCCTTGAGGCGTACCTCGTTTTCGGCTTCGAAGCCCATCGAGGTCCACACATCGGTATTGACCAGATCGGCCCCGCGACAGGCATCCATCGGATCGGCAAAGATCTCGTAATGCGATGCGGTAACACCGGCAATGAGGTCCGGCTGCAACTCATAACCCGGCGGCGTCGACACATGCACC
>CALJZP010000188.1 GCA_937983545.1 uncultured Azonexus sp.
ATCCTGCTCGACGACATCAAGAAGCAGAATTACGAAAACCCGATGGTCGTCTCGCCCGACCACGGCGGCGTCGTCCGTGCCCGTTCGCTGGCCAAGCGCCTCGAATGCGACCTGGCGATCATCGACAAGCGCCGTCCGAAGGCCAACGTCTCGGAAGTCATGAACATCATCGGCGAAGTCGACGGCCGCACCTGCATCATCATGGACGACATGGTCGATACCGCCGGCACCCTGTGCAAGGCCGCCACCGCCCTGAAGGCCAACGGCGCCAAGAAGGTCGTCGCCTACTGTACCCACCCGGTCCTGTCCGGCCCGGCTGTCGAGCGCGTGAATACGTCCGACCTCGACGCCCTGGTCGTCACCGACACCATTCCGCTGCGCGACGATGCCGCCGCTTCGCCGCGCATCCGCCAGCTGTCGGTCGCCGAGATCATGGCCGAAACCATTCGCCGCATCAGCAACGACGACTCCGTCTCGTCGCTGTTCATCGATTAAGTTTTTTCAACCTTCCCGTTCTGGTCGCGGACCGGGAAACATTCTGGAGTATCAACATGCAATTCGAAGTTATCGCCAACGCGCGTACGTTGCAGGGAACGGGTGCGAGCCGCCGCCTGCGTCGCGCCGGCACGGTGCCCGGCATCGTTTACGGTGGTGAGGCCGCTCCGGTCGCCATCGAAACCCACCACAACGACCTGCTGCTGAAGATGAAGAAGGAAGCCTTCTACTCTTCCATCATCACCCTCGTCATCGACGGCAAGAAGGAACAAGTCCTGCTGCGCGATTACCAGACGCACGCCTACAAGCAGCTGATCCTGCACGTCGACTTCCAGCGCGTCGATGCCACCCACGAATTGCACATCAAGGTGCCGCTGCACTTCGTCAACGAAGAAGTCGGCCCGGGCGTCAAGCTGAACGGCGGCCTGGTCAACCACGTCACCACCGAACTGGACGTTCACTGCCTGGCCAAGGACCTGCCGGAGTTCATCGAAGTTGACCTCGGCGCCCTGAACGTCGGCGACAACATCCACGCTTCGCAAGTCAAGCTGCCGAAGGGCGTCAAGCTGGTTCAGCATGGCAGCGACGATCCGATCGTCGTCAGCATCGTCGGCAAGGGCGGCGCCCAGGCTGCAGCCGAAGGCGAAGCCGCCGCCGAGTAATCCGCGCGCTCCGCTATACTTTGGCCGCCGCAGGCTTTTTGCCCCGGCGGCCTTTTCACGACTGCACGCATGACCGCTCCCCGTCTCATCGTCGGCCTGGGCAACCCCGGGCCGGAATACGAAGCCACCCGCCACAACGTCGGGTTCTGGTTTGTCGACCAGCTGGCCGACAAGCTGAAGGTATCCCTTGCCCCGCAGGGCAAGTTCTACGGTCGCGCCGGTCGTGCCGGCGAGCTCTGGCTACTGCAGCCGACCACCTTCATGAACCGCTCCGGGCAAGCGGTTGCGGCGCTGGCCAATTTCTACAAGATTGCGCCGGCCGAGATTCTCGTCGTGCATGACGAACTGGATTTGCCGCCCGGCGGCATCCGCCTCAAGCAAGGCGGCGGCAATGGCGGCCATAACGGTCTGAAGGACATTCAGGCCAAGCTCGGCACCCCCGATTTCTGGCGCCTGCGCCTCGGTATCGGCCATCCGCGCACCCTTGGACTGGCCCAGCAGGTCGCCGATTTTGTATTGCATCAACCGCGCAAGGAAGAATTGCCGGATATCGAACAGGCGCTGCACCGTTGCCAGCTGGCCTGGCCCAAACTCTCTGCCGGGGACTTTGCCGGCGCCCAGCAACAGTTGCACGGCAAAGCCGTTTAAGGAAAAAAACATGTCTCTGAAATGCGGTATCGTCGGCCTGCCCAACGTCGGCAAATCCACCCTGTTCAACGCCCTGACCAAGTCGGGCATCGCCGCCGAAAACTATCCGTTCTGCACCATCGAACCGAACGTCGGCATCGTCGAAGTGCCGGATCCGCGGCTCGCCAAGCTGTCCGAGATCGTCAAGCCGCAGAAGATCCAGCCCGCCATCGTCGAATTCGTCGATATCGCCGGCCTGGTCGCCGGCGCCTCCAAGGGCGAAGGCCTGGGCAACCAGTTCCTGGCCAATATCCGCGAAACCGACGCCATCGTGCATGTCGTGCGCTGCTTCGACGACCCGAACGTGATCCACGTTTCCGGTAGCGTTGATCCGCTGCGCGACATCGAAGTCATCGATACCGAACTGGCACTGGCCGACATGGCGACCGTCGAAAAGGCGCTGAATCGCTACAAGCGCCCGGCCAATTCGGGCGACAAGGAAGCCAAGATCCTGGTCGCCGTACTGGAAAAGTGCTTCGCCCAGCTGGATCAGGGCAAGGCCGTGCGCGGCCTCGACCTCTCCAAGGAGGAATGGGCCAGCCTGAAGCCCTTCTGCCTGATCACCGCCAAGCCGGTGCTCTACGCCGCCAACGTCGCCGAAGACGGCTTCACCGACAACCCGCTGCTGGCCAAGGTAGAAGCCCACGCCGCCGAGGAAGGATCGCAGGTCGTCGCCCTGTGCGCCTCGATTGAAGCCGAGATTGCCGACCTCGACGATGCCGACAAGGTCGATTTCCTGGAGTCGATGGGCCTGCACGAAGCCGGCCTCGACCGCCTGATCCGCGCCGGCTACAAGCTGCTCGGCCTGCAGACCTACTTCACGGCCGGGGTCAAGGAGGTCCGCGCGTGGACCATCCATGCCGGCGACACGGCCCCGCAGGCAGCGGGCGTCATCCACACCGACTTCGAGCGTGGCTTCATCCGCGCCCAGACCATCGCCTTTGACGACTTCATCACCTACAAGGGTGAAACCGGCGCCAAGGAAGCCGGCAAAATGCGCGCCGAAGGCAAGGAATACGTCGTCAAGGACGGCGACGTCCTGAACTTCCTGTTCAACGTCTAAACCGAATCTGTTTTATCACGGCATATCACGCCGGATCAAAACACCGTCGAAAGCCCCGCAAATGCGGGGTTTTTCATTTCAGCGTGTATCACCGGAATTCTTCTCTTCTCACTCAAAACCGGGTACGATTCCGGGTATGGAGTAAACGGACCCCGACAAAAAGCCGGGTATGACATGAAAACCAAGAGAGGCCGCCATGCTGACCGACACCAAATGCCGCACCGCCAAGCCGAAGGAGAAGCCTTACAAGCTGACCGACGAAAAGGGGCTGTATCTGGAAGTGAAGCCCAACGGCGGGAAGGCTTGGCGCTACCGTTTCGAGTTGGGCGGCAAGGAAAGCGTGTTTGCCATCGGCGACTATGTGAGCGCCCCCAGCGCCGAAACCCCCGAGGAAGCGAGGGCACGTCGGGACGGCGGGCGGTTCACCCTGGCGGAAGCCCGCGACGAACGCATCAAGGCGCGGGGCCTGGTGAAGCAAGGCGTCAACCCGGCGCATAGCCGCCAGCTAGACAAGATCAAGCGGGAGCAAGAGAACGCCACAACCTTTGAGGCCGTCGCCCGTGAATGGCTGGCCCTCAAGGATTGGGAGGAAATCACCAAGAAGCGGCGGCTAGACATGCTGGCCCGTGTGGTCTTCCCGAAGATTGGCGCCCTGCCCGTGAAGCAAGTTACCCCCGCCCATATCTTGGACGTGCTGAAAACCGCCCAAGAGAAGAACGGCCCTTCTGTGGCAGCCGAGGCAAAGCGCACCATGTCCGGGGTTTTCGAGCTTGCCGTATCCACACTGAGGGCCGACGCCGACCCCGTGCATCCGGTACGCAAGGCGCTTCCGGCGAACAAGACCCAGCACAAGCGCCCGCTGGATACCGACGAGATTGGCCGGATTCTTCGGGACGTCGAAGCCCACGGCGGCCGGCATGAAACCATGGGCGCTTTCCGCCTCATGTGGCTAACCCTTTGCCGCCCGAGCGAAGCCGTCGAAGCCGAGTGGACGGAGTTCGACCTAGACGCTGCAATCTGGCGTATCCCGGCGGAACGCATGAAGAAGCGCAAGGAGCATGCAATACCGCTGCCCGCCCAAGCTGTGGAATTGCTGCGTGCGCTGCACGGCATCACCGGCCGCCATAAGCACGTATTCCCCGGGCGGGACGATAAGGACAAGCCCATGGCCGTTGCTTCCTTCCGGCAAATGCTTAACGTGCTGGGCTGGGGCGGGAAATACAGCCCCCACGCAACCCGGACCACGGGCAGCACGCGGCTAAACGAAATGGGCTACCCGGCGGACTGGATAGAGCGCCAACTAGCCCACGCCGAGCCCAACGCCGTGCGCCGAACCTATAACCACGCGGAACACTTGGCCGACCGTGCCAAGATGATGCAGCAATGGGCGGACATGCTGGATTCCTGGAAGAAGGGCGACAGCGCCAAGGTCGTACCGTTGCACGGGGCCGCGGCGTAGAAAAAGGAACTTTGAGCCATGAAGAAAAAGCCCGATGCCATACCGCTTGAGGCGCTACTAGACGCCCCCGGCTTTGAGCGCAATTGCGAAATCCTGCTTTCGGAACCTGTGGCCGCCCCCAGCGCGACCGATTCTTCGCGGGCACGGAAGGCGATAACTTCGCTTGTCGTTTCCGGCGCCGTAGAGCGTGCCAAATCGAAACGGCAGCACGTCGCAAACTCACAGAAGGGCGGGGCCGCTTCCGTTCAATCAAGGCGCAGTGAGCTTGCCCTACGCAACAAGACCATTGCAGAAGATGCCCGGCGGAAGCTGGCCGCCGGCTATTCTGAGCGTGAGATATGCGGCATGCTTGCCCAACAAAAAGGACTGTCGGCAAAACAGATTAGAACGATTCTGCAAGATGAAGGCGTCCTAGAAAAAAGACGGAAGTGAACGCGGGTTCGCTTCCTTCCCGGTAAATACTCTTCGTGCTGTCTCAAATCTCCCGAGGACAGCACCATGGCAACCCGCAAAGACCCTAGCGCAATCCCCGACGCGCTAAAGAACTTCGATTCCCTCCCCGATTCCGCGAACGTTCGCCAGCCCGTAGTACAGGCGTTGGTCGGCTGTTCGTCCGCTACCGTTTGGCGCATGGTCAAGCGTGGCACTCTGCCCGCCCCCCGCAAGCTGTCGACCAATGTGACCGCCTGGAATGTGGGCGACCTTCGCAAAGCCCTTGCAGCGTAGGGGGCGGCCATGTCCATCAAGCTACCCGCACCCCGCGCCAAGCGCCCCCAAGGCGTTTGCCCCCAATCCGACCGCGCCCGCTGGAAATCCGATTTGCAGCGCCAAGCCCGCGAAGTTAACCGCCGCGACCGTGCGGCATTCCTGAAATACAAAGGGGCCTGATATGACCACCTGGCAACAAAAGAAGATCGGCCAAGACTTGGTCGCCGCCTCCCAACAATTGGCCCGCGCCAAGAAAGTTGCAATGGTAGGCGGCCCCTTGGCTAAAAGCCTGGGCGCCGGCATGGAAGCCGAAGCCCGCCGCAAGGTGAAAGACCTTGTCGACCTGGCCGAGAAGTACCACGGCGGCAAGCCCACGCTTGCCAAGGACGAAGCCGAGGCCGTTAGCTGGCAAGAGATATCCGCCGCCGCCCTGCAACTGACCGACGAGGATTGGGGGCGCTTTACCTGCCAGCGTGAAATCCTCGACCGCCTTATTGAAATCGCCTTGAAGAATCGGAGCAATGCCAAATGACTACCCCGCAAACTGAAATCGCAACTATCAACGCCAAAATAGCCGAGCTTCGCACCCTGTGGCATGACCTGGCGGCCAAGGGGAAGCATGCGGAAGCTGTGGGCGTAGAAAACGAGATTGCCGGCCTTGAGCGTGCCGTCGCCCGCTATGAAATCCAAGCGAAGGCCGAAGGCGCCGAACGCAAGCGCCAGCAGGCCGTAAGTGCCGCCGAATCCACGCTAAAGCAGATCGAAGCCCACAAGGTAGCCCGTGCCGAGCTTGAAGCCGTGGTCGTGGAAATTGAGGAAGCAGCGAAGGCCGTCGACGCCGCAATGGCACGCTTGCAGCCGGCGTTTACGAAGTGCGCCGCCTCCTGGCCCTCCTGGCAGAAATTCAAAGACACGGAGCAGCAACAAGCCTACGACGCGGAATTGGGAGCGGACAAGTACCCGCGCTTTGATGCCTTGCGCCTTCGACTTCGCCTCCCCGTGGTCCTAGCCATCCTGTCCCATCGCGGCAATCGGGGCCTTGCGGAGATTCTTAACGCCGCCGACGCGAGGTTCTAGCCATGGCAAAGTCCTTCAACAACAAAAAGGCCCTGCGCTTCGTCATCACCCTGGGAACAGGCAAATTTGGTTCAAGCAACAATGACCAAATCACGCTGCAAGGCTTCCGGGCAAGTGTGGATATCGACAAAGCCGGGGGCGTGCAAATGGGCACCCTGCGGGCCAAGATTTACGGCGTATCCCAATCGGATATGAATACGTGCACTAGCTTCACGATGCAGGCGCCCCGCGACGGCGGCTATCTCTATCAGCCCAACACCGTGGAAGTGTTCGCCATCGACGGCGATGTTGAAACGCTGGTATTCGCCGGCAACATCGTCAACGCCTGGGCGGACTATCAGAACGCCCCCGACGTCCACCTTCACATTCAGGCGACCGCCGCCATGTTCGCAGCGCTTAAGCCCGTGTCGCCGCGTAGCTTCAAGGGCGGGGTCGACGTGGCGTCCGTCATGGCCCAAATTGCCCACAGCATGGGCTTTGCATTCGAGAACAACGGGGTCAACGTCAAGCTGTCCGACGTCTACCTTGCCAATACGGACTTGGAGCAGGCCAAGGAGCTAGCGCAAGCGGCCGGCATCGGCCTTTGGATTGACGACAAAGTATTGGCTATCACCCAATCCCCGAGAACGCCCCGCGGGACGGTTATACCGCTCATTTCGCCAGCTTCCGGCCTGGTTGGCTATCCGACCTTCGACGGCTGGGGCGTCAATGCTCGTTTGCTCTTCAATCCCGCCATACAGTTTGGCGGCCGGGTGAAGATCGAAACCGACGTAATACAAGCGGCCGGGGAATGGGTTGTCGCCTGTATCAGCCACCATTTGGAAAGCGAGAAGCCCGGCGGGGCCTGGTTTTCTAGCGTGCGCCTAAATCAAACCGGCCTGGCAATTTCCGGGCGTTGACGTAGGTAAATAATTTATCTAAATCAACAAGTTACGACGAAATTTTGATTGACGCGTAGATATCGGACGCGCAAAATGCAAATGCCCGCAAGTGCTAGTAACACAGGCGGGCATTTTTGGCAGCCTTAACAGCTACCGGGTAATACAGTTTCGCAAGCTAAGAATATCCGATAGTGACACCCTCGTCAACAGGCTGCCGTTTTGAAACCTGAAAAAAGGCCTTCATCATGGCAACCGCTAAAACTCAACTTCTGACCCCCACGGATGTTGAACGCGAATACGGGATTCCGGTACGCACTCAACGCATGTGGAAGTATCGCAATAGCTACGGATGGCGCGACCTTACCATCAAGGTAGGCGCCATGGTGCGCTATCGCCGGGCCGATATCGACGCCTGGCTGCAATCGCGTAAGGGGGTCTAAATCATGGCAACCGAACGCAAAACGGACGCCCCCGAGGCGCCGGCCCTTCCTTGCTCCATTGAGCATTACAGCCTCATGACCCCTTGGCCGGCGGACGGCAAGCCGGGCCAGTGCTGGGGCGCAAAATGCGCCGCCTACGCCCCCGTAAACGACGGCTGGGGGTACTGCCTCTTTCATCAAGCCTTGCGGGTAATGGGCAACGACGCCAAGCACGGAAACGAGGAAGTACGCCGCGTGCTGGAAAAGCTGGGGGTGAAATCATGATTGCCCCAGCACTCTACGGCCTTACGGTACACCGGCAATTCATCGTCTACCGCCTTGAGCCCAGCAAATCACGCCTCGGCAAGCTGGAAAAGCTGCCGATTGACTACAGCACCGGCCGCGTAGTTTCCGCCCACGATAGCGCCTTTTGGTTGAGCTATGACAGCGCCGACCGCTTCGCCCAGCAGTTTGGCGACGGCCATGGTGTGGGCTTCGTAATCACCCCCGAAAGCAAGGTGTTTTGCCTGGATATCGACGGCTGCCTACAGGCCGACGGCCAATGGTCCCAGCAATCCCGCGACCTGTGCGCCATGTTTCCCGGCGCCGCTATCGAGTGCAGCGTATCCGGTCGGGGCCTTCACATTTGGGGCACGTATTCCGGCGATATGCCGCCACACGGCTGCAAAAACGAGGCCCTGGGCATTGAGCTATATACCGAGAAGCGATTTATTGCCCTGGGGCGGGCGGAAGGCGCTACAGGCAACGTCGGAACGGATTGCAGCATGCCGCTTCAATGCGCCGCCGCCGTCTACTTCCCGCCCGATATGGCCCAAACCGTCGACCAAGCATGGACGGAAGGACCGTGCGAGGAATGGCGGGGGCCGGCTGATGATGAAGAGCTATTGCGCCGGGCCATGCGTTCCCAATCCAGCGCCGCCGCTTTCGGGGGGCGGGCTTCCTTTGCGGACCTTTGGCAAGCGGACCCCGTGGCTTTGACTAAGGCGTATCCGGCCGGCGGCCGTGTCGACGGAACCCCTTACGATGCCAGCAGCGCCGACGCCGCCCTGGCCCAGCATTTGGCCTTCTGGACGGGGAAGGACTGCGAACGCATCAAGCGGCTAATGGAGCGTAGCGCCTTGGCCCGCGACAAGTGGAACCGGGAAGACTATTTGCCCCGCACCATCCTGGGGGTTGTCGCCCGTCAATTTGAAGTCTTCGTTGACGAGGCAACCCGGCGCCGGGAGCAAATCGAAGAGACTATGCGAATCGGCGAGGGCTCCGACGAAATCCGCCTTGCAGGCACGATCACGCTTGATGAAATGCTGCCCCGCTTCGTCTTCATCCAAGACGGCCAGCAAGTGGTCGACCTGCAACAGCCGCAACACGTAGCCGCGTTGGGCGATTGGAAAGCAACTTTTAAGGCGTCGACGACGACCCTGGAAGTCAAAGGACAATTCAACTTTGACGGCACGCCGAAAACGAAGACCTACGAAACGGCCGCCCTTTGGGAGAAGAACCCGAAGCGCCAAATTGCCCACGCTGTAACCTTCAAGGCTGGTGGACGGCGGGTAACAGCCGACCCCAAGGGCAGAGAGGCCCTAAACACTTGGAGCCCGGTCGACCGTAGCGTGCCGCCTGGCGACCCCTCCCTGTTCCTTGAGCATGTGGGCTACCTCTTCGGCGCCGACGCCCCGCGCTTCCTTGATTGGCTGGCCCATATCGAGCAGCGACCGGGGGAGCTTCCGCACCATGGCTGGGTCCATATTTCGGACACGCACGGCACGGGCCGCAACTGGCTTGCCGGCGTTGTCGCCCGCCTGTGGCCGGGGTATGGCGCCATCAATTTTGATTTGAGCGGAATGCTACGCACCGGCTTTAACGACCGGCTGTCGAGCAAGCTAATTGCCGTGGTCGACGAGATTCGGGAGGGCGGCAACGATGCCAAATGGGACAACGCGGAAACGATGAAGCGGGTCGTTACCGAAGAGTACCGGACCATTAACCCGAAGTTTGGGCGAATCCGCGAAGAGTTCAACGCCTGCCGCTGGCTGATCTTTTCAAATCACATTAGCGCCCTGACCTTGGACGAACACGACCGCCGCTTCAATGTCGTGCATAACGAAGCGCCGCCCCGAGCCCCGGACTATTACGCCCGCCTGTACGCCGTCTTGAAGGAGCCTGCATTTATCGCCGGGGTTGCCCATTTGCTACGGACCCGCGACCTATCCAGTTTCAACCCTGGGGCGCATGCCGCTATGAACGCCGCCAAGGAAGCCGTCGTCGCCGCCAGCCGTAGCGAAGCTGACGAAACCCTGGTCGAACTGGTCAAGCACTGGCCCGCCGATGTAATCCATACGTCGACCCTTGGCGAACTGATTACCGGCCAGCTTGGCGGCAAGGTTACGCGGGGCCATATGCACGCCTTGGAGCGCCGGGGAATTAAGCCCTATAGGTCGCTTATCAAGATTGAGGGGGCGCCTGTCCGGGTCAGCATCTTGCGGAACGTTGCGCGATGGAAAGACGCAGAGCCCGTGCACATTCGTGCCGAGCTAGGGCGAGGGCCGACGCCGCTGCAAATGCCGATAGGCGGGGCGCGGGCCTACCTGGATAACCTCACAGCCGTTTAATCGCGGGATAGGGGGTAACGGAAGTAACAGAAGTAACGGGATTCTCGGGAGTGTAGGGGGAATTTATAAATCTCTCTCTGCTCTTTTAAGGTATCTGTTACTTCCGTTACTTCTGTTACCCGCCAGCCCAAGGAAAGGAGCAAACCCCATGCACATTGAAGAACTATTGCGGAAGGCCATTGCAGCCGAAGCCAAGGCCAGCCGGAAGAATTCCAAGGCGGTTGCGCGAGTGTGGGCGTTAACCTACGCCGACGCGGCCCTGGCCCTCTTTGAGCGCCTACGGATTGAAAGCGGCAAGGCGCGGACATTGGTCAACGTGGCTCACGCCTACCACGCCCGCAAAGCCGAGCTATCCGAATTCGACCGCGCCTGGCGTGTCTTCAAGAAAAGCCCAAGTGGGCACTATCAAGCCGCCATCCTTGCCCAGCGGGCAATTTTGCAGGCAACGGACGCGGTAAAGGACGCTTGGCCGGTCGAACGTCTGGCAGAAGCCGCCGTCGCCTTGAGCAAGGCAGAATCCTACGCTTCCCGCTCCCCCTTGCTCAAAGTCCGGGAATTCCTGAGCGCCCACCATGAGCCCGCTTGAACTACGGCGCCGCCTTAAGGCTTGGTACTTGGCATGCGAACGCGTCGACGCCGTGCGTCAATACCTGGCACACAGCGAAGAATTGGCCGAACGGCGCATTTCGCTATACCTCGACACCGGCAAGATACCGCCCCCGCTGGTGTTGCCCGACTATCCAGAATTCCCGCCGGAGTGTGTGGGCATGATTTGCGGAGCCAAGGCCAAGAGTACGGGGGAGCCGTGCAAGTCGACCCAAATCCATAAAAATGGCCGCTGTAAATTCCATGGCGGGCTTTCTACAGGCCCCAAAAGCCTTGCCGGAAAATTAGCGGCATTGGAAAATCTAAGACTTGGGCGGGAACCCCATAGGGACGTTTACAAAAGCTGAAATTTTGCCCCGCGACGACTAAACCGGGTACGAAACCGGGTACACGAAAGGAACGGAAATTATGATTACCAGTAACCATGCGCCTTTGTGGCTGTAACTTTCCGTTTAACGTCTAACCTCCTCCGCCGATGACACCCCCGGAAAAACCGTCGCCGACCGGTGCCGACGACGGCTTTCCGCTCTCGTCAGCCATCTTGTGGCGTGCCTACGAGCAAAGCCATGAAGCGGTGCTCATTTCCGACGGGGAAAACCGGATCGTCGCGGCCAACGCGGCCTTCACGCGACTGACCGGTTACACGGCCGCGGAAGTGATCGGCCAGAATCCCCGCATCCTGGCCTCCGGCAATGCCAGCCCCGAGTTCTACACCGGCATGTGGGAAAGTCTTGCCCAGTACGATACCTGGGAAGGCGAAATATGGGACAGGCGCAAGGACGGCAGCATTTACCCGAAATGGCTATGCATCTCGGTCATCCGCAATGCCAGCGGCCTGATCAGCAACTACGTCGCCAACTTCACCGACATCAGCGCCAGCAAACAAGCGGCCGACCGCCTGGCCCAGCTCGCCTACCATGACGTCCTGACCCATCTGCCCAACCGGCTGGCCTTCGAGTCCCAACTCGCCCACGCCCTGCGCGTCTGTGAGCGGGAAGGCCGCCAACTGGCCTTGATGTTGATCGACCTCGACAACTTCAAGAACATCAACGACACCCTGGGACACCACACCGGCGACGAACTGCTGCAACAGGTTGCCCGTCGGCTGCGCGAGTCGGTACGAGCCAGCGACCTCGTCGCCCGCCTGGGCGGCGATGAGTTCGTTGTCGTTCTGCCCGAGATCGAAGGCCCGCAGACAGCCGCCCGGGTCGCCAACAAGATCCAGGTTGCGATTGCCGAGAACTACTGGGTCGGCGAGCATCTGCTCTACACCACGCCCAGCATCGGCATCAGCCTTTATCCGGGCGACGGCACCGATCCGGGTATCCTGCTGCGCAATGCCGACTCGGCGATGTACCACGCCAAGAACGCCGGCCGGAACAACCATCAGTTTTACGCCTCGCGAATGAACGAAGCGGCCGGCGAACGCCTGCAGCTGGAAAACGAGCTGCGCCAGGCAATCTCGTCCATCTCCCCCGAAAACTGCGAATTCTCGCTGCACCTGCAGCCGCAGATCGATACGGCAACAGGCCGCGTCGTTGGCCTGGAGGCCTTGCTACGCTGGACAAGCCCGACCTACGGCATGGTCTCGCCCATGCGCTTCGTGGCGATTGCCGAAGAAACCGGCCTGATCCAGCCGCTGGGCGACTGGGTGATCTGGGAAGCCTGCCGGATCACGCGCCAACTGCGCACCCACGGCATTGACGACGTGCGCCTGGCGATCAATATCTCGGCGCAACAGCTCCGCCACGAAAACCTGCTGCTGCTCATTCAGGGCGCTCTGGCCTGTTATGACCTGAAGCCCCAGGACATCGAACTCGAGGTCACGGAAAGCACGGCCATGCAGAATCCGGAAATCACCTTGTCGATTCTCGACCAGCTATCCGCCATGGGCATCATGCTGGCCATCGACGACTTCGGAACCGGGTACTCGTCGCTGGCCTACCTCAAGCACTTGCCGATCAACCGCCTGAAGCTCGACCGCTCCTTCGTCACCGATATCGAAACCGACCCCAACGATGCCGCCATCTGTACCGCCACGATTGCGCTGGGACACAGCCTCGGTCTCGAACTGGTCGCCGAAGGGGTGGAGACGGAAGCCCAGCGCGCCTTCCTGACTCACCTCGGCTGTGATGTCCTGCAGGGCTACCTGTACGGCAAGCCCATGCCCTTCGATGAAACGGTCGCCTACCTGAAGGAATTCCGCTCCGCTAGCGAATGACCTTGCGCCACTCGGCCTCGAAGTAGCGCACCAAGACCTGGTTGTTCAACTGATTGACCTCGGCCGTAACCCGTCCCATATCGGCTGGAAAGACGAACATTCCCGGGATGATCTGGGGCGTCAGGTAGCGCGTCTTCGGCAGTTCGAGCGCCCCCGGAACGAAAGACCGACGCCCGGCAAGGATATAGCCCCACTCGCCGAACGATGGCACTTGCGTGTGGTAAGGCGAGGTTTTGAAGCCGACGCTTTCCAGCGTCGTCACCACGCACCAGAACGACTGCCGGGCATAAAGCGGCGATGTCGACTGGACAACCAGCAAGCCGTTGGCCGACAGTCGCTTTTCGATCAGGCGGTAGAAGGCCGCGGTGTACAGCTTGCCGAGCGCGAAATTCGACGGATCGGGAAAGTCGATAACGATGAAATCGAAATAATCCCTGCTCTCCTCCAGCCACTGCACGGCATCGGCATTGACGACGCTCACCCGATCCGACTTCAGCGCTCCCTCGTTCAGGGCCACCAGCGCCGGGGCCGTCGAGAACAGGTCGGTCATGCCGGGATCGAGATCGACCAGGGTGACCGATTCGACCCCCGGATACTTCAGGATTTCACGCACCGCGAGCCCATCGCCACCGCCCAGGACGAGCACGCGCTTCGCACCGGGCAGGCTGGACAGGCCGGGATGGACCAGCGCCTCGTGATAACGGTATTCGTCGTGCGACGAAAATTGCAGATTGTTGTTCAGGAACAGGCGCAGGTCGTCGCGCCAGCGGGTGACGACAATACGCTGATAGGGCGTCGACTCGGCATGGACGATTTCGTCGGCATACACATGCGCTTCGGCCATGCTCGTCAGTTGGCCGGCGCCGGAAAAACCGGCCAGCAGCAAGCCGAATACTCCCCAGCTCTGCGCCAGCAGTGCGCGACGGGCCGGCAACTGCTCCCGGAACAGATGCAGGGCCCATAACGCGACCCCGACGTTGAGCAGGCCGAACAACAGCCCGGTGCGCACCATGCCCAGATGCGGCGCCAGGATCAGCGGAAACAGGATGGATACCGCCAATGCCCCCAGATAATCGAAGGTCAGCACTTGCGACACCAGATCCTTGAACGCCAGTTCACGTTTCAGGATGCGCATGACCAGCGGAATCTCCAGCCCGACCAGCACGCCGACGCCGAACACCACGAGATAAAGCACCAGCTTGAACGGTGCCGACAGCCAGGTGAAGACCAGGAACAAGCCAACCGCCGAGAACCCGCCGAGCAGGCCCACCATCAGTTCGATCTGGATGAAGCGGCCGATCAGGTCGCGGGTAATGTACTTGGACAGCCAGGAACCGACCCCCATGGCGAACAGGTAGGTGCCGATCACGGTCGAAAACTGCATCACCGAATCGCCCAGCAGGTAGGACGACAGGGCGCCGGCGATCAACTCGTAGGCCAGGCCGCAGGAGGCAATGACGAAGACGGAAAAGAGAAGGGCATGACGCATGGGCAGCGATGCTACCCGAAATGCGCGGAACGGCGCAGCACCCGAACGGTCAGAGGAACAGCGCCATACGAGACGAAAGCCATGCCCCCCTGTCGCCTGCTTGCCGCCCTGCTGCTGACTGCCTCGGTCACCTGCGCCGGGGCCACCCAATATGTCATCGACCCCGGCCACACCTACGCCAGTTTCGAGATCGACCACCTCGGCTTCTCGACGCAGCGTGGGCAATTCAACCGTAGCAGCGGAACGGTCGAATTCGATCCCGAACGAAAGACCGGCCGTATCGACATCCGCATCGACGCGGCATCGCTCGACACCGGACTCGACCTGCGCGACAACGTGTTGCGCGGTGAAGACTGGTTCGATACGCGGTCTTTCCCCGACATCCTGTTTCGCAGCCAGAAGCTGATCTTCGACGGCGACAAACTCAGCGCTGTCGACGGCAGCCTGGTCATGCGCGGCGAAATCCGCCCGATACGCCTGGAAATCCTTCGCTTCAAGTGCGGCCTCAATCTGGCCAACCGCAAGCGCGGCTGCGGCGCCGACGCGCAAGCCAGCCTGCGCCGCTCCGACTTCGGCCTGAACAACGGCTTGCCCTTCATCGGCGACGAGGTCCGCCTGCGCATCCAGGTCGAAGCCTACCTGCCCTAAATCGCCTGTCGCTCACTAAAGTCATGTGCTAACGCGCTGTTTCTGCGAAAATAGCTCCCCTTCTGCTGTTCCCCGGAATACCCCCCATGCCCCCCCATCAAGCCATTGCCAGCACCGCCGAAATCGTCGCCGAACTCAAGGCCGGCCGCATGGTCGTGCTGGTCGATGAAGAAGACCGCGAGAACGAAGGCGACCTCGTCATGGCCGCCGAACACATCACGCCGGAGGCCATCAATTTCATGGCCAAGTACGGCCGCGGCCTGATCTGCCTGACCTTGACCGCCGAACGCTGCAAAAAGCTGGGCCTGACCCAGATGGCACGCAGCAACGGGACCGTCTACGGCACCGCCTTCACCGTCTCCATCGAGGCCGCCGAAGGCGTCACCACCGGCATTTCCGCCGCCGACCGTGCCAAGACCATCCAGGTTGCGGTGGCCAAGAACGCCGTCGCCGACGACATCGTGCAGCCCGGCCACGTTTTCCCGATCACCGCCCGCGAAGGCGGCGTTCTGGTTCGCGCCGGCCACACCGAAGCCGGTTGCGACCTGGCCGGCATGGCCGGGCTGGAGCCCGCCTCGGTCATCTGCGAAATCATGAACGACGACGGCACGATGGCCCGCCTGCCCGAGCTGATCGAGTTCGCCAAGGAGCATGGCATCAAGATCGGCACCATCGCCGACCTGATCCATTACCGCGCCTCCTCGGAAACCTTGGTCAAGCGCGTCACCAGCAAGCCGATCGATACCGCGCACGGCGAATTCACGCTGCACGCCTTCGTCGACCAGGCCAGCGGCGCGACGCACCTGGCGCTGGTCAAGGGCGACATCCCGGCCGGCGGCGAAACGTTGGTCCGCGTCCATGAACCGCTGTCGGTGCTCGATTTCCTCGATCCGGCCAGCAAGCGCCAAGCCTTCTCCATTGATCAAGCCCAGGCGGCGCTGGCCCGGAACGGCCACGGCGTCATCGTGCTGATGCACCGTCCGGAAGATGGCGAGGCGATCCTCACTCGCCTCACCGGCACCGCCCCGAGCGCCCCGGCCAAGTGGGACCCGCGCAGCTACGGCATCGGTGCGCAGATCCTGCGCGACCTCGGCGTCACCAAGATGCGCCTGCTCTCCAGCCCGCGCAAGATGCCCTCCATGGCCGGCTTCGACCTCGAAGTGACCGGCTTCGTCTCTTCTCCTGCGGAGCTCTAAACCATGTCCCGCTTCGACAACGTTTTCGAATTCGACAGCAACCTGAACGGTGCCGGCCTCAAGGTCGGCGTCGTGATGTGCCGCTTCAACCTGCCGGTCTGCGAAGGCCTGCTCTCCTCCTGCATCGCCGAACTCAAGCGCCTCGGCGTGGCCGACGGCGACATGACCATCGCCACCGTGCCCGGCGCCCTTGAAGCGCCGCTGGTGCTGCAGACCATGGCGCAGAGCGGCAGCTTCGATGCGCTGGTCGCCCTCGGCGCCGTCATCCGCGGCGACACCTACCATTTCGAGGTCGTCTCCAACGACGCCTGCCGCGCCATCATGGAAGTGCAACTGGATACCGGCGTCCCCATCGCCAACGGCATCCTGACCTGCGACACCGACGAACAGGCCGAAGTCCGCATGCTGCCGAAAGGGACCGACTGTGCCCAGGCTGCCGTCGAGATGGCCAACCTGCAAAGGGCCCTGAACCAATGACCACCTTCCAGAGCGATAGCGAACATCCCAAAGACGTCAAGGCGCCGCCCAAATCGGCTCGCCGCCGGGCCCGCGAGTTCGTGCTGCAAGGCCTGTACCAGTGGCGTGTCGGCGGGGCCGACGAGGCCGCCATCGAAGCCTACGCACCTGAAATGGAAGGTTTCGCCAAGGCCGACCGCGATTTCTTCGTCGGTACGCTGCGCGGTGTCATCGGCCAGCAGGAAAAGCTGATCGAGCGGATTTCCGCCCACATCGACCGCCCGTTCGGCGAACTCTCGCCGATTGAAGCCTGCGTCATGATGCTCGGCACCTTCGAGATGCAAAATCACCCGGAAACGCCTTACCGCGTGATCATCAACGAAGCCATCGAGCTGACCAAGGCGTTTGGCGGCACCGACGGCCACAAATACGTGAACGGCGTGCTCGACAAGGTCGCTGCCATCCTGCGCCCGGACGAAGTCGCCGCCCGCAAGCAAGCCAAAAAGTAAGGCAATGGCCGGCGAATTCGCGCTGATCGACAAGTATTTCGCCCGGCCCACGCCCTCGGCCGTTCTCGGCCCCGGCGACGACTGCGCGCTGGTCCAGCCCACACCGGGCAAGCAGTTGGCGGTCACTACCGACATGCTGGTCGCCGGCACGCATTTCCTGCCCGACACCGATCCGAAGAATCTCGGCTGGAAGGCGCTGGCTGTCAACCTCTCCGATCTCGCCGCCATGGGCGCCACGCCGCGCTGGGTGACGCTGGCCGGCGCCCTGCCGACGGTCAACGAAGCGTGGATCGCCGCCTTCGCCGACGGCTTTTTCGCCTGCGCCAAGGAATACGGCGTCGACGTCATCGGTGGCGACACCACCAAGGGGCCGCTCAACGTCTGCATCACGGCCATGGGCGAAGTCGAGCCGGGCCGTGCCCTGCGCCGCGATGGCGCCCAGGTCGGCGACCAGATCTGGGTTTCCGGCCGCCCCGGCCTCGCCGCACTGGGCCTCGCCCACCTGCAGGGCAAGATTGAATTGCCCGCTCCCTGGCCGCGCCTGTGCGTTGCCGCACTGGAAAAACCGCGCCCCCGGGTCGCCCTCGGGCAGGCACTGGTCGGCATCGCCACCGCCGCCATCGACGTCTCCGACGGCCTGCTTGCCGACCTTGGTCATATCTGCGAACGCTCGGGCTGCGCCGCTGCCGTCAAGCTGGTCCAGTTGCCGCAACTCAAGGACCTGGCCGGAAGCGGCGGAACCTACGATGCCGACTTGCGCCGCATCGCACTCGAATGCCAGGTGGCCGGCGGCGACGACTACGAACTGTGCTTCACCGTCCCCGGCGCGCTCAGCCTGACCATCGCCCAGATCGCGGCCCGCCTGGAACTGCCGCTCTGGCACATCGGCGAGATCGTTTCCGGCGAGACCGGTGCAGTCACGGTCTACGACCCGGACTTCAATCCAGTCTCATTCGACCGCCACGGATACGACCACTTTGCCGCGTAAGCCGGATTTCGCCTTCCTGCTCGCCCACCCGGCGCACTTCTTCGCGCTGGGTTGCGGCAGCGGCCTGGCCCCCAAGGCTCCGGGCACCTTCGGCACGCTGTTCGCGTGGCTGAGCTTCGTGCTCTTCCGCCCCTATTTCGAGGAATTGCCACTGCTCGGCCTGCTGGCCGCTGCCTATCTCGGCGGCATCTGGTTCATCGACGTCGCCGGCAGGGCGCTGGGCGACCCCGACCACGGCAGCATCGTCTGGGACGAGATCGTGCCCTTCTGGCTGGTCCTGCTGATGACGCCGGACACCTTCTTCTGGCAGCTCGCCGCCTTCATGCTCTTCCGCTATTTCGACATCACCAAGCCGCAGCCGGCACGCTATTTCGACGAGCACGTCAAGAACGGCTTCGGGGTCATGGCCGACGATCTTGTTGCGGCCGGGTACACTTTGTTCGCGCTGGCCCTGTTGAAAATCGTTTTTGCCTGACGCCCCCGCCGACGAAGGCATAGAATGGTGAAGCACAAACCGCTTGGAGCTTCATCATGAGTCACAAGCATGCCCACCTGATGCGCAGCATCTTCCAGGACCCGCCCTCGGCGAACATTCACTGGCGCGAGATCGAATCCCTGCTCCACCACCTCGGCGCCGATATCGAACCCTCGCATGGCGCCCGCTTCAAGGTCACGCTGAACAAGGTCGAGGCCTTTCTGCACCATCCGCACAACAGCAGCACCTGCAGCCGGACCGACATCAAGAGCATCCGTGAAGTCCTGACCCATGCCGGCATCACGCTCTCGGCATACGAAAGCGGTAACCTCTAGGTCCGGAAGGAATCCGTTCCCCGGAATGCAAAACGGCACTTCGTGACGAAGTGCCGTTTCGGAAATGCTTGGCGCGCCCAGCGCGATTCGAACGCACGACCCCTGCCTTCGGAGGGCAGTACTCTATCCAGCTGAGCTATGGGCGCTTGGGAGGAAGGCATTCTACCCGCTGCGATGCCGTGCGTCCATGGCGGCGTCACCGGGCCGGGGCGAGCGAGTCGCCAGCCAAGCGACAATAGGGCGCGACATGGCGCGCGGACTAGTCGAAGAAGGTGCGGGCGGCCTCGAAACGTCGGGCGTAGTAAGCGTCGCTCAAGCGATCGATACGTACCTTGCCATTGCTCGACGGCGCATGAATGAAGCGCGTGTCGCCGATATATATGCCGACGTGCGAAAACGAGCGATTCAGGGTATTGAAGAAAACAAGATCGCCGGGACGCAGGGAGCTCCTGTCGACCGGCTTGCTGTTGCGGGCAATGTCGGCCGCGCTGCCCTGAACCTTCAGGCCGGCGGCCTGGCCGTAGATATAGCTGACCATGCCGCTGCAATCGAGGCCCGCCTCGGGATTCTTGCCGCCAAAACGATAACCGGTATCGATCAGGTCCATGGCGTAGAAAACGATTTCGTTGCCTTTGTCGCTGCCGGCACGGGCGGATTGCTCTGCCGGCTCGGTCGATGCGGTCGAGCGCGGCGCCGGGCCACTGCAAGCGGCGAGCAGCCCGACGACGAGGCAGACGGGTACAAGCGAAGAAAGTCGCATCAAGCTAAAGCCATTTCTCGAAACAAACCATAACTTACCGTTTTCACTATTTTTTTCAAGAGGCAATCAGTAACCGACGATTCAGTTCGCCGGACCATATCCGGTACAGTACGATTATTTCAACCCGTCCCGCCCCGTATGGCCAAAATCATCGTCATCGCCATCCTGCTATCACTCGTCTTTGTCCTGTGGCGCAACTGGAGCCGTCAACGCCGCGCCAGCTACATTGCCTCCTTTCCCTACCGGCAGACGCTCGACCGGCGCCTCGCCGCCAGGCGACCCGAGCTGACCGAAGTGCAGCGCGGCGAGGTTTTTGCTGCACTGATCGACTATTTCGCCATCTGCAACACGGCCGGGCGCCGCCTGGTGGCCATGCCATCCCAGGTGGTCGACGATGCGTGGCATGAGTTCATCCTGTTCACGCGGCAATATGACCAATACTGCCGCAAAGCCTTCGGCCGCTTCCTGCACCATACGCCTGCGGAAGCGATGAGTTCCCCGACCCAGGCTTCGCAAGGACTGCGCCGTGCCTGGCGGCTGGCCTGCCGACGCGAAGGGATCGACCCGCAGAATCCGGAACGCCTGCCCCGACTGTTCGCACTGGACAACCGCCTCGGGATTGCCGGGGGTTTCGTCTATCACCTCGACTGCATGGCGGCTCGGCAAGCCGGCGATGCATCGGGTTACTGCGCCAGCCACATCGGCTGTGGTGGCAGCGGCAGTGACGGTTGTTCAGGTGACTCGGGCAGTGGATGCGGAGGAGGGTGCGGCGGCGGTGATTGACCCGGCGGAGGCGGCGAAGGGCTACTTGTGATAGCTACGGCTGCTGCCCGAGCTGCCGTGTCCCGAATTCGCCACGTTGTCGAACAGGCTCCAGCCTTGCTGCTGCGCATAGGCGAAGAGCACGACCGCAAAGATGCCGGCGACCAGGTTGAATTTATCGAACATCAGTCGTCATCTCCGCCGGAGTCGTCGCTGCCCGCCGGTGCGTGGTCGCTTTCCGCCCAGCGACGGGTTTCGAACGCGGCGCGGCGCAGGGTCGCGAATACCGGAAAAACCAGCAGGAACAGGGTCAGCAACACGAAATTCGACCACCCGGTCCGCGGCGTCACGACCTCGAGCTGATCGCGCACGGCAACGTATTTGTCCGGCGCCATGTCCGGATCGAGTGTCAGATAGTAGGTTCCGGCCGGAATATTCTGGAACACGACCTCGTCGTTCCGGCTCCCTTCGGTCCAGCTACCATCGTCGTAGCCCCAGTAGTACGACAACTCACGCGCCGCCGGCCAGGCCGTACCGGTCGTCTTGTTCACCAGCAGCAGGTCGATGCCGATCCAGTTGTTGTCCAGCGAAGTCGATTGGCGGACGGCTATCTTGCGCGGCTTGCCGGTTATCTGGAACTCCCGGGTCTGCACCTCCTCGTTGCTGCGCGGCTCGAACGTGAAGTCCTGGCGCAACAACAGCTTTTCAGTAGAAACGAGCATGAAGAATGCTTGCACCAGAACAGCCGCCAGCAGGAATTTGGCGAACAGCAACCAGATGCGCCGCGTTGTATCGGCCCACGGGTTGGGCTGATTGGCAAAGACGCCTATCGGCTCGGGCAGCCCTCCCGACAAACCGAAGGCGGAGGCGATCGTGGCGGGCTGGATGTAGCACGCTTGCGACCAGCTCAGGTCCTTGCCGCTTCGCTCCCGCGACAGCATCAGCGGCGGCGCGACAAAATCATCGACGCGACTGCTTTCTCCCTTTTGGACCTTCCAGGTAAATTCCCCTTGAACCTGAACCACCTCGGCGCGGTCGGTCGTCGCAAAATGCTTGAAATGCCGGCCACCGAAACTCACCCCGGTCACCTCGAGGATCTTGGTGGTTGCCGGCGGCCGGGAGAGCACGTCGGCAACATTCCAGTGACCGTTGTATTCGGTCAGCCAGCGGTAGGTTCCGTTTTCGCCGGCCAGCAGGTATTCGCGCCAGGCGTAGCTCATGCCTGCCTCGACACTGCGCTTGACCAGAAAACCGATCACTTCCGCCGGCTTTCCTTCGAGGCTTCCCTTGCTGCCGAGCGGCAGGCGGGGTACATACGGCGCCTCCCGCATGGCCGCCCCCTTGGAGAGCACCTTGTAGTTCCGGTCGGTCGTATCGACCACGGTGCCACAACTGGCGCAGCCGACGGCAACGATGTCCTTCGAACGGGCCTGCATCGGCACGCCGCAGGCCGGACAGCGGAACACCTGCACCGGAACCGTGCTGCTCGGTAGCGCCATCCCGTCGCGCAGGTTCGCCATGCGCAGGGATTTGAATTCGACCGCCTCGCCGACAAAGAGCAAAGGCGGCGTCTCGGAATAATCCAGAGTGGCGAAATGGCTTTCGTTGCGCAGGTCTGCCGCCGCAAGCGGGTAGCCGGCACCGACCTTGAACGGCAATTCACCCTGACCGGCGATACATTCCGCATTTTCGAGGTTGCTGACCGTCCATGCCCGGCTTGCCACCTGAAGCCGCTGGCCGACTTTCAGCGCCGAAAACGCCGGGAGCGGCTCCCGGGCCTGCTCCATGAAGGTGAGTACATACTCTCCACCGGCCTCTGACAGCCAGCCTGTTCGCATGTCGTCGAACAACAGATGCCACTCATTCCAGGTGCCCTGGCTGTACTTGAGCTGGATGCGTCCGATCAGGGCGAAATGCACGCCCTTGTATTGCCCCTCCGAGCCCAGTTGCAGCGGCGAGCGATCCTCGACCAGCGCCGCCATCTTGCCGATATCCTCCAGCGCCTGATCGTGGCGGACCAGCGTGCTCTGGCAATATGCGCAAACGGCGAAAACCGACGAGGCCGACTTGAAGAGGACCGGCGCGCCGCAGGACGGACAGGAGGCTGACAGGGCCATCGACCGCCGATCAGTTCAGTTTCTTGAGCAGTTCCGCCTTTTTCGCATCGAATTCGGCCTGGCTCAAAATGCCTTTGGCCACCAGACCATGCAGCTTTTCCAATGTCGACACCACGTCGTCGGCCGATACCGTGCCGGCTGCCGGCGCAGCACCCGCGGCCGGCTGCATGGCGGAGGCCATCGCCTGACCGACGACCTGGCCGAAGCCGACGCCAGCCCCCAGACCAACGCCCATGGCAGCCATGCCGCCTTCGTTCTTCGCTGCGTCCGGAATGCTGTTGGCGACCTGATACTGGGTATAACGCTGCATGTCGCCGACCATGTTCATGCCGATCTTCTGGTCGAGAACCTTCTGCAACTCTTCAGGCAGCGAAACGTTCTGGACGACCAGCGAATCCAGGGTCAGGCCGTATTCGGCGAACACCGGCTTCATCTTGACCATCATCGCCATGCCGAATTCGTCCTGATTGCCGGCCATGTCGACGAAGGAACCGCCCGACTCGCCGAACAGGTCGGTCATACCGGCCACGATGGTGTTGCGCAGCTGCCCTTCCAGTTCCTCGCGGGAATACACATCACGTGTACCGGAAATCTTCTGGTAGAAAACCTTGGGATCGGTCAGGTGATAGGCATAGATGCCGAATGCCCGCATCCGGACGATGCCGAATTCCTTGTCGCGGATAGTGATCGGGTTGGGCGTACCCCACTTCTGATCGAGCTGGGTACGTGTCGAGAAGAAGTAGACATCGCTCTTGAACGGAGACTCGAACAGCTTGTCCCAGTTCTTCAGATAGGTGAGGACCGGCAGGGTCTGGGTCGTCAGCTTGTACATCCCGGGGCCGAACACATCGGCGATCTGCCCTTCGTTGACGAACATGGCGACCTGCGACTCGCGCACTGTCAGGCTGGCGCCGTTCTGTATTTCCATCTCGGCCATCGGAAAACGCCAGGCCAGCGTGCCGTCGCCGTCCTCGGTCCACTGCAGGATGTCGATAAACTGTTTCTTGATGAAATCCATCAGCGCCATGACTGTCTCCTTGTGTGATCAAATGATGCAGCCGGCATTCAGGATGCCGGTGCCGAGTGAGAGGGAAGCGAGGAAGACGCCCGAGGCCACCTTGCCGAGCGGGATGTTTTGCACGATTTGCGGCAGCACCAGACGCGCCACGATATAAGCCAGCAGTTGCACGACACAGGCAACCACACCCCAGCCGACCATGCTGGCGATGTTGTGGCTGGTCGCTACGGAAACCGCGATCGGCAAGGCATAGCCGATCATGGCACCGCCCAGGCTGACGGCGGCGGCCGTGTTGCCCTCGCGGATCAGGGCCATTTCGTTATAAGGCGTCGTGAACAGATAAAGGACGACGAACGAGGCCAGCAGGGCCAATGCGGTAGCGAAGTAGCCGGCGAATGCGGGCAAGCTGTTGATGACCGGATCGAACATGAAAACTCCCCGGGAGAGCGAAATGACAGCGGATTGTCTCCGCTGGGCGCGCTTTGTTCAAGCCCGAAAAGCGCGATACCAGTCGATGAATGCGGCAATCGGCATGGGTTTGCCATACAGGTAGCCCTGCACCCGGGTACAACCGAGCGCCCGGAGTTCATCGCACTGCCCGGCCACCTCGACCCCTTCGGCCAGGGAAAGCATGCCCAGGTCGTGCGTCAGGTCGACAATGGTCTTGACGATACGCAACTTGTCCACCGACGACAGCATGCCATCAATGAACGAGCGGTCGATCTTGATCTCATCGACCGGCAAGGTCGCCAGATAACTCAACGACGAATAACCGGTGCCGAAATCGTCGAGCGCGAAGCGTATCCCCATATTACGCAGCCGCATCATGATATCCAGACTGCGTTGACGGTCGTACATCATGGCGGATTCGGTCAATTCGAAGGTGAAACGCGTCGCCGGAAGCTGCCAGGTCTCCAGGCATTGCCCGACCAGTTCCGGCAGATCACCGTCGATCAGGTCACCGGCCGTCAGGTTCAACGACAACGGAATTTCGATGCCTTCAGATTCCATCTCCGCACTACAGCGCAGAGCCGCCCTCACCAGCCAGTCGGTGAGTTGCGAGCGCCAGCCGTATTCCTCGATCAGCTCGATGACCAGCGGAGGTTGCACCCACTCCCCGTTGTCGCGTCGCCAACGCAGCAACAACTCGGCTCCGACGCAACGCGTTCCGCCCCTCAGCTCCACCTGCGGTTGCAGATAAAGTTGCAAGCGATCCGTACGCAACGCTTCGCGAAGCTCCTCGGACAACTGATGGCGCGCCTGCCAATCGACTTTCATCATCCAGTCGAACATCGTGAAGGGTTCGCCACTGACGACCAGGCTCGCACGCGCCAGGCGGGCAGCCTGGACAACCTCTTCGGGATCGCCGCCGTGATCGGGAAAGAGGGCGATACCGATGGCGGCATGAAGCGAAACGGCGCGCCCGCCGAGCAAGCGCACGGGATGATCGAAGAGCCGGGCGATCTGTGTTGCCGCCAAGGCAGGCTGGGCCATCGAATAGACATCCGTCAGCAGCAACAGCCATTCTCCCTCATGCCCGACAAAAGCCAGATCTTGCGGCCTGAGCAAGTGCCCCAGCTGTTCGGACAACAGCGCAGGCAAGCTCTGCAGATCACTGGCGGTCAGGTGTGATTGGGCGTGGCGGTTGATCATCGAAACGGAAAGCACCGCCACCCTCCGACCACTCTCTCCGCACTCGCGCAAGGCGCGCATGGCGGCCCATTCGCCCGGCAAGCCAGCGTCCGTCCCGTGCGCTTCTTCGCCCACCTCGATCGCGCAACTCACGGCCGCCACGAGACAGCGCCGCAGAATGCCGAACAACTTGAGCTGCACGCGCCCGACCTGAGGCAACCCGTCGAACAACTCCGTCTCGGCCTCGGCCATCGCGTGATTGAAAAACCCGAACAGATCCGCCGATGAAAACCCTCGGCGGCTCAGTTTGTGCCACGCATGCATCCATTGCTGCTGCCAGAGGATATCGTCAATACGTAGCGGCAGCGCCTTGCTCAGCTCGACAAACTCCCCGAGCAAAGGGGTCGGCGCATAACGCGCCGCCACCCGATCCATCGCCAAGCGCCAGACGTCGACGAGCGCCCGCAAGGAGCGCAAATCGTCGGCATTGACCGAAAATGTTGCGTAATCGATATAACCGGAGCTATCCGAGATAGTAGTCATTGGCTGCCAGACCATAGGCGTTATGCGGTAGTGCCTTGGCGATGCGCAATTTGGCGTTGGCATCGATGCGCAAGTCGATGACGCGATAGTTCCGTACTCGCTGCTTGTCGGCATCGAGCATGACGACGATTCGCGGCCGTGAGCGCTGCACCCGGTTTTGCTGGATCACCACGCCGACCTCGCCGGTATCGAGTTCGACCAGGGTGCCGATGGGGTAAAGACCGACGCACTGGACAAACTGCTCGATCAGCGCACCGTTGAACTGCTTGCCGCGCAAGCCGTGCAGTTCCTCAAGCGCTTCCTGGTGGCCGAGCGCGCTGCGATAGGGTTTGTCACGCAACATCGCGCAAAACGAATCGGCCAACCCGGCTATCTCGGCCGGCTTGCCGATCTGCTCGAACCTCAGCCCCTGCGGATAGCCGCTGCCATCCCAACGTTCGTGATGGCGGGCGACTGCCAGAACCACATCGTTCGCCACCTTTGTCTGGGAAAGCAGGATTTCCATTGAACTGGCCACGTGCGAACGCACCAACTGCCGCTCCTCCTCGCTCAGCTCGCTCTTCTTGGTGAGCAGGTCGACCGGCAGCTCGACCTTCCCCACGTCCTGAAACATGCCGATCATGCCGAGATCGATCAACTGCGGCCCGCGCCAACCGATGTGGGAGCCCAGCATCAACATCGTCACCGCCACATCCATGGCATGGTCGAAACTGTACTCATCGCGCCGTTTCAGGCGCAACAGCCAGAGCACCGCGTCCGGATTGCGCTGCAGGCTACCGGCAATATCACGCAAACCGGCACGAATCGATACCAGATCGACATCCTTGCCCCGCGCAATGACATCGAAGGCATCGAAGAGCGAATTGGTCAGCAATTCGTAGCGTGGCTCGATATAGGCGATTTCCCCGGCAAGCTCGATGGCGGGTTCGCTTTCCTGCTGGTCATGGAGGAAATTCAGGAAGCGCAGGCGACGGAGCTGGCGCGGCTCGGCGTTGGGCGGAGGAAGGAAACGCCGTCTTGTCGTTACCGGCTCCTCGCTGGCGGCGGCAGTCAGCGGTGCGGCCTTGAGCGGCCGGTCCCGACCGTGCTTGGTCGGCGCGTAGTGCTCGTCGAGGGAACGCGAGCGATCAATTGATACGAAGCGGCATTTCCGGCGAAAAATCTCAATCTGATCCGGCGTCGAAACGACAAAGCCTTGCAGCGCGAAAGAAAACTCCGACCAAGGGCAATCAGGCTCGGTCACGAACATCCCGATTTTCAGTTCGCTGACTGAAATGATTTCCACGCTCTCCCCATTCTTTCGTCACACTTGGCGTGCGATCTGAATTAACCCTTCAAGTGGAAGATTGTCGGCCAGTTGATGGGGAATCGCAAGACAAGACGATACTCGACCTCCATAACCGCCAGACAACAGGCAGATACCGGCATCGGCCGGCAAGCGGGAAAAGGCACGCTCGATGGCGCCCGCCTGCGCCTCCAGCGCACCGGAGACAATGGCATCATCGGTGCAGCGCGGATAGGGCGAATATTGACCGTCGGCAAACGGGAGTCCGGCCGTTCCCCCGGCCAGGGAACGCAACATCAGTCCAACGCCGGGCAGAATGCAACCGCCGACAAAACGGCCGGCGGCATCCAGCGTATCGATCGTGGTTGCCGTTCCGGCCATGACCACGACTGCCGGCGAACGATGCAACGCCCACGCCCCGACCAGGGCGCACCAGCGGTCGACACCCAGTCTTTCCGGCGCATCGTAAAGATTGGTCACTCCCAGCACTGCCGACGTGGATTTCACGTCGCACCAAACAGCGTGCCAGGGCGCCAGTTGTTGACGAATCCGCGCATAGGCTTCGGCGCCGGCAACGTTGGCCAGCATTACCCGCTCCGGTCGCGGCCAGTCGATCAGCAGTTGCGTCAGACACTCCGGCTGATCATGCGTCACCGCACCCTGCGCCAGCCAGCCAGTTCCATCATGCACCCCCCACTTGATCCGGGAGTTGCCGCTGTCGAGACAGACGATCACGTTGTTCCCGCCCCCGGGAGGTCGCCCGCCCGACGAAGGCTGACATCGCCGGAAATGATGCGCTCCACACCCTTGCCGGTATCCAGCAGCAGCGAACCGTCGTCATCGACACCCAGGCAGAGCCCGTGGAGCACTTCGGCATCGCCGAGTATCTGTACCGGCATCCCCTGCCAGGCGTGATAGCCCTGCCAGGCAGCCCTCTGGCCGGCAAACCCCTGCTCGCCAAAATCATCCAGCACACCGGCCAGCTCCAGCAGGATGGCCGCCAGAATCTCGTGCCGGTCCGCCTCGACGCCCGCCAGCGACAACCCGGCAGCCGGCTGCGGCAAATCGGCCGTTGCCGGCGCCCGCAGGTTGAGGCCGATGCCGATAACGGTCTGCACGCCCCTGCGATCCGACGATAGCTCGATCAGGATGCCCGCCAGCTTGGCAAAATCACCGTCGGCCTCGAGCAGCACGTCGTTAGGCCACTTCAGACGAACGCCGGTCGCCCCGAGACTTTCCAAAGCTCTCGCCAGCGCCACGCCGACTGCCAGCGACAGGCCGCTGAGCCGCGTTGCGCCGCCCGGAAACCGCCACAGGATGGAGAAGGTCAGGCTGGCCTCCGGCGAGGAGAGCCAGCTACGACCGCGTCGCCCGCGCCCGGCATGCTGAAGGTCGGCAACCACCACGCTGCCCGCCGGTGCGCCGCGGTCAGCACGACGCATCAGTTCACTGCTGGTGGAATCGCATTCGTGCAGCGCGTCGACGTCGAAACGCCCGGCCAGTTGCCCGAGCCGGGATTTGAGCAAGACAGGATCGATCAGGGTCATGCCGCGGATTTTACTCCGCCGGATGCTCCTTGCCGCCATCGATGCCGAGTTCGGCGATCTTGCGGGTAATGGTGTTGCGGCCGATGCCCAGCGCCTGGGCGGCCTCGATCCGCCGACCGCCGGTGTGCGCCAGCGCCTGGGAAATGAGGATGCGCTCGAACACCTGCGACAGCATGCCATGGACATCCGGCACGCCGCGCGCCAGCAATCGCTCGACTTCGCCCTGCAAGGCACTCTCCCAATCGGTCGCCAGCGACACCGCGGCGGTTTCCCGCAACTCGGCCGGCAGATCGCCAATCTCGACCTGCTGCCCCGGCGCCATCACGGTCAGCCAGTGGCACAGGTTTTCCAGCTGGCGGACGTTACCCTGAAACTCCAGGCCGGCCAGGTATTTGATCGCGGCGTCGGACAGGCGCTTGGCCTCCACTCCCAGTTCGCGCGCACTCTTCTGCAGGAAGTGCCGGGTCAGCAGCGGAATGTCCTCGCGCCGTTCGCGCAAGGCCGGCAGGCGGATACGGATGACGTTGAGACGATGGAAAAGATCCTCGCGGAACAAGCCATCCTTGACCCGGGTTTCCAGATTCTGGTGTGTTGCCGCGATGACGCGAACGTTGGCCTTGATTGGCGAATGCCCGCCGACCCGGTAAAAATGTCCATCCGACAGGACCCGCAACAGGCGGGTCTGCAGCTCGGACGGCATGTCCCCGATTTCGTCGAGGAACAGCGTCCCGCCCTCGGCCTGCTCGAAACGACCGCGCCGCTGCGCCTGGGCGCCGGTAAAGGCTCCTCGTTCATGGCCGAACAGTTCGGACTCCAGCAGGTCCTTGGGAATTGCCGCCGTATTGATGGCGATGAAGGGCTTGTCGGCGCGCGGGCTGTGCCGGTGCAGGGCGCGGGCGACCAGTTCCTTGCCGGAACCGGATTCGCCGGTGATCAGCACCGTGGCATGCGACAGCGCCAAGCGGCCGATGGCCCGGAACACCTCCTGCATGGCCGGCGCCTGACCAAGAATCTCCGGGACCAGCCCTTCCTCTTCGGACGCACCGTTCTGGTGCATCGATTCGTCGATGGCACGGCGAATCAGTTCGACCGCCTGGTCGACGTCAAAGGGCTTGGGCAGGTACTCGAAGGCCCCGCCCTGAAAAGCGGCAACGGCGCTTTCGAGATCCGAATAGGCGGTCATGATGATGACCGGCACCGACGGAAAGCGGGTCTTCACCTCCTGCAGCAACTCCAGGCCCGACTGGCCGGGCATGCGGATATCGGACAGCAGCACCTGCGGCGGCTCGATGCCCTGCTCCAGCTGCGAGATGGCCTCGGTGGCCGACGCGTAGCTCTTGAACGGAATGCCCTCGCGGGAGAGTGTCTTCTCCAGGACCCAGCGGATGGAACGATCGTCGTCGACGATCCAGACCGGTTTCATGATTGATTGGCTCATTTCGTTGTCAGAATGGCCTTTTCAGAAGCAAGACTCAGGCCTGTTCGATGGGGAGGCGCAGCGTGAAGACAGTACTACCCGGCCGACTGGCGCAATCGATGCTGCCATGATGGTGCTGGATGAAATTCTGGGCGATGGTCAGCCCCAGGCCGCTGCCGCCCTCCCGCCCCGAAACCAGCGGATAGAACATCCGTTCGCGGATGGCATCCGGGATACCCGGCCCGTTGTCGATAACCTTGATCTCCATCGCCAGGCGATAGCGCTTCTTGGCCAGTGTGACCTGCCGCAGCGAACGGGTCCGCAGGATGATCTCGCCCTCGCCGTTCATCGCCTGCGCTGCGTTGCGCGCGATGTTCAGCACGGCCTGAATCAATTGCTCGCGATCGCCGACCAACTCCGGCAGGCTGGTGTCGTAGTCCCGGCGGACCGACAACGATCCCGGAAACTCCGCCCGCAGCAAGCTGCGCACCCGCTCGAGTATTTCGTGGATATTGACCGTTGCCGGCAACATCGCCCGATGCGGGGTCAGCAGGCGCTGCATCAGGTCCTGCAGGCGATCCGCCTCCTTGATGATGACCTGCGTGTATTCCTTGAGCGACGGCGCATTGGCCAAATGCGCCAATTCGTGCTCCAGCAGCTGCGCGGCACCGCGGATTCCGCCCAGCGGATTCTTGATCTCGTGCGCCAGATTGCGGATCAATTCGCGGCTGGCCTGCTGCTGCTCGATCAGGCGCTCTTCGCGGGTTGCCGTCAGGTGATGCTCGATGGGCTGCAGCTCAAGCAACAGCCGCACGCCGGCCGCCACGTCGGGACGCAAGGGAGTCACCGTGCAATTGATATGCAGAATCTCCCCGTCGCAACGCTGCAGTTCGATGTTCTGCCCGGTGTAACCCCAATTGTTGTTGAGGCCGTTGTCCAGCGCCCCCTGCAGGGTTGCCGAGCAGGTACAGAACGAGGCCAGTGTCCTGCCGACGACCGAGCGACTGCTCACCGCCAGCAAATTTTCTCCCGCCGCGTTGATGTAGCGGACGATCTGGCCCTCATCGATCAGCAGCACCGCCGAGGCCAGGAGATCGAGGCCGGCAAAGGAAGCATGTGTCAGGTTCATGGTGCCATTGTAGCGACTCGCCTCCCCTTGCCCCATACAACTTGCGTTAATGACCGATCGTTCATTATCATGCCGCATCGCTCCTCGCTCCCATTCCGCTTCCGTCACGATGTACAAAACATCAACCCTCCTGTCACTGCTGCCACTCGCGACCGGCATGGCGCTGGGCGGCTGCCAAGGTGGCGACCCGCCCCCGCCTCCGCCGCCCATCGTCCTCGTACAGCCGGCGGCTGCGGCCACCGCCCAGGGGGCGGCCTACACCGGCGAAATCCGCGCCCGCCACGAAGTCGATCTGGCCTTCCGCGTGGGAGGCAAGATTGCCGCCCGCCTCGTCGATGCCGGCAGCGAAATCAAGGCCGGCCAGCCGCTGGCCCGACTCGACCCCAGCGATCTGCAGTTGGCCGCCGACGGAGCGCGCGCCCAGCTGGCCGCCGCCGAGAGCGAGCTGGCCACCGCCCGCGCCGAACGCGAACGCTACGCCGGCCTGGTCGCCAGGAAATTCGTCAGCCAGACGGCCTTCGAAGCCAAGGACAATGCCTTCAACAGTGCCCAGGCTCGCCTGGAGCAAGCGCGATCGCAGAACCGGATCAGCAGCAATCAGGCGGCGTACGGCACGCTGAGCAGCGAGAAGCCGGCGGTGGTGATGGCGGTGCTGGCCGATGCCGGACAGGTCGTCTCCGCCGGACAGCCGGTGCTGCGCGTTGCCCGCCCCGAAGAAAAAGAAGTGGCCATCGCCGTTCCGGAAAGCCGGATCGCCGAGATGCGCGCAGCACGCAACATCCAGGTCAGCCTTTGGGCCGACCCCGATACGGTGTTGCGCGGCGAGCTGCGCGAACTGTCTCCGGCCGCCGACCCGGCAACCCGAACCTATGCGGCACGCATCCGCCTGATCGCCCCGCCGCCCGAAGTGCGCCTGGGCATGACCGCCCGCGTCCGTCTCGGCGGCAGCCCCGGCAACGAGCTGCTCGTTCCGCTGAGTGCAGTGCTCGATACCGGCCAGGGACCATTCGTCCGGGTCGCCAAGGATGGCAAGGTGGCCTCCCGACCGGTCAAGATTGCGACATTCCGCGAAGATGGCGCCGTCGTCGCCAGCGGACTGGACGGCGGCGACGCAGTGATCGTCAGCGGCGCCGGCAAGCTGGTCGACGGGCAGGCGGTGCAGGCCAGGGCCGTCACGCCGCCGGCCAGGCAACGCTAGGGCTTTGCGGTGAGCCAACGCTTCAACCTGTCCGACTGGACCCTTCACCACCGCACGCTGGTCGGTTTTTTCCTGCTGGCCATCGCGCTGATGGGCGCACTCGCCTATGGCAAGCTGGGCCAGGCCGAGGATCCGCCTTTCACGTTCAAGCTCATGGTCGTACGCAGCTTCTGGCCGGGCGCCACGGCACGGCAGGTAGAGCAGCAGCTGACCGACAAGATCGAACGGAAATTGCAGGAAAC
>CALJZP010000189.1 GCA_937983545.1 uncultured Azonexus sp.
GGCTGGGATGCCCGTATCTATGCGATCAGTCCGGCGAATATCGAATTTTTGAGCCGCATTGGCGCTTGGCGCCATCTGGACGCTTCTCGCATCGCGCCCATCCGGTCGATGGAGGTTTTTGGCGACAGCGGCGGCAAACTCGGATTTTCGGCGTACGAAACCGGCGTCCCGGAATTGGGATGCATCCTGGAGTCTTCGCTGATGGCCTGCGAGTTCTGGGAGAGCGCCAAGCGGCAGAGCAATCTGGCGCTGTTCTGCCCGGCTCGTTCCGAGGCGGTCGAGTTTCGCCACGATGCCGCCGTATTGCGACTGAGCGACGGAACCTTGCTTGCGGCGCCCTTGCTGGTGGGGGCCGATGGGCGCGATTCCTGGGTTCGCGAGTCGGCTGGTTTGTCGGCAGTCAATACGCCGTACGGTGAAAAGGGCGTGGTCGCCAATTTCGTTACCGAGAAACCGCATCGTAACTGCGCCTATCAATGGTTCAGGGATGATGGCGTGCTGGCGTATCTGCCGCTGCCGGGAAACCATATATCGATTGTTTGGTCTACGCCCGATGATCATGCTGACGAGTTGTGTGCCCTCGAACCCGGTCGCTTCTGCGAGCGTGTCGCCGAGGCGGGAGGTCGGACTCTCGGAGGGCTGCGGTTGCTAACGCCGCCTGCCGCCTTTGCGTTGCGTCTGATGCGGGTGCCTCAGACGGTGGCGCCGCGTCTGGCGCTGGTCGGCGATGCAGCGCACGGTATTCATCCGCTTTCCGGGCATGGCATCAACCTCGGTTTTCAGGATGCGAGCACACTGGCCTCTTTGCTGTCGGCTGCGCAGCCTTGGCAGGATATCGGCGAGATGAGATTCTTGCAGCGCTATCAGCGGGCCCGGCGCGAGGAAACGCTGTTGATGCAGTCCACCACGGACGGACTGCGCCGCCTGTTCCGCGGCTCTTCACCTGGTATGAGGCCTTTGCGTAATTGGGGCCTGACGCTTATGGATGGTCTTCCGTTTATCAAGAACACGCTGGCGCGCTATGCGCTGGGCGGGATTTAGGAGCTTTCATGTTGAAGTCGGTATTGTCCCTGACGTTGGCCATGGCCTGCGCTTCGTTTGCCATGGCCGATGAGGCGGATATTCGGAAAGTCATGGAAGCGAAGCTTGGCACGAAGGTGGAGGGTGTGGCGAAGTCGGGCTATCTCGGGCTTTACGAGGTGTATGCGGATGGCACGATTTTCTATACCGACGAAAAGGTTTCCGCCATCGTGGTCGGTGGGCAGCTGATCGATGCGAAGACCATGAAGAACGTGACCGACGAACGCATGCGGAAGCTGACGGCGATCCGTTTCGGCGACTTGCCGCTGGAGCGCGCCATCAAACAGGTGCGAGGTGATGGGAGGCGGGTTCTCGCCACCTTCGAGGATCCCAACTGCGGCTATTGCAAACGCCTGGCCAAGGAGTTGCAGAAACTCGACAACGTCACGGTCTATACCTTCCTGCTGCCTATTCTCTCCGAAGATTCCGTGCGCAAGTCGCGACAGATCTGGTGCGCACCGGATCGGGCCAAGGCCTGGAATGACTGGATGGTCGATGGCAAGGCGCCGACCGGGCGCGAGGACTGCGACACGTCGGCGATTACCAAGAATCAGGATTTTGGTCGCAAGCTGAACATCTCCGGCACCCCCACCTTGTTCTTTGGCGACGGGGAGCGCATTCCGGGGGCTGTCCCCCTGGCGCGAATCGAGCAGAAGCTGAATCAGGTCAAGTAAGCATGCAGTGCTGCCACACATTCAAGGAGACGTGTGGCAAGGGGTTGCCGGGCCGGTTCGGGGGTCGAGCCTGATGGAAAGAGAGGCATTCGGCCAGTTTTTGCTGCGGGTTTATCGCTCATCCAGTTTTCGGCTGATTCTTTTTTGCATCCTCACTTGGCTGGGGGTGGCATCCCTGGTTTTTTTCCTGCTTCATGAGGGGCGGCGGCAGATCGAGCGCAAGGCCGAGATCGAGGTGCTGGGTGTTTCTGCCATCCTTGAGGCTCGCCTGTCCGGCGTATTCCAGCGTGCACAGTCCGATCTGGAGCAACTGGCTGCAACCCTGCCGGCGGAGGTTTATGCGCCAGGCGCCGCGCCGGCTTTCCGGGGGGATGTCATCCGGACGCTGCGTATGCATTCCCGGCAGTTTTCCGAAGTGGCCGGGTTTCGTGTGCTCGACGCGAACGGTGTCTTGGTTTTCGACTCCAGAGGGGCTGCGGCAGGGAGTAGCTTTGCTCAGCGAGACTACTTCAGGGTTTTTGACCGGGGGAGTGGAAACGGGCTTTTCTTTTCCGAGGTACATACCGATCCATTGCTGGGGCATTGGGTGCTCGGGGTGTCGATCGCCGTTCGCCGCGATGGCGGCAATCTGGCGGGCGTAATTGTCGCGCTCCTCGATCTCTCCCATCTTTCATCGTGGTTTGAAAGTGTTGCCGTTGGGGAGCGGGGCGTCGTGTCGCTGCGCCGGCTCGAGAACGGTGAAGTGCTGTTGCGGCGGCCATTTTTGCCGGAGCAGGCCAACAAGCCGCTGCCGGGCGATCCCTTGCAAAGACAGGTGGAAGCTGGCGGGCGCTCGGGGTTCATGCGTTTCCATGGGGTAACGGATGGGGTTGAGCGGGTTTTCAGCTATCGCCGACTTGCCGACTATCCCTTGTATGTGGCGGCCGGACTGGCGACTGAAGACTATCTTGTGGAATGGCGTCGTACCCGGCTTTTTGGATGTCTGGCGGGGTTGGTGCTGTTCCTGGCCTTGACCTTGCTCCTGACGCGCGTTCTCAAGGCGGGGGGGCGAGAGGCGGAGACCGCCGGTCGGTTGCGTGAAAGCGAGGCACGCTATCGCATGCTGGCTGAAAACAGTCATGACGTTATCTGGACAGTCGATATTCCCTCACGCACCTATACCTATGTCAGTCCGTCCGTTGGCGGAATGACCGGCTTTACGCCGGAAGAACTGGTTGGCCAGCCATTCGACGTGCGCCTGACGCCGGAGTCTGCACTACGCCTGGCGCGCGAGATCGATCTCCGTCTGCGCCGCATCGCTTCGGGGGATCGGGCGGCCAGCGTGGTGGTGAGCGAATTCGAGCTGATTTGCAAGGATGGCGCGCAGATATCCACCGAAGTGGTATCGAGCTATCTGCTGGATGCGGATGGCGTGGCAAGAACTATTCTGGGGATCACGCGCAATATCAGCGAACGCAAGGCCGCCGAGCATGCGCTGAAAGAAAGCAACCGCCAGCTGCATGCCCGTATCGAGGAAATCGGTCGGCTGCAGGTTGCTCTTCAGGAGTTGGCTGTTCGTGACAGCCTCACGGGGCTCTATAACCGTCGCTATCTCGACGAAACGCTGGACCGCGAGGTGTCGCGGGCGCGGCGCGAAGGCAATCCCTTGTCGCTGGTCATGCTCGATATCGACTACTTCAAGCGGGTCAACGATACCTACGGGCATCAAGTGGGCGACGAGGTCCTGCGTACGCTTGCCGCGACGTTGTCGGCCGACATCCGGGCCGAAGACGTGCCTTGCCGCTACGGCGGTGAGGAGTTCCTCATCCTGCTGCCCAACATGCCGCTCGAGACAGCGATGATGCGCGCCGAGGCATGGCGGGCGGCAGTCGAGAGGCTGTCTATCGCGCATGGCAATTTCCAGCTGACCTTCACCATTTCGCTCGGCGTCGCTGCCTATCCCGACCATGGCAAGACCCCTGACGAACTGACGCGCTGCGCCGATCGGGCGCTTTACCAGGCCAAGCACGACGGCCGTAACCGGGTCTCCGTCCACAGCCTCTGATCGGCGCCTGGCTGCCTCCGGGCGTTGCGCCCGGGTGATTCCCGATACCCCACTATTTACCACGCCTGCATGCTGGGTGGTGGTGTCATTTTGACTTCGATCAACTCCTGATAAGTCACTTTAACAGTCCATTTTCTGCTATTGATTTTTAAGGGAAAATTTTTCAAAAAATGGCTGTCAAAACACTCCGTAAGTCCTTGTTGCATAAGAAAAAATTCGAGATTTTTCTATTGACGGAGGGGGTTTGTTGTTTTAAAGTGGGTAAACGTGTTGAAAAGTGGGTAAACGGGGAGCAAGACGAGGGATGTTCGAGGGCGCTGCGGCACTCAATCTGGATGCGAAAGGGCGGCTTGCCATTCCGGCAAGGCATCGCGAAGCCCTGCTCGCGGCCAGCGAAGGCTCGCTCGTCCTGACGGCGCACCCGCATCGCTGCTTGCTGCTTTACCCGTCGCCGGCCTGGCAGCCGATTCGCGACCAGATTCTCAAGGCTTCGAGCCTTGATCCGCGTGCGGCGTCGATCAAGCGTGTGCTGGTCGGTAATGCACGTACCGAGGAGCCGGATTCCGCCGGCCGCATCCTGGTTGCTCCGGAGCTGCGCGACTATGCCCAGCTCGAAAAGACCGTCTACCTGGTTGGCATGGGCTCGCATTTCGAAATCTGGAGCGAGGCTGGCTGGAAGCAGCAGAACGACCTGGCGGCGGAGGCCCTGTCGGGTGACATGCCGCCCGGCTTCGGGGATCTCGTGCTGTGACGCAGGGCAGCGCCCACGTCACGGTGCTGCTCGATGAGGCGGTGGAGTCCCTGGCGATCAAGGCTGACGGCGTCTACGTTGACGCGACGTTCGGGCGCGGCGGTCACAGTCGCCGCATTCTTTCCTGCCTGAGTGAGCAGGGGCGCCTGGTGGCGCTTGACCGTGATCCGCAGGCGATTGCCGCGGGCGAGGCGATTGGCGATTCCCGTTTCCGGTTGGTGCACCGCGCTTTCGGCGAGTTGGCCGAGGCGGCGCATGAGGCCGGGATTTCCGGGGTTGATGGAATTTTGTTTGATGTAGGGGTGTCGTCGCCGCAAATCGACGACGGGGAGCGCGGTTTCAGCTTCCGCTACGACGCGCCGCTCGACATGCGTATGGATACGACGCAGGGCGAGACGGCGGCCGAGTGGCTGGCGCGGGCCGAGGTGAGGGACATAACGGAGGTCATTAGAAACTATGGCGAAGAACGGTTTGCTTTCCAGATTGCAAAGAAGGTTGTGGCTGCTCGGCTCGAACAACCTATTGTCACAACAGGTCAGTTCGCGGCCCTCGTACGCGAGGCCGTGCGCACCCGTGAACCAGGGCAGGACCCGGCGACGCGCAGCTTTCAAGCTCTACGGATTCATATCAACCAAGAGCTCCGCCAGCTGGAGGTAGCCCTGCCGCAGGCGCTCGACCTGCTCAAGTCGGGTGGCCGTCTGGCGGTGATTTCCTTCCATTCGCTCGAGGACCGCATCGTCAAGACTTTCATGCGCGCCCAATCGACGCCGGATGCGTTGCCCAAGAACCTGCCTTTGCGCGCCGATCAATTGCCCAAGCCGAAACTCCGCCTGGTCGGCAAGGCAATCAAGGCTAGTGCGGCCGAGATCGAAGCCAACCCCCGGGCGCGCAGTGCCGTCATGCGCGTGGCCGAGAAGCTGTAATGCTGCGTTTCAACATGATCCTTCTCCTGATCGTCGTCGTTTGCGCGCTGGGTGCGGTGACCTCCCAGCATCGGGCGCGCAAGCTGTTCCAGGCGCTGGAGGCAGAGCAGGAGCGGGCGCGTCAGTTGGATATCGAGTACGGTCAGCTGCAGCTGGAAATGTCGACCTGGGCAAATCATCCGCGGATTGAAAAAATTGCCCGCGAGCGCCTGCGCATGGTGGCGCCGGACGCGCTGGGGCGTGTCGTGCAGCCGCAGGCCGTGCGGAAAGGAGGGCGCTGATGGTCGTGCGCCGTCGTCCGCAGCGTGGTCATCGCTTTACTGAAAGTCCGGTCCTGCAACTGGCTTTGCAAGGCTGGCGTTCGCGCATGGTGGGGCTGCTCCTGATGGGTGCCTTCCTTGCGTTGGTGATGCGCGGCTTCTACCTGCAGGTGATTCATAACGACTTCCTGCAACAAAAGGGCGACTCGCGCTACCTGCGCGACATCGAGATTTCCGCTTCGCGCGGCAAGATTGTCGATCGCAACGGCGACATGCTGGCCGTGTCCACCCCGATGAAGACCATCTGGGCCATCCCTGGCGACGCACGGACGATGAATGGCGAGCAGAAGCGTCAGTTGGCGGCGCTGCTCGACATGGGCGTTCGCGAACTGGATGGCAAGATCGCCAGCGAGAAAACCTTTACCTTCATCAAGCGCCAGGTCTCGCCGGAAACGGCCGAGCGCATCGCCGCCTTGAAATTGCCGGGCATCCATCAGGAACGCGAATACCGCCGTTTCTATCCGACCGGCGACATGACGGCGCACATCGTCGGCTTCACCGGCGTGGACGACAAGGGCCTGGAGGGCGTCGAACTGGCCTTCCAGAGCAGCCTGCTCGGCCGTTCCGGCAGTCGCACGGTCATCCGCGACCGCCGGGGCAATATCGTCGAGGATGTCGGCGCCACCAAGCCGCCGCAGGATGGCAAGGATGTCCGCCTGGCGCTCGATTCGAAAATCCAGTATCTGGCCTACACGCAGTTGAAGGAGGCGGTCGAAAAACACAGCGCCAAGGCAGGTGGCGCCGTCGTCATCGATGCGCTGAACGGCGAAGTGCTGGCACTGGTCAATTGGCCGACCTACAACCCGAACAACCGGGAAAAGCTTTCCGGCGCGCAACTGCGTAACCGCGCCATCACCGATACCTACGAACCGGGCTCGGTGATGAAGCCGTTTACGGCCGCGCTGGCGCTGGAGCGCGGCAAGGTCCGTTTCGATACAGTGATCAATTGCGCCCCGGGCAGGATGACCATCGGTCCGGCCACTATCTCCGATGCGCACCCGCACGGTGCGCTGACGGTTGCCCAGGTGATCCAGAAATCGTCCAACGTGGGTACCGCCAAGATCGCCCTCGGTTTCTCGCCCAAGGAAATGTGGGACATGTTCGACAGCGTCGGATTCGGCCAGGCGCCGAATCTCGGTTTTCCGGGAGAAGTGAATGGCCGCCTGCGTCCCTGGAAGAACTGGCGCCCGATCGAACAGGCGACCATGTCCTATGGGCACGGGATTGCCGTGAGTCTGATCCAGATGGCGCGAGCCTATACGGTGTTTGCCCGTGACGGCGAATTGATGCCCTTGTCGCTGCTCAAGGTTGACGACACGCCGCCGCGGGGTGTGCGTGTTTTTTCGCCGCAGACCGTCAAGGAATTGCGCGCCATGCTCGAAATGGCCGCCGGTCCCGAAGGCACGGCGCCCAAGGCACGCGTGCCGGGATATCGCGTTGGCGGCAAGACGGGCACGGCCCACAAGATCGAGGACGGTGTCTATGCCCGTAAATACGTGGCTTCGTTTGTCGGCATCGCGCCGATCAGCGATCCGCGTCTGGTTGTCGCCGTGATGATCGATGAGCCGAGCGCCGGCGGTCACTACGGCGGCGATGTGGCCGGTCCGGCATTTTCCCAGATCATGGGCGGCGCGCTACGCACCCTGGGCATTGCGCCTGATGCGCCGATCCAGGTGGCGACCGCCGAGCAGGGAAAGGGAAAGCTGTGAGTGCCCCGCGCGAAATTTTCGACCGGTTCGAAGCCTTGGGCGTTTCCCCGAGCGGTGTTGCCGACGACAGCCGCCAGGTTCGTCCGGGCGATCTGTTTCTGGCTTACCCCGGCGCTCTCTCCGACGGTCGTCGCTACATCGCCGATGCGCTGGCGAAAGGCGCCGTGGCCGTGCTCTGGGAACCGGGTGGCGATTTTGCCTGGGATGCGGCGTGGACCGTTCCGCAGCTGACGCATACGGGATTGCGTACCCTGGCCGGGCCGCTCGCCCACGCCGTGTACGGCCATCCCAGCGAGGCCCTGTCGCTGATCGCCATTACCGGCACCAACGGCAAGACTACGATCAGCCAATGCCTGGCTCGTGTCTATCCCAAGCCCTGCGCGATCATCGGCACGCTGGGAGCCGGTTTCCCGGATGCGATGACCGAAACCGGCTTCACGACGCCCGAGGCGACCACCCTGATGCGCTATCTGGCCGGCTTCCGCGAGCAGCAGGCGGCGGCCTGCGCACTGGAGGCCAGCTCCATCGGCATCGAGGAGGGGCGCATGAACGGTGCGCGCGTCGATGTGGCGGTATTTACCAACATCACCCGCGATCACCTCGATTATCACGGGACGATGGATGCCTATGCGGCGGCCAAGGCGAAGCTGTTCCACTGGCCGCGCCTGCGCACCGCCATCGTCAATCTGGACGACGCGTTTGGCGTGCAGTTGATGCGCGAAACCTCGGCGATGCGCGTTCTGGGTTACTGTATTGGCGAACAGCGCCGCGATTTCCACGCCGTGGTGCGTGCCGAGGATCTGGTCGATACGCCTTTCGGCCAGCGCTTCAACCTCGTCCTGCCGAATGGTCGGGCCATGGTCGATACCGTGCTGGTCGGGCGCTACAACGTTTCGAACCTGCTGGCGATTGCCGGTGTCCTGTTCGATGCGGGTTTGTCGGCCGAGGACGTGGCCCTGCGCTTGTCCGAGATCACTGCACCTCCGGGACGGATGGAGCGTGTCGGCGGCAATGGCGAACCGCTGGTGGCCGTCGATTACGCCCATACGCCGGATGCGCTGGACAATGCACTGGCCGCGTTGCGCGATGTGGCCGCCGCGCGTGGCGGGCGCCTGTGTGTGGTATTCGGCTGTGGGGGCGATCGCGACAAAGGCAAACGCCCGCAAATGGGCGCGGTGGCCGAGCGCCTCGCCGACCGCGTGCTGGTGACCAGCGACAACCCGCGCAGCGAGGAACCGCTTTCTATTCTCAACGACATCGCGGCCGGCATGACGCACGCCGATCTCGAGGTCGATCGCGCCGCAGCCATTCGCCGGGCCATTCTTGAGGCCGATGTCCGCGATGTGGTCCTTCTCGCCGGCAAGGGCCACGAACCATACCAGGACATGGGCGGGGTCCGTCTGCCCTTTTCCGATGTCGAACAGGCCGAATCGGCCTTGGCGCTGTGGCGCAGCAAACAGGGGGATGCGGCATGAACTGGCTGCTTTCGCAAGTCGCACAGGCTGTTCAGGGGCGCCTGATCGGTGCCGATCTCAACCTGGAAGGCGTATCGACCGATACCCGGGCCATCGCCAAGGGGGCCTTGTTCGTCGCGCTGGCCGGCGAGCGTTTCGATGCCCATGATTTTCTGGCGCAGGCTGTCGCCGGTGGCGCGGCCGCCGTACTGATTTCCGATGAGGCCAAGCGGCCTGCCGGCGTACCGGCCGTGGTGGTCGACGACACGCGTTTGGCGTTGGGTCGCCTGGCGGCCGCCTGGCGTGCCCGGTTCACCTTGCCCGTCATCGCTGTCACCGGCTCCAATGGCAAGACAACGACCAAGGAAATGATCGCCGCCATTCTCAAGGCGGCCTTCGGTGCTGCCGTGCTGTCGACGCGCGGCAACCTGAACAACGACATCGGCCTGCCGTTGACGCTGCTCGGCCTGAGCGCATCGCATCACGCCGCGGTGATCGAGATGGGCATGAACCATCCCGGCGAGATCGCCTACCTGGCGCGCATCGGTGCGCCGACGGTCGCCATGGTTACCAATGCCCAGCGTGCCCACCTCGAAGGCATGGGCGACCTGGATGAGGTGGCACGCGAAAAAGGCGCCATTTTCAGCGGGCTGCAGGACGGCGGTATCGCGGTCATCAACGCCGATGATGCCTATGCCTCGGCCTGGCGCGGCATGGTCGATGGCCATTCGGTGCGTACCTTCGCCATCGACGGCGCGGCCGATGTGGTCGCCGGCGTTCGCCAGCATGGACTGGAAACCGAGCTGGATTTGCAGGCGCCCGAAGGGACGGCGACGGTCAAGTTGCGCATTCCCGGGCGTCACAACGCCCGCAATGCGGTGGCTGCCGCGGCCGCCTGTTTGGCCGCCGGTATCCCGCTGTCAGCCGTCACTGAAGGCCTGGCCGCATTTGCCGGCGTCAAGGGCCGCCTGCAGCGGCGTGCCGGCAAGCAGGGAGCCGAAATCCTCGACGATACCTATAACGCCAATCCGGATTCCGTGCGCGCCGGCATCGACGTGCTGGCCTCGACCATCGGCCGCAAGCTGCTGGTGCTGGGCGACATGGGCGAAATCGGCGAGGCCAGCGGCCAGTATCACGACGAGATCGGCGGCTATGCCAAGAGCCAAGGCATCGACCGCCTGTTCGCGCTGGGCGATACGTCGCAGCTGGCGGTGCGCAACTTCGGCGAGGGCGCCCGACACTTCTGCAATGTCGACAAGCTGATCGCCGCTGTGGACGAGGAATTGGGGCCCGACACCACCGTGCTGGTCAAGGGCTCGCGCTTCATGAAAATGGAACGGGTGGCCGATGCGCTGGCAGCACCCGTCGACCCCAAGGAGAAACACTGATGCTGCTGGAGAACCCGTAATGCTACTTGCATTGGCCCAATGGCTCGCCCAGGACGTTCGCTTCTTCAACGTCTTCAACTACATCACGCTGCGCACAGTGCTGGCGGCAATGACGGCGCTGCTCATTTCGCTGGCCGCGGGGCCGCGCGTCATCCGTTGGCTGGCCGCCAAGAAGATCGGCCAGGCGGTGCGCACCGACGGCCCGCAGACCCACCTCGTCAAATCGGGAACACCGACCATGGGCGGCGTGCTGATCCTGATCGCCATCGGCATCACCACCCTGCTGTGGGGCGACCTGACCAACAAGTACGTGTGGACCGTGCTGGTTGTCACCCTCGGCTACGGCATCGTCGGCTGGTACGACGACTGGAAGAAGGTGGTCTATCGCGACCCGAACGGGCTGGCCAGCCGCTGGAAGTTTTTCTGGCAGTCGGTGCTCGGTATCGGCGCCGCCCTGTTCATCGCCTTCTCGGCCAAGAGCCCGGCGCAGACCGAGCTGATCATCCCTTTCATCAAGACGATCAGCTATCCGCTCGGCGTCATCGGTTTCATCACGCTGACCTACTTCGTCATTGTCGGTACCAGCAACGCGGTCAACCTGACTGATGGCCTGGACGGGCTGGCGATCATGCCGACCGTGATGATCGCTTCGGCCTTCGCGTTGATTGCCTACGTCACCGGCCACGCCGTGTATGCCAAGTATCTGCTGATCCCCTACGTGCCGGGGGCCGGCGAGTTGTGCATCCTGCTCGGCGCCATCGCCGGGGCGGGGCTCGGTTTCCTGTGGTTCAACGCCTATCCGGCCGAGGTGTTCATGGGCGACGTCGGTGCGCTGGCGCTTGGCGCGGCGCTCGGCACGGTAGCCGTGATCGTCCGCCAGGAAATCGTGCTGCTCATCATGGGTGGCGTCTTCGTCATCGAAACCCTGTCGGTGATGCTGCAGGTCAGCTACTTCAAATACACCAAGAAAAAGTACGGCGAGGGCCGGCGCATCCTGCGCATGGCGCCGTTGCATCACCACTTCGAGCAAACCGGCTGGAAGGAGACGCAGGTCGTCGTCCGCTTCTGGATCATCACCATAATGCTCGTGCTGATCGGGCTCTCTACCTTGAAGCTGCGCTGAGAACATGGAACTCAAGGGCAAACGCGTACTGGTGGTCGGACTCGGGGAGTCCGGGCTGGCGATGGCCAAGTGGCTGCATCGCCAGGGCGCGTTCGTCCGCGTGGCCGATTCGCGCAGCAACCCGCCGAATGTCGAGGCATTGCAGCAAGTCGCGCCGGGTGCCGAATTGCTGGCCGGGCCGTTTGCCAGCCAGCCGTTTACCGATGCCGATCTGGTCGCGCTGTCGCCGGGCGTGCCGAAAGCGACACCGGAAATCGCCGCCGTCGCCGACAAGCTGGTCTCCGAAATCGAACTGTTCGCCGCCGGTGTGCGCGAACAGGTGCCGGACTCGCAGATCGTCGCCATCACCGGTAGCAATGGCAAGACGACGACCACCGCGCTGACCGCGCATCTGTTGAACGGTGTCGGCGTGCCGGCCATCGCTTGCGGCAACATCTCGCCGTCGGCCCTCGATGCGCTGATGGATGCGCAGGATGCAGGGATGCTGCCGGAGGTGTGGGTCGTCGAACTCTCCAGCTTCCAGCTCGAAACGACGCACCATCTGAAGGCCGCCGCCGCGACCGTGCTCAACCTGTCCGAGGATCACCTCGACCGCTACGAAGGCAGTCTGGCCAATTACGCCGCCGCCAAGTCGCGCGTGTTTCAGGGCAAGGGCGCGATGATCCTCAATCGCGATGACGACTGGTCGATGGGCAACGGCCGTTGCGGCCGCAGGATGATCACCTTCGGCCTGAACCCGGCGCCGCGCGGCGTCGATTACGGCTTTGCCGATGGCGCCATCGTGCGCGGCAAGGAAGCGCTGGTCACCCTGGCTGAGCTGCAGTTGTCCGGTCTGCACAACGCCGCCAATGCCATGGCCGCCCTGGCGCTGTGCGAGGCGGTCGGTGTTGCGCCGCAGCGCCTGGTCGCACCGCTGAAAAGCTTCAAGGGTCTGCCGCATCGCGTCGAGACTGTCGCCGAGATCGGCGGCGTGCTCTACGTCGATGATTCCAAGGGCACCAATGTCGGTGCCACGCTGGCCGCCATCGAAGGCATGGGCCGCAAGGTCGCCATCGTCCTCGGCGGCGACGGCAAGGGACAGGACTTCTCGCCGCTCAAGCCGGCGCTGGAAAAACACGGTCGCGCCGTGGCGCTGATCGGCCGCGATGCCGCCGCCATCGGCATGGCGCTCGAAGGCAGTGGCGTACCAACCTGCATCGTCGGCGACATGGAAGCCGCCGTACGCTGGCTGGCTGCCCAGGCAAAGGCCGGAGATTGCGTGCTCTTGTCGCCGGCCTGCGCCAGCCTCGATATGTACAAGAACTACGCCCACCGGGCGCAGGCCTTCATCGATGCGGTGGAGGGCTTGAAGTCATGATGATCGGTGCCCTCGACGCGCCGCGCCGCCAGGTGGCCGAGATCGACTACGCCCTGCTGTGGAGCGTATTGATCCTGCTGTTCACCGGCCTGGTCTTCGTCTATTCGGCGTCCATCGCGATTGCCGAAGGCGGGCGTTCGACGGGTCATCAGCCGGCCTACTACCTGATCCGCCAGGGCATTTTTCTGTGCATCGGCCTGGTTGCCGCCGCCGTGACCTTCCAGGTGCCGCTGAAGCTCTGGCAGCGTTACGCCCCGTACCTGTTCATGGTCGGCGTCTTCTTGCTGGCATTAGTGCTGATTCCCGGTATCGGTCGCGACGTCAATGGCGCACGTCGCTGGATCTCGCTCGGATTCGCCAATCTGCAGCCGTCCGAGTTGATGAAGCTGTTCGCCGTGCTCTATGCCGCCGACTACACGGTGCGCAAGATCAACGTCATGCATGACCTGAAGCAGGCCTTCCTGCCGATGTTCGGCGCCATGGCCATCGTCGGCATGCTGCTGCTCAAGGAGCCGGACTTCGGCGCTTTCGTGGTGATCATATCCATCGCCATGGGCATCCTCTTCCTCGGCGGCCTCAAGGCCCGTCTGTTCGCCATGCTGATCGTCGGCCTGCTGATCGCCTTCACGATCATGATCATCGTCTCGCCTTACCGCCGCGACCGCGTATTCGGCTTCATGGACCCGTGGGCCGATGCCTTCGGCCGCGGCTATCAGCTGTCGCATTCGCTGATCGCCTTCGGTCGCGGCGAACTGTTCGGCGTCGGCCTCGGGGCCAGCGTCGAAAAGCTGTTCTACCTGCCGGAAGCGCACACCGATTTCCTGCTCGCGGTCATTGCCGAGGAACTCGGCTTTTTCGGCGTGCTCGCCGTGATCGCGCTGTTCGCCGTACTGGTCCAGCGCGCCTTCGCCATCGGCCGCCAGTGCGTGCAGCTCGATCGCCTTTATCCGGCCCTGGTGGCCATGGGCATGGGCGTCTGGTTCGGCGTGCAGTCCTTCATCAACATGGGCGTCAACATGGGCCTGCTGCCGACCAAGGGGCTGACCCTGCCGCTGATGAGTTTCGGCGGCTCCGGCGTGGTCGCCAACTGCATCGCACTGGCCATTCTGCTCAGGGTTGACTGGGAGAATAGGCAGCTTATGAGAGGTGGAAAGCTATGAGCAAGACCATCCTCGTCATGGCCGGCGGTACCGGCGGCCATATTTTCCCGGCCCTGGCCGTCGCGCACAAAATGCGCGATGCCGGCTGGCGCGTGGTCTGGCTGGGCAATCCGGAGGGCATGGAAGCCAAGCTGGTGCCCCAGCATGGGTTCGAGATGGTGTGGGTCAAGTTCTCGGCCCTGCGCGGCAAGGGAATCCTGCGCAAGCTGTTGCTGCCGCTCAACCTGCTGCGCGGCTTCTGGCAGGGGTTGAAGGCCATCCGTCAGGTCAAGCCCAATGTCGTGCTCGGCATGGGCGGCTACATCACCTTCCCGGGCGGCATGATGGCCGCGCTGACCGGCGTGCCGCTGGTCCTGCACGAGCAGAACTCGGTTGCCGGTCTGGCCAACCGCGTGCTGGCCGGTGTGGCCGACCGCATCGTGACCGGCTTCCCGAATGTCCTGAAAAAGGGCGAATGGGTCGGTAATCCGGTGCGGCCGGAAATCACAAAGATCGCTGCCCCGGTCGAGCGTTTTTCCGAGCGTAGCGGCGCCCTGCGTATCCTGATCATCGGCGGCAGCCTGGGGGCGCAGGCGCTGAACGAGTTGGTGCCCAAGGGCATGGCACTGCTCGGTGAGGCCGAACAGCCGCAAATCGTCCATCAGGCAGGCGAGAAGCACATCGATACCCTGAAGGCCAATTACGCGGCGGTCGGTGTCCAGGCGCACTGCGTTTCCTTCATCGAGGACATGGCCGGTGCCTATGAGTGGGCCGATCTGGTGATTTGTCGCGCTGGCGCGCTGACCATCGCCGAACTGGCCGCGGCGGGGGTGGCGAGCATCCTGGTGCCTTTCCCGCATGCGGTCGACGACCACCAGACCGGCAATGCCCGGTTCCTGGTCGGCGTCGGCGGCGCCTTCCTGCTGCCGCAGACCGAACTGACGGCCGAATCCATCGCGTTGATTCGCAACTATTCCCGGGGCCAGCTGCTGGAAATGGCCGAAAAGGCGCGCAGCATGGCCAAGCCGGATGCGACCGAGGCTGTCGCCCAACTTTGCACGGATATCGCCAAATGAAACACAAGGTCAAGAACATTCACTTCGTCGGCGTCGGCGGTTCGGGCATGAGCGGGATCGCCGAAGTGCTGGCCCACCTCGATTTCACCGTCACCGGTTCGGATATCGCCGCCAGCGCGACGACGCGCCGCCTGGAAGGCGAGGGCGTCAAGGTGATGGTCGGGCATGCCGCCGAAAACATTGCCGGGGCCGATGCGCTGGTCGTGTCGACCGCCGTCAAGGCAGACAACCCGGAAGTGGTGGCTGCCCGCGAGCGGAAAATCCCGGTCGTGCCGCGCGCCCAGATGCTGGCTGAGTTGATGCGCCTGAAGAGCGGCATCGCCATCGCCGGCACCCACGGCAAGACGACGACGACCAGCCTGGTCACCAGCATCCTGGCCGAAGGCGGCATTGACCCGACCTTTGTCATCGGTGGCCGGCTGAATGCCGCGGGCGCCAACGCCCGCCTGGGGAGCGGCGATTTCCTGGTGGCCGAAGCGGACGAGTCTGATGCTTCCTTCCTGTTCCTGTCGCCGGTCATCTCGGTGGTCACCAATATCGATGCCGACCACATGGAGACCTATGGCCACGATTTCGAGCGCCTGAAAACCGCCTTCGTCGACTTCCTGAACCGGCTGCCTTTCTACGGCGTGGCCGTGGTCTGCGGCGACGACGCCAACGTGCGCGACATCCTGCCGCGCGTGCCGAAGCAGATCATCACCTACGGTTTGTCGCCGGAAAACAATTTCTACGCCGAGAACATCGTCGCCGAGGACGGCCGGATGCGTTTCGACTGCGTGCGCGTCAATGGCACGACGACCCGCCTGTCCATCGTGCTCAACACGCCGGGCCTGCACAATGTGCTCAACGCGTTGGCCGCGATTGCCGTGGCGACCGAAGTGCAAGTGGCCGACGAGGCCATCGTCAAGGCGCTGGCCGAATTCAAGGGTGTTGGCCGCCGCTTCCAGCGGTACGGTGAAATCGCCTTGCCGGCTGGCGGCAGCTTCACCCTGGTCGACGATTACGGCCATCACCCGGTCGAGATGGCCGCCACCGTGGCCGCCGCCCGGGGTGCCTTCCCGGGGCGCAGACTGGTGCTGGCCTTCCAGCCGCACCGCTACACACGGACCCGCGATTGCTTCGAGGATTTCGTCAAGGTGCTGAGCACCGTCGATGCGTTGTGCCTGGCCGAGATCTACGCGGCCGGCGAAGCACCCATCGTCGCGGCCGACGGCCGGTCGCTGGCCCGCGCGCTGCGCGTCGCCGGCAAGGTTGAGCCGGTCTTCGTCGAGGACATTGCGGCCATGCCGCAAACGATCATGGATGTCGCCCGCGATGGCGACGTGGTATTGACCATGGGTGCCGGCTCGATCGGTGCGGTGCCCGGCAAGCTGGTGGAAGGCAAATGAGCAGTTTCGGCAAAGTCGCAGTCCTCTTTGGCGGAACCTCCGCCGAGCGCGAGGTTTCCCTGAACAGCGGTTCGCGGGTACTGGCCGCGCTGCAGGGGCAGGGCATCGATGTCCATGCCTTCGATCCGGCCACGCAGACCCTCGACGACCTGAAGGGCTATGACCGGGCGTTCATTGCGCTGCACGGCCGCCATGGCGAGGACGGCACCATCCAGGGTGCCCTCGAGTTCATGCACATCCCCTACACCGGTTCCGGTGTGCTGGCCTCGGCGCTGGCCATGGACAAGTTCCGCACCAAGCTGATGTGGCAGGCGGCCGGCTTGCCGGTTCCCGAATATGCCCTGCTGACGGCCGATTCCGATTTTGCCGAAATCGAGGAGCAACTTGGTCTGCCGCTCTTCGTCAAGCCGGCGCGCGAAGGTTCTTCCATCGGCGTGACCAAGGTCAAGGAACGCGGAACGCTCAAGGCGGCCTACGAGGAAGCTGCACGCCACGATTCGCTGGTCATCGCCGAAAAGGGCGTGATGGGCGGCGAATACACGGTCGGTATCGTCGGCGACGAGGTGCTGCCGATCATCAAGATCGTGCCGGCGACCGAATGGTACGACTACGAAGCCAAGTACAACCGCGACGACACCCAGTATCTGTGCCCCTGCGGCCTGCCGGAAGCCAAGGAAATGGAAATCCGCAAGGGCGCGCTGGAAGCCTTCCGCATCCTCGGCGGCCGCGGCTGGGGGCGCGTCGATTTCCTGATGGACGAGGCCGGCAATCACTACTACCTGGAAGTGAATACCGCGCCGGGCATGACCGACCATTCGCTGGTTCCGATGGGCGCCCGCGTTGCCGGCATGGAATATCCCGCACTGGTTCGCCGCGTGCTCGAACTGGCTGCCAACGATTAACGACAGAGACGATGAATGTGGAACAAACCGCACCTGCTCAACGCCATCGCCGACCTGCTGATGCTGGTCGCGGCCGCGGCGTTGCTGGCTGCGGCCGCGGTCTGGCTGGTGCGGGTGCCGTCCTTGCCGGTGCGTCAGGTGGTATTCGCCGACACGTTGGCGCATACCCGGCGTGCCGAGGTGGAGCAGGTGTTGCCGGCATCGCTGAAGGGCAATTTCTTCAGCATCAATCTGGAGTCGGTGCGCGGCGCGCTGGAAAAGCTGCCCTGGGTGCGCAAGGTGGACATCCGACGCCAGTGGCCGGACCGGCTCGAGGTCAGCATCGAGGAGCACAGGCCGGTCGCCCGCTGGGGCGAGGGACGGGGCGAGCTGGTGAACAGCTATGGCGAGGTTTTTGCGGCCAGCCTGCCGGAGAGCGAGGCGAGCGCCATGCCGCTGCTGTTCGGGCCGCTCGGCACGGCGCCGGAGGTACTGAAGGAATACGGCGCGCTGGTCGGCGCCTTCAAGGCGGTTGGCGAAGTGCCGGTGCAGGTGACCTTGTCGCCGCGCCTGGCATGGGCCTTGAAGCTGCAGAACGGCATGTTGGTCGATATTGGCCGCGAGCAGGCCAAATCGCCAGTCGGCGTGCGGCTGGCACGCTTTATCGAGGTGTATCCGGAGATGGTCGCCAAGCGGGCGGTCAGGCCGGCCGTGGTGGATTTGCGGTATCCGAATGGCTTTGCGATGAGGGTCGCGGCCGAGGGGAAGGGAAAGTAAGGACATGAGCAGGGATAACAAGGATTTGGTCGTCGGCCTGGATATCGGTACCTCGAAGATCGTCGCGCTGGTCGCCGAGATCAACAACGAGGGCCAGCTGAACGTGATCGGCATGGGCTCGCAGGACTCCAAGGGCCTGAAGAAGGGCGTGGTGGTGAACATCGAGGAAACGGTGCACACCATCAGCCGCGTCATCCAGGAGGTCGAACTGATGGCCGACTGCAAGGTGAGCAACGTCTATACGGGCATCGCCGGCAGCCACATCAAGAGCTTCAACTCCAACGGCATGGTGGCGATCAAGGACAAGGAAGTGACCGCCAGCGATGTCGATCGCGTCATCGAGACGGCACGCGCCATGCCGATTCCGGCCGATCAGGAAATCCTGCATATCCTGACGCAGGAATTCGTCATCGACGGCCAGGACGGCATCCGCGAGCCGATCGGCATGAGCGGCATGCGCCTGGAGGTGAAGACGCATATCGTCACCGGCGCCGTGTCGGCCGCCCAGAACATCGTCAAGTGCGTGCGCCGCTGCGGCCTGGAAGTGAATGACCTCGTGCTGCAGCCGCTGGCCTCCAGCTACGCCGTGCTGTCCGAGGACGAGAAGGATCTCGGTGTCTGCCTGATCGACATCGGCGGCGGCACGACCGACATCGCCGTGTGGACCCAGGGCGCCATCCGCCACACCTCGGTGATCCCCATCGCCGGCGACCAGGTGACCAACGATATCGCCATGGCCCTGCGCACGCCGACCCGCGAAGCGGAGGACATCAAGTGCAAGTACGGTTGCGCCTTGTCGCAATTGGCCGATATCAACGAAAACCTCGATGTGGCCGGCGTCGACGACCGCCCCAGCCGCAGCCTGAGCCGCCGTGCGCTGGCCGATGTGATCCAGCCGCGCGTCGAGGAACTGTACGAACTGATCCAGAACGAATTGCGCCGCGCCGGCTTCGAGGAAGTGTTGTCCTCCGGCATCGTGCTGACCGGCGGCGCCAGCGTCATGCCGGGCATGGTCGAGCTGGGCGAGGAAATCTTCCATATGCCGGTTCGTCTCGGCAACCCGAAATACCACGGCAGCCTGGCCGACGTCGTGCAGAGCCCGCGCTTCTCGACGGCTTTCGGTCTGCTGCTCGAAGCGCAGGCCCAGCGCAAGCGCGGCCAGAAGATTCAGGAAAAGCAGGGCATCAAGGATGTCTTTTCCAGCATGAAAGATTGGTTCGTCAAGAACTTTTGATTTTTGAATTTAAACGGTTTTTTCAGAGGAGGTAGTCATGTTTGAGATCATCGAGAAGGACGAGGACGTCGGCACGATCATCAAGGTGTTCGGGGTCGGCGGTGCGGGTGGTAATGCCATCGAGCACATGATCAACGAAGGCGTGAACGGCGTTGAATTCATCGCCGCCAACACCGACGCGCAGGCTTTGAGCCGCAATGCCGCATCGAGCAAGCTGTCGCTCGGCAAGAGCGGTCTGGGTGCCGGCGCCAAGCCGGAAAAGGGCCAGGAAGCCGCGCAGGCGCACCGCGACGAAATCCGCGCTTCGCTGGAAGGCGCCCACATGGCCTTCATCACCGCCGGCATGGGCGGCGGCACGGGCACCGGCGCGGCCCCGGTGGTGGCTGAAATCGCCCGCGAAATGGGCATCCTGACCGTCGGCGTTGTCACCAAGCCGTTCAGCTTCGAAGGCGGCAAGCGCATGAAGGCGGCCGAAGCCGGCATCGCCGAATTCTCCAAGCACGTCGATTCGCTGATCGTCATCCTCAACGACAAGCTGATGGAAGTCATGGGCGACGACGCCGATGTCGACGATTGCTTCAAGGCAGCCGACGACGTGCTGAAGAACGCCGTTGGCGGTATCGCCGAAATCATTACCTACCCGGGCCTGGTCAACGTCGACTTCGAAGACGTCCGTACGGTCATGGGTGAAATGGGTCGCGCCATGATGGGCTCCGCTGCTGCTGCCGGCGTCGATCGTGCCCGCATCGCCGCCGAGCAGGCCGTTGCCTCGCCGCTGCTCGAAGGTGTCAATCTGTCCGGTGCCAAGGGCGTGCTGGTGAATATCACCGCCGCCAAGGGCAACCTGAAGATGAAGGAAGTCAACGAAGTGATGAACACCGTCAAGGCCTTTGCAGCCGAAGATGCCCACATCATCTTTGGTGCCGTTTACGACGAACTGATGGGCGACGCCCTGCGCGTCACCGTGGTTGCCACCGGCCTTGGCCAGGCAGCCGCTGCCGTGCGCAGCAAGCCGGAAGTGTTTACCCAGCCGGTGCTGGTCCAGGCGCAGGCTACCGGTACGCACGATGCTGTCGCTTTCGGCGCCGGTCCGTCCATCGACTACAACCAGATCGCCGATGTGCCGGCCGTGGTGCGTAAACGCAACGTGACCGTTGAAGCCCTTGCCAATAGCGGCGTTGACCGTTACGACATCCCGGCTTTCCTGCGCAAACAGGCGGATTAAGGCATCACAAAAGCTTTCTCTGAAAAAGGGTGGCGGCGGCTTGTGTTACAATCCGCCGCCTTCCCCAATCATTCAAACACTTAGCATGCTCAAGCAACGCACGCTCAAGACGGTTATTCGTGCCTCAGGTGTCGGCCTGCATGGCGGTGTCAAGGTCAGCCTGACCCTGCGCCCGGCAGCCCCGGATACCGGCATCGTTTTCCGTCGCGTCGATCTGCCGGAGCCCAAGGACATTCCCGCCAAGGCAGTGCTGATTGGCGATACCCGCATGTGCTCCTGTCTCGAAGTGGACGGGGTCAAGGTGGGGACCATCGAACATCTGATGTCGGCCCTTGCCGGGCTGGGCATCGACAATTGCTGGATCGACCTGGATGCGCCGGAAGTGCCCATTCTCGACGGTTCGGCAGCGCCTTTCGTCTTCCTGATCCAGTCCGCCGGCATCGAGGAACAGAACGCCGCCAAGAAATTCATCCGCGTCACCCGCCCTATCGAGGTCAGGGATGGCGACAAGTGGGCCCGCTTCGTGCCCTACGACGGCTACAAGCTGGCCTTCTCCATCGTCTTCAACCATCCGGCCATCGACAAGTCGGCCCAGAAGGCCGAAATCGACTTCGCGGAGCAGTCCTATGTCCGTGAGGTGTCGCGCGCCCGTACCTTTGGCTTCATGCAGGAGGTCGAGTACCTGCGCGAGAACGGTCTGGCGCTGGGCGGCGGTCTTGAGAACGCCATCGTTCTCGACGAATTCCGCGTGCTGAACCAGGATGGCCTGCGTTACGGCGACGAGTTCGTGAAGCACAAGATTCTCGATGCGGTGGGCGATCTCTATCTGCTTGGCCATCCGCTACTCGCCGCCTATTCGTCGCACAAGGGTGGGCACGCCCTGAACAACCAGCTGGCCCGCGCCCTGCTCGAGCAGCGGGATGCGTGGGAATTGACCACCTTCGATGAGGCGGCTCAGGCACCAAGCGGCGTTACCCGCTGGCTGGCCCAGGCTGCCTGAGTCGCCATGTGGCTGCTGCGTCTGTTGGCAGTCGTTGTCGTCATCGCCATCGGCGTCGGGCTGGTCGTCTATGCCTTTACCGGCAATCGCCAATATCTCGCCTTCAGCTGGCGCCTGTTCCGCTACGGAGTCGTCTTTGCGCTGCTGATTTTTGCGCTGATGTTTGTTGAGCGACTGGCGATCATTCCGCTCTAGCGGCGCGCTCCAGCAGGGTTTTCAAGGCCTTTCGCAAAGGCCCCTCGGGCAGGTTGTCGGCCGTCGATTCGAGCAGGCCAAATGCCTTGCCGGACAGCGGTTTCAATGTTGAACTCGTTGATTGGTAAGGGATTTGGCGGGGTTGCACTTTGACTTCCAGGGCGCTACACTCCGCCCCTCCCCTGGATAATTCGTCGCACAAGCGCTGGCTCATCTGGCGAATCTTGGCGGCGACCGCACCGTTGTCGGTGTGGATAACGATAGTCCCCGACTTGTAATTGGCAACGCGTGCGGCGTGGCGCAACCCGGCAGGGGCGACCGCTTCGAACCGGCGCGAGAGCTTTTGCAGCAGGCGTGCGTGGGCCATGATGCGGCTCGTCGTCGCATCGCTGTTGAGGTATTGCTCTGGCCCTTTGTACATAGGAGGTTCCGTGCAGATTATTCTCGTTTCGCGCCATCTGAAGGCGGCGCGCACGATCACCATTATGCCCCGGCATGTGCTCGCGACGGTATTCGCGCTGCTGGTGTTGGTGTTTTCCACGTCGGCCCTGTTCTCGTGGCTGTCGGTGGCGCTGCGTTTGCCGCTGGTCGAGGACCTGCTGGTGACCTTGCATTTGCAGGAGGATCGCAAGACTCGCGATCATGTCGACAGCAACCTGCAATTGATGGCAACGCGGCTTGGCGAACTTCAGGCGCAGGTGTTGCAGCTCGATGCGCTGGGCGAGCGTCTTTCCGGTATGGCCGGTGTCAAGCGCGAACGTCCGGCCGATACGCTCAAGGCGGCGCAGGGCGGGCCTTACGTGCCGGTGCCGATGAGCGCAGGGGATTTGCAGAAGGAAATCGAACGGCTGGCCGCAGTGGTCGACCGGCGGAGCGATGATCTGGCTCAGGTCGAATTCAAACTGCTGGAGAAGCGGGTCCGAGATCGTCTGCTGCCAACGGTTCTGCCGGTCAAAGATGGCTACCTTGGCTCGCCTTTCGGCCATCGTACCGATCCCATCGTCGGTGGGCGCGCCATGCACGAAGGGATCGATTTCAATGCGGACACGGGAACGCCGGTTGTCGCGGCGGCCGACGGGGTCGTTCTGGTGGCGGCTTACCATCCCGAATTTGGCAACATGATCGACATCGACCACGGCGAAGGCCTGGTTTCCCGCTATGCGCATCTGTCGCGCATCGATATCAAGCCGGCGTCGCTGGCGAAGCGTGGGCAGCTGATCGGAGCCGTCGGCAATACCGGGCGCTCCACCGGGGCGCACCTGCATTTCGAGGTTCGCATGCAGGGCGTTGCCCAGAATCCGGCTCATTTTCTCAAGCGGGGCGAGGAATACGCGCATCTCAAGCGCCGCTAGCCCGATCTGGATCGTCTTGATTTAGGTCGTCATCATCGGGTAATGGGGGCGTGTTAGAATCGACGCTTTGCCGCCACCCGCGCAACCACCTTACATCGCGATGATATCCGGCCTACTCAAGAAGATTTTCGGCAGCCGCAACGATCGGCTGATCAAGCAATACTCCCAGACCGTCAAGCGCATCAATGCGTTCGAGCCGGCCCTGCAGGCGCTCTCCGACGAGCAATTGCAGGCCAAGACTGACGAGTTCCGCCAGCGCCATGCCAACGGCGAGTCGCTCGACGACCTGCTGCCCGAGGCTTTCGCCGTCGTCCGCGAGGCCGGCAAGCGTGTCCTCGGCATGCGTCACTTCGACGTCCAGATGATCGGCGGCATGGTGCTGCACTACGGCAAGATCGCCGAAATGCGCACCGGTGAAGGCAAGACGCTGGTCGGTACGCTGCCCGCCTATCTGAATGCCATTTCAGGCAAGGGGGTGCATGTCATCACGGTCAACGACTACCTGGCGACCCGCGACTCCGAGTGGATGGGGCGCCTGCACCGCTTCCTCGGCCTGTCGGTCGGCGTCAATCTGTCGCAGATGGACCATGAGGCCAAGCAGGCCGCCTACGCCGCCGACATCACCTACGGCACCAATAACGAATTCGGATTCGACTACCTGCGCGACAACATGGTCTATACGGCCGATCAGCGCGTGCAGCGCGGCCTGAATTTCGCCATCGTCGACGAAGTGGACTCCATCCTGATCGACGAAGCGCGTACGCCGCTGATCATTTCCGGCCAGGCCGACGACCACACCGATCTCTATCTGCGCATGAAGGCGGTGGTGCCGCAACTGACCCGAGCCATGGAAGAGAACGGCGAAGGCGACTACTGGGTCGACGAGAAGGGCCATCAGGTCCATCTGTCGGAAACTGGCTACGAGCACGCCGAGCAACTGCTCGCCGAGCACGGCCTGCTCAAGGAAGGCTCCAGCCTCTACGACGCCGCCAACATTTCGCTGATGCACCATCTGAATGCCGCCCTGCGCGCGCTGTCGCTGTTCCACAAGGACCAGCACTACGTCGTGCAGAACGGCGAAGTGGTCATCGTCGATGAATTCACTGGCCGCCTGATGGCCGGCCGCCGCTGGTCGGACGGCTTGCATCAGGCCGTCGAAGCCAAGGAAGGCGTCGACATCCAGGCCGAAAATCAGACCCTGGCCTCGATCACCTTCCAGAATTATTTCCGGATGTACAGCCGCCTGTCCGGCATGACCGGCACGGCCGACACCGAAGCCTACGAATTCCAGCAGATCTACGGCCTGGAAACCGTCGTCATCCCGACCCATCGGGCGATGGTCCGCAAGGACATGAACGACCTGGTGTACAAGACGGCCGACGAAAAGCATGCGGCGATCATCGCCGACATCAAGGATTGCTCGCAGCGCGGCCAGCCGGTGCTGGTCGGCACGACGTCGATCGAGAACTCCGAACTGCTGTCGCACCTGCTCGACAAGGAAAAGCTGTCGCATCAGGTGCTCAACGCCAAGCAGCACGCCCGTGAAGCCGAAATCGTCGCCGAAGCCGGCCGTCCGGGCATGATCACCATCGCCACCAACATGGCCGGTCGCGGTACCGACATCGTGCTCGGTGGCAATATCCAGAAGCAGATCGACGCCGTCGCCAACGACGAGGCGCTGTCCGCTGCCGACAAGGATGCCCGGATTGGCGCCCTGCGCGCCGACTGGCAGAAGGTGCACGAACAGGTGCTGGCTTCCGGCGGTCTGCACATCATCGGCTCCGAGCGTCACGAGTCCCGTCGTATCGACAACCAGCTGCGCGGCCGTGCCGGTCGCCAGGGCGATGCCGGCTCCTCGCGCTTCTACCTGTCGCTCGACGATCAGCTGCTGCGCATCTTCGCCGGCGAGCGCCTGCGCGCCATCATGGACAAGCTGAAGATGCCGGAAGGCGAGGCCATCGAGCATCCGCTCGTCACCCGTTCGCTGGAATCGGCGCAGCGCAAGGTCGAGGCCCGCAACTTCGACATCCGCAAGCAATTGCTGGAATACGACGACGTTTCCAACGACCAGCGCAAGGTGATCTACCAGCAGCGCAACGAGTTGCTGGAAACCGAAGATATCTCCGAAACCATCTCGGCCATGCGCCAGAGCGTCATCATCGAAACTTTCCGCACCTACGTGCCGGAAGAGTCGGTCGAAGAGCAATGGGACATGGAAGGACTGGAGCGCGCGCTCGCTTCCGAACTGCAGATCACGGCCCCGGTCGCCCAGTGGTTCAAGGACGAGCCGACGCTGTCCGACGAGGAAATCCTCGCACGCATCATCAAGGGCGCCGACGAGGTCTATCAGGCCAAGGTGGATCTGGTCGGCGCATCGACCTTCCACCAGTTCGAGCGCAATGTCATGCTGCAGAGCCTCGACAGCCATTGGCGCGAGCATCTGGCGGCTCTGGATCATCTGCGTCAGGGCATCCATCTGCGCGGCTACGCCCAGAAGAACCCGAAACAGGAATACAAGCGCGAGGCGTTCGAGCTGTTCGAGGGACTGCTCGATCTGGTCCGCCGCGAAGTGACCCGCATCGTCTATACCGTGCAGATCCGTTCGCAGGAAGACGTCGAGGAAACCGCGCCGCATGCCGATGTACAGAATGTGCAGTACCAGCATGCCGGTTACGACGAGGCGCTGGGTGAGGGCGAGGCGCAGCCGCAGGCTGTGGCACCGGCCGATGCCGGCCCGAAGATCGGCCGCAACGACCCCTGTCCTTGCGGCTCGGGCAAGAAATACAAGCACTGCCACGGAAAACTGTCCTGATCTGAACCCCAAGGCACCCGGCGGTGCCTTGATGCTTTTGGAGCCACGAGAATGCCTGTCAATTACGCCACGCCTGCTGCCGATCAACTCTTTCCGGTCCCAGGCGTCCGTCTTGGTGTTGCCGAAGCCGAAATCCGCAAGAAAAACCGCCGCGACCTGACCCTGGTGGCCCTGGACGCCGGCTGCACGGTGGCGGGCGTATTCACGCTGAACCGTTTCTGCGCTGCCCCGGTGCAGTTGTGCCGCAACCACTTGGCGGGTGGCAAGGAAATCCGCGCGCTGGTCATCAATACCGGCATCGCCAATGCCGGCACCGGCGAACCGGGCCGCCGTACGGCCCAGGCCAGTTGCGCCGCAGTCGGCGAACTGTTGGGTGTCGCCGCCGATCAGGTGCTGCCGTTCTCGACTGGCGTGATTCTCGAACCGCTGCCGGTCGATCGTCTGAAGGCCGGCTTGCCGGCCGCCCATGCCGATCTGAAGGCCGATAACTGGCACGCCGCGGCGCACGCCATCATGACTACCGATACCGTCGCCAAGGCCGCTTCGCGCCGCGTCACCGTCGGCGGCAAGACGATTACGGTATCCGGTATTTCCAAGGGCGCCGGCATGATCAAGCCGAACATGGCCACCATGCTCGGTTTCCTGGCCACCGACGCCGGTATTGCCCAGCCCCTGCTTGACCAATTGGTCAAGGAAGCGGCGGATGCCTCGTTCAATTGCATCACGGTCGATGGCGACACCTCGACCAACGACTCCTACGTGATGATCGCTTCCGGCCAGTCCGGCGTCAGCTTTGCTGCCGAAGGCGATGCCGGCTGGGCCGAGGTCAAGGCGGCGATCATTGCGGTCTCCGTCGAACTGGCGCAGGCCATCGTGCGCGATGGCGAGGGCGCTACCAAGTTCATCACCGTCGCGGTGCAAGGCGGCAAGACGATCGAGGAGTGCCGCCAGGTCGGATACGCCATCGGCCATTCGCCGCTGGTCAAGACGGCTTTCTTCGCGTCTGACCCCAACCTCGGCCGTATCCTCGCTGCGGTCGGCTACGCCGGCATCGCCGACCTGGATGTCGATGGTGTCAAAGTCTGGCTCGCTAGTGGAGAAAACAGCGTGCTGGTTGCCGAAAACGGTGGCCGTGCCGCCGCCTATCAGGAGGCCGATGGCGCCCGGGTCATGGCCCAGGCCGAGATTACCGTCCGCGTCGACCTTGGTCGCGGTGCCGCTCAGGCCAGCGTCTATACCTGCGATTTCTCGTACGACTACGTCAAGATTAACGCTGATTACCGTAGCTAGTTTTGTAAGGCCAATAAAAAACCCGCCACAAAGAGGCGGGTTTTTTTATGAGCACTAATTTGTTTTGGTTAGGCTCTGTTGCGGCGGCGTGAGGCAATCAAACCGAGCAAGCCTAGACCGAGAAGGGCGAGACCGGCTGGTTCGGGAACGTGAATCACCTGCCCGTTGCGTACCTGGAAATTGTATTGGCCGAGAACGTTGCTGTTGAGCGAATGGTTGGTCAGTGCGTTGGGGCCGCTATCGATCAGGGCACCGTTGACCAGAGAGCCTGCAAGCGTGTTATTGGACGTCGGGCTGGTCCAGTAACCAACAAGTGCGGAAGTGCCACCCAAACCACCGGCTGGGGCGTTGCTTGCGGTGCCCGCTTCCCAGACGATGCGGTCGTAGTTGAACTGGATGTCGAAATCACCTGTGCCGATATCGGAACGACTGGTCAGGATCATCTGGAAGGTGTTGAAAATTGGTTGCGAATTGAATACTCCAACGTTGATGTAGTTAACGCCAAAGACGTTAAATCCACCCAGTGTTGCGCTACCGTAGGTGACTGGGCTGGAGCCTGCTGCACGTGTGTCCACGTCTGCAAAGAATGGTGCAATGATCGGGCCGAAGGCGCCGCTGGAGATTGCGGAGGGGGTGAAGGTGCCTAACGGATTGTTGAAAGTGATATTGCCGTTGTTGTTGACGTAAGTCTGGGTGTAATTTGTGCCATTGATATTCGCTGTGAAGCCCAGGTTGACCAAGCCGGTGGAGCCGTCGTCATTGGCAGCTAATGTGTTGGTAAACAGATTGGCGTTATGCACCGCGCCTGCAAATGCCGACGGAGCAGCTAGTGTTGCAGCGAGTACGACTGCGGCCGAAATCGATGTGAAAGCTTTCATGGCGGACCTTTTTGATGTTGATTGGATGCAATGTTCGGTTGTGTGATTATGTCGCAAGCGAATTGCATGCCGATTTTTGTAATTAACTGATTTTTATTTATAAAATAGTGTTGTTTTGGCGTGATATTTGCTGGGTGTAAAAAAATCCGACGGTGTATTCCATGTTGTCAATGTGTTGTGTCGTCAGGGCACTTGCTTGGCTGATAAGTACTTTGGAAATAGCGCAAATTCAGTGTCAGCAATGGGGTGTTGTCTGTTTATGGGAGATGTTGAGAGGGTTGGTTTGCTTGAAATGGTATTGGGCGACGCCACCCTTGCTGGGGAGCTCTCTATCTGGACGGGCGGCCAGGACATGCAACCAGTAGGAACTTTCACGCAGCGAGGTAGTATGAAATTTCAACCGCCGCCGATTTTTGTGTTCTGTCAGCAAGTGTCCAGTCTTGGTGTCGCCGGCAACGCTATTGTCAACGGTGGCAAATTTTGATGACCGACATTCGCCGTGACCTGGCCAGGAATACCCTGGCCATCCTGTGCATTCTCGGGCTGATCGGTCTGAGCCTGTGGGTGTTGCGTCCGTTTCTGGCAGCTTCAGTGTGGGCAGCGATGCTGGTGGTTGCCACCTGGCCCCTGTTCGTCAGTCTGGAGGCGCGTCTCGGTAATCGACGGGGCGTCGCGGTGCTGATCATGTGCATCGGCATGCTGCTCCTGTTGGTACTGCCTTTATGGCTGGCGCTGGACACCATTCTCGACCACGCCGGAGAGCTGACGGCGGCCGGCAAATCGGTAGCGAGCAATGGCCTTCCTTTGCCGCCCGACTGGGTCAAGTCATTGCCTCTGGTAGGCGAGCGTCTGGCTGCCGGCTGGAGCCAGGTGGCTGCCGGAGGCGCGGCCGGTATTGTCGCCAAGGCCACGCCTTATGCCGCCGATGCCGGTAAGTGGGTGCTCGCTCAGGTGGGTGGATTGGGCGGCATGCTGATCCAGTTCCTGCTGGTGGTCACGATCTCTGCCATCCTGTATTCCGGTGGTGAAACGGGGGCGCGCATGGCGCGTCGTTTCGGGCGTCGGCTGGCCGGCGAACGGGGCGAGAATTCGATCGTCCTGGCCGGCCAGGCCATTCGTGGTGTAGCTCTCGGCGTCGGTGTCACCGCCATCGTGCAGACCTTGCTCGGCGGGCTTGGTCTGGCCGTCGCCGGCGTGCCCTTCGCCTCCTTGCTGTCGGCGCTGATGCTGATGCTGTGCATTGCGCAAATCGGTCCCATGCTGGTTCTGCTGCCGGCGGTCGGCTGGATGTATTGGATGGGTGATACCGGCTGGGCGACCTTCCTGCTGGTGTGGAGCCTGATCGTCGGCACACTGGATAATTTCCTGCGCCCCATGCTCATCAAGCGCGGTGCCGACCTGCCACTGCTGCTGATCTTCGCCGGGGTCATCGGCGGCATGCTCGGCTTCGGATTGATCGGCATTTTCGTCGGTCCGGTGGTGCTGGCCGTGACCTGGACGCTGATGCTGGCCTGGATCGAGGATGCGCTGGGCAAGGACGAATTGCCAGCCGAAGTCATTGACGAACCGGCTGCGGTTTCAGAGCCGTCGCAACCTGATCATCCGGAACCAGCCGCCGGCCAGGGTGGGTAGGTCGTGCTCCAGTGCCAGGTCGGGCGTTGCGACGAGTAAATCCTCGAACACGACATCCAGTCGCGTCGCGACACGGCGCAGCAACGGGTTGAGCAGGCGGCGCATCAGCGCCGGCTGCCCGCGACGCAGAAATTTGTCGAACACCAGGATGCTGCCACCGGGCCGCACAACGCGCGCAATCTCGGCAAAGCAATCCGCCGGTTGCGGCACGACGGCCAGGATCAGATGCAATACGGCATGATCGAAGGCGGCATCGGCAAAGGGCAGGCGCTGGGCATCGCCCTGGACCGGCGCGAAATCGACATGCCGGGCACGCGGCAGGGCGCGACGCAGCATGGCCTGGGTCAGGTCGAGCCCGACATAGCGGTGCTGGGGCGGCAGGTAGGGCAGGTCGAGGCCGGTGCCGACGCCAGCGAGCAGCACGCACCCCGCTTCTGCCGGCAACGCGGCCAGGCTGCGCTGGCGGGCGGTCCGCGTTACCTGGCCGATGGCCGCATCGTAGAACGGTGCGATCAGCGTGTAGCTGTGTTTGAGGCTCAATGCAGGGCGCGCGGAATGGCGAGGACGAATTCGGGAATTTCCGCCTCGAAATGCGTGCCGTCTTCGGCGACCATCTGGTAGCTGCCTTTCATCGTGCCGATAGGGGTCGTCAGCGCCGAGCCGCTGGTGTACTGGTAGCTTTCACCGGGCTGGAGCAGCGGTTGTTGGCCGACCACGCCCAGACCTCGAACTTCCTGCACGTGATTGTTGGCGTCGGTGATGATCCAGTGCCGGGAGACCAGTTGGGCCGGTATCTCGCCGACGTTGCGGATGGTGATCGTGTAGGCGAAGACGTAGCGGTCGTTCTCCGGGTCGGACTGATCGGGAATGAACTGCGGTATCGGGTGGACTTCGATTCGGTACTTGTTGTCGGGCATGGGATAATTTCGTTCGTTATTGTTCAGGGACACATCATGTCAGCCAAAGATTACGTCATTGCACCGAGCATTCTGTCCGCCAACTTCGCCAAGCTGGGCGAGGAAGTGGCCAACGTCATCGCCTCGGGGGCCGACTGGATTCACTTTGACGTGATGGACAACCATTATGTTCCCAACCTGACCATCGGTCCGCTGGTTTGCGAAGCAATCCGCCCGTGCACCACGGCGCCGATCGACGTGCACCTGATGGTCAAGCCGGTCGACCGCATCATCCCCGATTTCATCAAGGCCGGGGCCAACATCATCACCTTCCACCCGGAAGCCTCCGAACACATCGACCGCAGCCTGTCCCTGATCCGCGAAGGCGGCTGTCAGGCCGGCCTGGTCTTCAACCCGGCGACGCCGCTCGTCCACATGGACTACGTTATGGACAAGCTCGACGTCGTGCTGCTGATGAGCGTGAACCCCGGCTTCGGCGGGCAGAAATTCATCCCCGGCACGCTGGCCAAGGCAAAGCAGACGCGTGCCAAGCTGGATGCCTACGAACAGCAGACCGGCCGGCGCATCCGCCTGGAGATCGATGGTGGCGTCAACACCGCCAACATCGCCGAGATCGCCCGCGCCGGGGTCGATGCCTTCGTTGCCGGGTCGGCCGTCTATGGGGCCGGCAAGGACAGCGACCCGCATCGCTACGATTCGATCATCGGCGCGCTGCGCGGCGAACTCGGGAAGGTCTGAGCGCTTCCTCATCGCCCATTTCGACGGAATGCCGCTCGCCAAAGCGGCTTCCTTCGGTCGACGGCGGTGCGCGCTCGGCGGCAAGCATCGCAAGTTCAACGGTCCCAGTAGGGGGTCGGCCCGAAGCGCTTCATCAGGAATTCGATAAAGGCGCGGACTTTTAGCGGCAAATGCCGATTGGGCAGATGAACGGCGTAGATGAAACGTTCGGTTGGTACATAGCCGGGCAAAACTTCGATCAGGCGCCCCTCCTGCAGATCCTTGCCGACGATGAAGGTCGGTAGCAGGGCCAGCCCGAGGCCGCCGAGTACCGCCTGGGACAAGGCTTCGTCGTCATTGATGCGCAGGGTGCCGGATACCGGAATCGAGACATCTCCGTTATATCCATTGAGGTGCCACATCCCCTGGGTGTTCATGAAGGTGTAATCCAGGCAGTTATGCAGGACCAGATCTTCCGGAATGAGCGGAATTCCGCGACGGGCGAGATAGGACGGGCTTGCGCAAATCTTGCGGCGGATCGGGGCCAGTTGGCGTGCAACCAGATTCTGGCCCGGCTCGCGGGTGATGCGCAGGGCTATGTCGTATCCCTCGTCTGCAAGGTCGACGAGGCGGTCGCTGATCGTCAGGTCAACGCTGAGGTCGGGATACAGCGCCATGAAGTCGGGCAGGGCCGAGGCTACGTGCATGGTGCTGAAGGCGACCGGGGCGCTGATCTTCAGCTTGCCGCGCGGCTCCTGGTGCAGTCGCGAAATCGTTGTGTCCGCCTGGCTGAGCTCTTCCAGTATGCGGTCGCAGTGTTCGAAATAGGCTTCGCCAACATCGGTCAGGCTCAGGCTGCGGGTGCTCCGGTGCAGCAAGCGTACCCCCAGGTCGCTCTCCAGGCGGCTAACGGCTTTGCTGACGCGCGATTTCGAGACATTGAGACGGCGCGCGGCCTCCGAGAAACTGTGGACTTTGACCACATGGGCAAAGATAAGCATGTCGTTGATGTCGTGCATGGGGGTAGATTGTTATCAAAATAGAAACAGTTTTGTTCAAATTCTATGGCTTATCAAGCCCGCCTTCCGGCTCTATGATCCGATTCTCGAAAAACGGCCGAATTGATTTCCTCAAAACAATCCAGGGGAGTTGGTGAGGGGTAGCCTGTTATGCATGGCCTGTGGCCGTTCTCGGTGGTTTCTGCACAGCCCCTGGCGCTCACTCTGCTTTCCCCGTCGAAGCGGCTGCTGATTGTTGCTGAACGGCTATCAATGGGGCACGCCTTTTTGCGCTTGGTGCGGTTGATTGCACCGATTTCGACAATTCACCCCGTACGACGAACCAGGGAGCAATGATGCGTTACCAGAGTTTTGATGATTTCATTCTGCAGGTAGCCGTGCGCAATCCGGGGCAGCCGGAGTTCTTGCAGGCGGTGACGGAGGTCATCGAAAGCTTGTGGCCGTACATTGCCCGGCATCCGAAATATGCCGAACACGGCTTGCTTGATCGTTTGCTCGAGCCCGAGCGCATCATCATTTTCCGTGTGTCATGGGTTGATGACCGAGGCGAGGTGCAGGTCAATCGCGGTTACCGCATCCAGCACTCGTCAGCCATTGGTCCCTACAAGGGCGGTATCCGCTTTCATCCCTCGGTCAATCTGTCCATCCTCAAATTCCTCGCTTTCGAGCAGACCTTCAAGAACGCGCTGACCACGCTGCCCATGGGAGGCGGCAAGGGCGGATCGGATTTCGATCCGAAGGGGCGCAGCCCGGGCGAGGTGATGCGCTTTTGCCAGGCCTTCGTCAGCGAACTGTTCCGCCATGTCGGTGCCAGCACCGACGTGCCGGCCGGCGACATTGGCGTGGGCGGCCGCGAGGTCGGCTTCATGGCCGGAATGTACAAAAAACTGACGAACCGGGCTGACTGCGTGTTCACCGGCAAGGGACTGAGCTTCGGCGGCTCCTTGATCCGTCCGGAGGCAACCGGCTACGGCACCGTCTATTTCGCCGAGGAGATGCTCAAGCAGCAGGGGCGCAGCTTCGACGGCCTGCGCGTCAGCGTTTCGGGCGCCGGCAACGTTGCCCAGTACGCGATCGAAAAGGCGATGGCGATGGGGGCCAAGGTGGTCACGGTGTCCGATTCGAGCGGCACGGTGATCGATGAGAGCGGTTTCACACCGGCAAAACTGGTCGAACTGATGGAGGTGAAGAACCGCTGCTACGGCCGTGTCAGCGACTACGCCGAGCGGGTCGGCGCCATCTTCCAGCCGGGCGTTCGCCCCTGGCATGTGCCGGTCGATGTCGCCCTGCCCTGCGCCACGCAGAACGAGCTGGACGCGGAGGATGCGAAGACACTGCTCAAGAACGGCGTCATCTGCGTTGCCGAAGGCGCCAACATGCCGTCGACCGCCGATGCGGTGAAGGTGTTCGAGGGCAACGGCGTGCTTTACGCTCCGGGCAAGGCCAGCAATGCCGGCGGCGTGGCAACTTCAGGCCTGGAGATGAGCCAGAACGCCATGCGCCTTTCCTGGCAACGTGACGAAGTCGACGCCCGTCTGCATGAAATCATGCGCAATATCCATGAGGCCTGCTTGAACTACGGTCTGACGGCTGGGGGTAAGGTCAGCTATGTCAATGGCGCCAACATCGCCGGCTTTGTCAAAGTTGCCGATGCGATGCTGGCTCAGGGCGTTATTTAAGTAATTCGGCCGGCAGGGAGGGCGCCATGTTCCATGAGTTTCACGACCTGACGACCGAGATGAAGGCTAGCGATCGGTATCTTCGTAGTCTGTCCGGGATGCACCGCACGCTTGATCAGAAGATCGGGAACATGGCGGTGTGCACGGAGCAAGGCGTGCCGGAGCAAATCCGGGTCGTCAAAAACAAGAAGCGGGCGATCAAGGCTGGGCGCTACGCCTTGCTTCAGCCGATCAGCCTTGCCCGGACCGGTTCCTGAGGCCGCATGGGCAGCTTGCGTGGCAACGCCTCGAGTCCTGCGCACCGGCGCTATGAAAGACATCCGGTCAGCTGCGAAATCGATGGCGAGGTTTTTTCCGGCTACTACTGGGTGGCTGGCATGATTCTCGTCGTCTCGACGGCAACGGGCGGCACCAGTCGCCAACTGGCCAACCGGCAACCGGACGATCTGGCAAGGAGCCTGCTGCGGGATATGTTGTTGGCCAACCGGGAGCGCGCCGCCACCCCTCCCGGGGCATCGTGACCCCGGCAAGGTGGACATCGCCCGCCGCCGCACGCTCACCTGCGACCAGTGACCGGTGTTTCAGCCGGCCTGTCGATCCCAATACGGCTCAGCGCCAATATGGGAAAGCATGAAATCAATGAAAACCCGGACCTTGTTGGGCAGGTGGCGCGTCGGCAGATACATCGCGTAGACATGGCGCTCGACCGGGATGTACTCGGACAGGACAGCCTGCAGGTCTCCGTTCTGCAGCGCCTTGCCGACAATGAAAGTCGGCAGCAGTCCGACGCCCAGTCCGCCGAGGACGGCCTGAGACAGGGCTTCGTCATCGTCCACGTGGAGCGGGCCGTTGATCGGCACGGATATTTCCCCCTCCGGGCCGGTGAAGCGCCATCGTCCGGGTTCGCCGGAGCGCGTGTAATCCAGGCAGTTGTGCTCGATCAGATCGGCTGGCGTCCGGGGGATGCCGCGGCGGCGAAAATACTCCGGGGTGGCGCATAGCTGGCGCCGAACCGGTGCCAGCGGGCGCGCCACCAGATTCGGCGGCGGGTCGCCGCTGACGTGAATGGCCACGTCAAAACCTTCCTCGGCCAGGTTAACCCAGCGATCCGTGATGCTGAGGTCGATCTTGAGCTCCGGGTGGCGCGGCAGGAATTCGGCCAGGGCCGGGGCGACGTGCAGGGTGCCAAACGCCACCGAAGCGCTGACGCGCAAGACGCCCCGCGCTTCGTTGCTCAGGCTGCCGACCAGTTTCTCCGCCTCCGTTGCTTCCTCCAGAATGCGAGCGCAGTGCTCGGCCACTGCGGCACCGATTTCGGTCAGGCTGAGGTAGCGGGTGGTTCGGTTCAGCAAGTGTGCGCCGAGCGATTTTTCCAGCTTGGCTACGGACTTGCTGATCGCCGAGCGGGACGTCCCGGCCCGCCTGGCCGCCTCCGAAAAGCTGCCGGCTTCGACCACCCGCGCAAAAACTGCCATCAGATTCAAATCAGCCATTGGCGCCTGTCTCTCCTGTTCGCGTCGTGCCTTGTTATTGTTTCCTGTTGGGATACATTTTGATGCCGATTATATGGCTATCGAGATCGCTGTTCGAACGGTAGGATGCCATCCCATGAATGCCACCGATTTTACGAAAACGTGCGTATTGCCCTGTGATTCATCGATATTCGGCGATCCTGTATTGAGCGTCGAGGACTACGCGCGCTTGCGTGAATATGCCATGAACGATGAACTGGCGGATGAACTGGATCGGGCAATTGTAGTTCAAAAGGAACGGGTTCCGGACGATGTGGTCACCATGAACGCTCGTTGCAGCTATCTGGACGAGCGTTTGGGAACGCAGCGTGAAATCGAACTGGTCTTTCCAGAAGAGGCCGATCCGGCGGCGGGCAAGGTCTCTGTGCTGACGCCGGTTGGCAGTGCACTGATCGGCTTGAGGGTAGGCCAGGAAATCGCCTGGGATTTTCCCGACGGTTCCGTGCGGCGATTGAAAGTCACCGGCGTCTGCAAAGCCGCTGCTTAGGTTCACCGGTCGACGACGCTTGTTTTAGTGCGCACTTCTGCTGGCTCAGCGGCGGGGTGCTCCTCCTTTCATGACCATTCCACGGAGAGTTTGATGGTGCTTTTTATCGAAACAGTTGCGGAAACGCAGAAAACCACGCTGGCAGCCGCTGGCGTTTTTGCGGAGAGCTTTCTGGCCGCTACCGAGAGAGTGCTGGAGCTCCATATCGAGCTGACTCGAGCCGCTGTCAATACATCTGCCGAGATGGCGCAGGAGTGCATCGACGTTTGCCTCGTCAGGGAAAATGTGCTTTCACCGAGTTTCCTGCTCCGGTTCGCGTCGGCCTTGCAACCAGAATAAATACCGGCCGGATTTTGCCGGAGCGGCGGCAAGCCGTTATCCTGAGTGGGTTTCGACCCTGCCTTGTCGGCTTGCCATGAAATTTTCCCGCATTTTCCTGAACCGTCTGCAGAGCCAGGCGAGTACCGACGACACGGTCGTCG